>CALXVM010000012.1 GCA_944392105.1 uncultured Clostridia bacterium | reverse complement strand
TACAACCCTATCTTTTAAAATAAATTTTAGTTAATTTGTAACAAGAAGCACCTATGGCTAACTTAATATGCCTCTGTTGAGAGCACCACTAAAGTGAATAGAAATTAATCTTACACAGAAAAAAATTAGTTTATATTCACTCGCTTAAAGTCGCCCTTTTTTCTTGTTTATATTTTCATTTTACACAAAAATTAAAGAAAAAGCAACCCTTTTTGAACAATTAAATCCATTCAAATAGCATTTAATCGGTAATTAGAATTTACTTTTTCTAAATATATTTTACTTTTTCAATTGACTTTTCGTTCTGATTCTAAATTTTTGTTTCATTTTAAATGACATTATTGTTTCGTCTGATTTTAAAATTTTAATGTAAAAATAGGAAACCAATAGTTAAATAAATAATTATCATTTTACTTAACTATTGGTTATATTTTAATCATATCTTTTTACTTGACCTGTCCCCAATTTCCCGATTTGGGAAGTTGGGACCTGTCCCTAATTTCCAACTAGGCTCTTGGGTGGCTTTTTTTGTATATATCTCTTAGTTCTGGGTCTTGGAATTGAACATATACTTGTGTCGATGATATGTCTGAGTGACCAAGCATTGTTTGTATTGACTTTAAGTCTGCTCCATTTTGTAGTAAATGTGTTGCAAATGAGTGTCTTAATACATGTGGTGTAATATCTTTTGCAATATGAGCTTGTTCTTTATAATATTTTATTATTTTCCAGAATCCTTGTCTTGTTAGTCTCTTTCCGTTTGTGTTAACAAATAAAGCTTTTTCGTTTTCGTCTTTTATTATAACTGGCCTTGCTTCTTCTATGTATTCTTTTAAAGCTTTTAAAGACATTGTTCCTATTGGAATTGTTCTTTGTTTTTTACCACTATTACATGTAACATATCCTTCGTTTAAGTTTACATCGTCTATATCTAATGAAATTATTTCTGTTACTCTCATTCCTGTAGCATATGCAAATTCAAGCATTGCTTTATCTCTAGTTCCTTTTAAATCAACATCTTTTGGTTGTTCTAAAAGTAACTCTACTTCTTTTGATGTTAATACACTTGGTGCTTTTTTCTCTACTTTTGGTGATTGTATACCATCAGTTGGATCATGTTTTACTTTTTTTATTCTTAATAAAAATTGATAGAATGACCTTATTGATGCTAAATTTCTAGAAATAGTAGAAGTTTTCTTTCCCATCTCTTGCAATTTTTTCAAATATTCTTGTAAATCTTCACCATCTACTTTTAAGTAGTTGATTTTGTTATTTTGAATATAGTCCTTATATTGTTCTATATCTCTTCTGTATGATTGTAATGTGTTGTTTGACAACTTTTTGTCGTCTTGAAGAAATTCCAAAAATAATTTTATATGTTTTTCCATTTCAGCTCCCCTATCCCTTTAAATATTATGCGCATGTAATATAACTTTTTTAATTAAAGAATTTACATAAATCACTTTATATGTTATATCAAATTACGCCAAAATTGTAAAGATATTTTTATTATTTTTTATTTTATTTTTATTATTATCTTATAATAGACATTAGTTTTACAAACTACATTTCAATTTTAAAATTTACCTATTCTTATTATTTTAAATTGTATTTAACTATTAAGTTTCGCTGTGTTTCAATTAGTATAGCTTAAATCTTACTTTTAAAATATTCCTATTATAGTCTGAAATAAGCTAGTTGATATGTATGTTTCGATTAATGCTGCTATAATTAGCATAATTAGCATTAATATTGAGAATATAGTATGCCTTACTATTTCTATTTTTACGTTTTCTCTTCTTCTGTCTTTTACTATTGATTTATACAGCTTTAGTCCACTTACAGCAAGTGATAAAATACACGGTATTAATATTAGGTTTTGTAACAACATAGATGTAAGAAAAAATATTGTCCCATCCCAAGTCCCATATGTAAAAGTCAACGATATTATTGTATATCCTAAGCAGAAACCTCTATATGCTACTATTCCTAATACAAGTGGTATTCCTATAACTGTAGAGCCTGTAAACCACATAATAATACATAATATTACATTTTTCCATATAGAACTTGTAAGTAATGCTCCCTTATCTATTGTATAACCATCTTTTAATGAATTTGTAAATGTAGTTATATATGTACTAATTTCGTTTCTTTGACTTTCATCTAAATAATTTATAAAAACAATTGCTAATATTATACCTATAATAAATATAATTGCTATAAAAGTATAAGCTTTAATATTTTCTATAAAATAGTTTGCAATTGCCGTTAAAATCCTTTTACTGCTTTTTATCTTTGTATTTCTCACGTTATTCCTCCTAAAGTAGTTTTATACATAATGTCTATTCTATAACGTGAATTTTAGAACTTAATATTTATTATTAATTATAAAATTTTATCTGTTATAATTTATTTAAAATAATTATTGTCTTTAACAAATTTGCTATACTCTATAAATACGTTATTTTAAATTTAAGTTGATTAATCTATAAATTTATATTATCTTAATAAATGCATTACCCTATTGTTAGTTTTCCATATACTCCGCCTCCGCCAGATTGAATATGCATTTTACCTGTTCTTGCACATTCTATTGCTCTAGCATTTTTTTCTCCAACAACTGCTTCTATATCATCTTCTGAAAGCTTATGTAAAATGTTCATTTCTGTTTCGAAATTATCCAATAATTTGTCTATTGTTTTAGCTCCCAAGCCTGGAACAAATGTTAAAGGTATTTGATATATGTATGGCGGTCTATTTGCTGGACTTTTTGTCTCTGGTTTATCTTTTATTATTTCTATTCTATCAAAAACTCCCATAACTACTTTACTGCTATCACATGTATCACATTTTGTAACAGGTGGCTTCCCCTCTATAGGCTTATTGCAAAGTTCGCAATAAGTTCTATGATATTTTCCAAGTTTAGGGTCTAACCCATAATTTGCTAAAATTTTTCTTTCATCTTCATTTTTTAAAGCTTTTACAAGTTCTTTAAAGCTTATATTTTCCATAAGCACTTTATTGTATTCTCTTGCTATTTTTGGAAGTGAATGTGCATCTGAATCTGTTATAAATGTTCTTGTTTCTAGCTCTGATATTTCGTCTGCTAAAAATGTATCTGCACTTAAGCCCAATTCTACTGCAAATATCTTGTCAAACTTCTCTTTAAATATTCTTTCTAATCTTTTTGTACAATTTCCATAAAAGCTTTTATATGGCGTAAAAATATGTGCTGGAACTAATATTCCATTGTGTTTTTCTACAATATCAATTAAATTATAAGCAGAAATTCTAGCTCTTTGTGTGCTTAAAGTAATGTTATGTATATAATTTTTCATTTCATTTGAAAAGGCTTTTATATCTGCTAAAGTTGGGAAATAGCATAGATTATGTGCACTTCCTGTCTTTCCATCTTCGTTAACTTCTGATGTTTCTACTTCACTACCCAATATTATACAAACTTTGTCTTTGTATATAATTCCTCCATCTTCTATTTCGTATGCATCTCCGTTTTTTAAAAAGTTTTCTATATCTTCAATAACATAAGGTGATGCACAGTCTATTATTCCAACCATTTGAATTCCTTTTCTATCTGCACATTCTTTTGCTATGTTAGCAAAATTTAGTGACCTTGCAGCTGTTATTTTTATTGGTTTTCCATTTTCACTTCTTCCGATATGTACATGTAAATCTGCAAATATTTCTTTCATTTTTATACCTCTCTTATTTTTACTTTTTATATATAGTAACTTATTTATTTTAAATTGAGCCTTTGCTATTTTTAATTTTTTACAATATTTTTTCTTGCTTCGTTTTATACTAATTTAAGCTCTATAACTAATCTATCTTTTTCTCACTTCTTATCAAAATCCAACAAAAAAGATTGGTCTCATTTTAACCATATCCAATCTTTTGTTTAATATATTCTTATTAAAAAATATTTAAAAGCTTTTATATCATTGTAATGTTCCATATTCTAACGATATATTTTTTCCAATTATAAATAATATAAAAATTCGTTTAAAGCTTTTGACGTAAAACTAAACTAATACTATCTTTGCTCTTCATCTCTATCTTGGCTTTGCTTTTCTTCCGCCTGTTGTACATTAGGTTCTTCTACAGGATGTTCCATGTCATAGTTTCTATCGAAGAAACGTCTTAATTCATCGCCTGTTACAATTTTACTACTAGCTTGTTCTAACTTTAAGCTTTCACTTTTCTCCTTTTCTTCTGCAATTCTTGCTTTTGCATTTGCATAAAAAGACACTGCTCTATTTGAACCATCTAATGTATCTTTTATATCTAATTCTGTATTAAAAATACGCTTTGCTTCACTAATAATTCCATTCATATTATTCATATAAGAACCGCCTCCATTTGATTTACAAAGTCTTTAAATTGCTCTAAATATCTATTTGGTTTGTCTTTTAAGTTTCTATATTCTAATAAAACTAGTGCCTCATCAACTTTGAACGCAATTCTTTCTGGTCTGTCTAAAAGCATTCCTCCAAATTGGTCTACCAATTCCAAAATGTCACTTTCTTTTTCTCTGTTTTCACTTATTGTGTATCTATTTACACCTTCACATATTCTACAAAATCTTTCTGAAAATCCTAATTCAGACAAGTATTCTGCTCCTTCTTTTGCATACAACTTTACTCTTGACAAGTCCCCTGGGAGGTTACTTTTTTTACAATTACATAAAAGACATGCTGTTATTACCTCATCTTCGTTTATATTATCCAATTTAGCAAAATCTAAAAATAGTTTTGCTAGGAGCGTCTTAAAGATAACAGAATTATCGTAAAATATTCCTGTTTTCTTTTGCAAATAATATAAAATTTCTAACTTTCTTCCCCAGTTTTTCTCAGATAGAATATAATCTGCAAATGTTTCCATATTATCCCTCACAAAGGTATTATTCTTATGTAATTATTATATTGATTTTCAAATAAATTATATTGCAAAAAAATACCAAAATCAACAATGTTATACAAATGTCAAATAGTTGTAATTATTTTGTAATATTGTTTAATTCTGGTATTTTTTCTAGTTGCTTTTCCATTTGTTTTATATGGTCATCATTTAAAATTATATAGTCGCAACGTGATGTATAAAACTTATTTGGTTTTTGGGCATTTAGCCTTTTATTTGCTTCGTCTTCTGTTATATTATCTCTTTTTATAATTCTATTTAGTTGGTCTCTTCTATTTGTAGCAATAACAGCTATTGTTATGTCACATAATCTGTTTAATTTACATTCAATTAATAGTGGAGCATCTATAGCAAAGTTCTTGTTCTCTTTAAGTTTCTCTTTTACTTCGTTAGTAATATACTTAAATGTACAGCTATTTAATAAATGTCTTTTGTCTCTATCTGTATAAATAATATTAGCTAATTTTCTTCTATTTAGTGTTCCATCTTCTAATAATATGTCTTCTCCAAATTTGCTAACTATTTCATTTAAATAGGCTTTGTTTGTATCTGTTAGTTTTCTTGCTATTTTATCTGCATCTATTATTTCTATATCGTATTTTTCACTTAATATTTCACAGGCTGTACTTTTTCCAGCTCCTGAACTACCAGTAATCCCAATTATCATTTTACTTTACATGATATATAAAATATATCATAACCCCTTTCTTCTTATAATGTAATTATTTTATGAGTATAGTCTAAATTTGCATAAGCATCTTTTTGATAACCTAAAGTATATATATCTGTTGCATTTATATCTATTTGTAATAAACGTTTTAAATTTTTATTTTTGCTTTCAGTCATAAATTTCTTTACAGATGTTATAACAGGTACATTATTACCTAATCTAGTAATTTCAGAAATTAATGTTTTTCCTCTATTGCTTACTCCTAAAATTCTAATATATGGATTTACCTTTTTAGATATTTCCATGTCTTTTTTAGTAATACCTAATAGTGCATATACTAATATTCTTTGTATTCTTGTTTGAGTATATCTTTTACTTTTTACTATACTAATTAAGTCTACTAAACTATTACATGAATCTGATGCATTTTTTATTGCATTTTCTAAGCCTTCTGATACATCCGGCAATTCTGCAATTTCTGATACACTCATCTTTCTTAGTGTATACAATATTTCTTTTTGGAAAATTGATAAATCTATTACATATTTGCCTTGATTTACATTGTTAGCTAAAATATTATAAGAAAACTTTGGCATTACTTTTCTTATTTCTTCATATTCTCTTCTAGTTATCATTCTTCTTATCGCTGTAGCACTAGCAAAATCGTCTACTATAAATTCGTCGTTATATAGCACTTTTTCTCTAGTAATACCTACTGGGTACATTGTACTTCTTAACTTCTTTAATGCTTTTAAATATTCTATTGCTAGTATATTATTTGAGCTTGTCATAACATTTATGTATTTTTTTATATCGTTTAAGTACATCATTACTGCATTTTCTCTAGCTTTTGGAAAAGATATTCCTTTGCTAAGTTCATGGTTTAAAATTGTTACATATTCCTTTGGCTCTTGATATAAAACTGTTGCAATATTATTTAATAAAGATATATCTTTTGCTTCCATACCAAAAGATATATTGTCTACTATTCCTAAACTATTTAATAATTTTACAGCTCCTTCTGCAAAATTTTCTGCACTTGAAACACTATAAACTGTTGGAAGTTCTATTACCAAATCTGCTCCACCTTTAAGAGCCATTTCTGCTTTAGTCCATTTATCTACTATAGATGTATTTCCTCTTTGAACAAAGTTACCAGAAATAACGCAAACAGTATAATTTGAGTTTGTCTGTTCTATTGATTGCATCATATGATACAAATGCCCATTATGAAATGGATTATATTCTCCAATAATTCCAAGTACTCTGCCCAAATAAAAACACCCCTTTGTCTTGTCAATTTAACTCATTATTGATATAATAACACAAAAATTAAAATTTTACAATTACTAATAATTGTTTGTATTAGAATAAATGTAAAAAAGTCTTAAAATATAGCTTTTCTATTACTTTTCTATTACTTTTTTATTATAACTTTTAAACAAAATTATTTTTAATAATTTTTATCTAAACTATATTAGTATTTTTTATATAGTTTAGATTATAAAATTATAGAAAGGAAACAAAATATGGAACAAATTACAATATACACAGATGGTGCATGTAGTGGAAATCCTGGTCATGGCGGTTGGGGTGCAATTTTAATATTTAATGACTTAAAAAAAGAACTTTCTGGTGGAAGTCCTAATACTACAAATAATATTATGGAAATGACTGCTGTTATAGAGGCACTTAAAGCTTTAAAAAAGCCTTGTAATGTTGAGCTCTATAGTGACAGTGCTTATGTAGTAAATGCATTTCTTCAACATTGGATTGATGGATGGCAGAGAAATAATTGGAAAACTTCGGATAAAAAGGATGTAAAAAATAAAGACCTTTGGTTGGAATTAATTTCATTAACCAAAATTCACAATGTAAACTTTCACAAAGTAAAAGGTCATGCAGATAATGAGCTAAATAATAGATGTGATGAGCTTGCTAGAAATGCTATAAAAGGCATAATATAAAATTTATTTAGTTCAGTAAATGTTAAAATAAAGGAAGTGTCTTTTTAAATTTTTAAGACCTTTCCCCTTTTGGACATCTGTAACTCGGCATAAATGCCTCGAACAGCTGTCACAATGGTCGCCCACGCAAGGTCTTAAAAATTTAAAAAGACACTTCCTTTATCTAAAAATTACAAGAAATTTAAAGTTTATAGAATTTTTTCAATACACTTATTCCTTATATGTCTTATTTTAATATTTAACTTTAATATTGTATCTTTTATATTTTTTAATTTTCTATTTCTTATTTCTTAATATTCAATATTTTATTCTTAATTTTATTATTTAATTTTTAATCCTATTTTTAATTTTTATTACCTTTTTCTAACTCTTCTATTTCTTCTTTGCTCAATCCTGTTATTTGGCTTATTTGCTCTATATCCAAACCAATTTCAAGCATATCTCTTGCAACTTCTTCATCTTCATTTTTTCTATTTTGTAACAATCCCATTTAGTCCTTCCTCCTCTTTATGTTATTTTTTACATTTTCCTTTAATTCATTTGTTTTGCTATTAAATTTTCGTTGAACTTCATTTGCTCTGTTATTTATTTTACGTTGTACATCACTTGCTTTATTATTTATTTTTTGTTGAACATTGCTAGCCTTATCGTTTATTTTTTTCTGTACATCGTTTGCTCTATTTGTAAGTTCTTCTTTTACCTCAGCTGTTTTTCTTTTTAGTTCTTCTCCTTTTTCTTTCAAAATTGTTGTAAAGTCTGGAAATGCCTCAATTAATCTTCTATTTAAGAATGATTTATTTCTTAATATTTCTCTAACTTTTTCAGATATTATTTCTGTACTATCTTTACTTTCCTGTTGGCTAACTTCTTTATTAGTTTTCTTAAAGTTATATATAATTTTAGAAGACACTATAACATCTGCCACAAATATAACTAAAATAACAATAGATGTTATGTTAAGCGCATTTTCTCCCATTAATCCTATCATAGATATTAAAAATGGATTAAAAACATATATAATTAATAGTCCTGCTATTCCAAATGGTACTAAAGTTTCTAAGCATATTCTTCCATTTATATTAAATCTCATATTACTATAGTCCCACCATCTAGCATTAAATGCTTTTTCCATTATAAAACTAGTTGCATATTCCAACGAACCACATAATACCATAGCAAGTATAAATAAACCTATTGGGTGCTCATTAAATGGAGTTAGACATAATGTGATAAGAATAGCTCCGCATCCATATATTGGACAATATGGACCTATTAAAAATCCTCTATCTGCAAGCTTATGTTTTTGAATTAATTGTAATGTAACCTCACATATCCAGCCTGCCACTGCATATATAATAAATAACATAAAATATGTTGCTAGACTGTATTCCATATTTTCCTCTCTTTTCTTACATACTTTATAATTTTATATTTTTTGCTTTTGTTTTGTTTAATTTTTATCTTATTAGTTTTTTATATGTTCTTATGCTATAATAATCAAAGTTGTTTATTTTTTAATGGATTGTTCCTTTGTTTTTTTACTTTTTATTAATTTACTTTATGATTATTTATAATTTTATTATTTTTTCCCAAGGTAAGTTTTCTTTTCCAAAATGCCCATAGTTTGTTGTTAAGCTATATATTGGATTTCTCAAGTCTAAATAATTTATTATCCCATTCGGAGTTAAATCAAATTTATTTTTTATTAACTTTACTAATTCTTCTTCAGTTTTAATTCCTGTACCAAATGTATTTATATAAATTGATAGTGGCTCTTTTTTACCGATTGCATATGATATTTGTATTTCGCATTTTTTAGCATATCCATTTGCAACAATATTTTTTGCAATATGACGAAGCATATATGCTGCTGACCTATCTACTTTGCTAGCATCTTTTCCAGAAAAAGCTCCTCCGCCATGTCTACTATAACCACCATAAGTGTCTACTATTATTTTTCTTCCTGTAAGTCCAGTATCTCCTAAAGGTCCACCTATTACAAATCTTCCTGTAGGATTTATATAAATTTTTGTGTTTTCATCCATCATGTTCATTGGTACTACTTTTTTTATTACTTTGTCTGTTATATCTCTTTTTATTTGCTCATTTGAAACATTATCTAAATGTTGAGTTGAGATTAATATTGTTTCTATTCTTTTTGGTAAATTATTTTCATATTCTACTGTAACTTGAGTCTTCCCATCTGGTCTTAAATAATCTATCTCGTTTTGCTTTCTCGCTTCTGTAAGTCTTTTAGATAATTTATGTGCCATGTTAATTGCATATGGCATATAATTTTCTGTTTCATCACAAGCATAACCAAACATTATACCTTGGTCACCTGCACCACCTATATCAACTCCTAAGGCTATATCTGTGCTTTGCTTGTTTATATTAATTTTTACATCACATGTCCTATAGTCTATATCTGTGTTTTCATTATCATAGCCTATATTTTTAATTGTGTCTCTTACAACTTTCTCTACATTCACATTTCCTTTTGAAGTAACCTCTCCTGCTACTACTATTAAGTTTTTAGATGCAAATGTCTCAACAGCTACTCTAGAATTTTTATCTTGCTTTAAATATTCATCAAGTATATTATCTGAGATAGTATCACAAAGCTTATCTGGATGTCCTTCTGTTACACTTTCGGATGTAAAATAGTAATTACTCATTATTAATCTCATTCCTTCCTAGAAACACAAATCTGGTTGTAAAAAAATTGTAATTATTTTTCAACCTTATGTCTCTTAATAAAACATTTTTTACTATATTAAATTTTACAATATTATAATAACATTTTCTTTTTTATAATGAAATATTTTTAACTAAAATAACATTATTTTATACTTTTAAGTACCTCATCTGTTACCTTGTCTTTGTCAAATTTTCTCATAATTAATATTGCAATTCCAACAATTAAAAATGTTGCTCCATAAATAATTAAGCTCATTTGCCAATTTCCAGCAAGTAAATTATCTCCTGCAAGTGTAGAAGAAATTATTGATGGGAATCTTGCTATTGTAGAAATTATTATAAAGTTTAAAGGTTTAATTGGTAATAATGCTGCAATATATGTAAATAGGTCTTTTGGAGTTCCTGGAATAAAGAATAATATAAAAATTATAAAACTAATTGTTTTTGGGTTTTTAAACACTTTTGCGTTTTCTATTTTCTTAATTTTTTCTTCTCCACAAAAATCATATATAAATTTTCTACCAAATTTATGAACCAACAAATATATAAATAAAGTAATAATAGCAGCCGAAATCATTACAAATATTGTTCCCCATATAGGACCATAACAAATTCCTGCGAGTATTTCTATTGGTTCTCCAGGTATAATAAATAAAAATATCTGTGCAAATTGAAGTCCAAAAAGCATTAAAAAGCCAAGCACTCCTGAATTGCTTATTTTTTCTTTAAAAGCAATTTGCCCTTCTGGTGTACTTATATCTTTTATTACTGGAAACAGGTAATAAATTATTGCCACAACTATTGCAATTATTAATATTAACATAATAGTCTTAAATGCTTTTCTTGAATTTTTCTCCATATTATACTTCCTTTTCTTTAACTATTATATTATACCTCATTTTTTTTATATTTTACAGTATTTATCGCAATTTTTAATTAATCTTAAATAATTCTTAATAATATTTTCATTTCTTAGACCGTAAAAAACTCTGATACGTATAATTGTATTTAGGATTTTTCAAATTATTTATAAAAATTGCTTCTACAAAATTTGACATAACCATATGTTCTTATGCTATAATAATCAAAGTTGTTTATTTTTTAAAGGGATTGTTTTGAAAGAAGTTCTTTCATAGCTATGTATATCCTAAAGAAAGGAGTTAGAATTGTTATGGATAAAATTAAAATTATTTCAAAAGATTGTAAATTTTCAAATTGGCTAAAAGTTTATATTGAGAAAGCATTACTTCCAAACGACAAAGAAGTTGAACGTGATATAGTTGTTAAAGGTGATGCTGTTGGTATAATAGCTATAAATGATAATAATGAATTATTTTTAGTTAAACAACCTAGAATTGCACATATGATACCAGATTTTATAGAACTTCCTGCTGGAATGATAGAAGAAAAGCATAATTATGACCCTCTTATTGCAGCCAAAGCAGAACTACGTGAAGAAACTGGCTGTGACCCTGAGACTTGTACTTGGACTTATTTAGGAAAATTTATTCCTGATACAGGCTCTTGCACTACAAAAATTCATTTATATTTAGCTGAGCATGCAGAAGTAAAATACAAACTTGATTTGGATAATGATGAATACCTAACTTCTTTTACTATGCCATTTGAAGAAGCTGTAAAAAAAGTAGAAGATTTTAATGATAGAACTTTTAATGACTCTTGTGCAATTATTGGAATAAGCAGGGCAGCTCGTTATTTGAATTCTAAAAAATAAAAACATTGTAAGATATTTTCTCTTACAATGTTTTTGTTTTTACTCTTCCTCTGCTTCTTGGAATTGGCTATTGTATAAGTTAGCATAAAATCCATCTTTAGCAAGTAATTCCTCATGTGTTCCTTGTTCTATAATATCTCCTTGATTCATTACTAAAATTAAGTCTGCATTTTTTATTGTAGATAGCCTGTGAGCTATAATAAAGCTTGTTCTACCTTTCATAAGGTTATCCATAGCAGCTTGTATTTGTTGCTCTGTTCTTGTGTCTATAGAACTTGTAGCTTCGTCTAAAATTAATATTCTTGGATTTGTTAAAATAACTCTTGCAATAGTAAGTAATTGTTTTTGTCCCTGTGAAATATTTCCTGCTTCTTCATCTATTAACATATCATATCCATTTGGAAGTGTACGTATAAAGTGGTCGGCATGTGCTGCTTTTGCTGCTTCTATAACTTCTTCGTCTGTTGCATTTGGCTTTCCGTATTTTATATTATCTTTAATGCTTCCTCCAAATAGCCATGTATCTTGAAGTACCATTCCAAACATTTTACGTAATTCTCCACGTTTAAAGTCTTTTACATTATGTCCATCTACCATAATTGCACCGCTGTTTACATCGTAAAATCTCATTAATAGTTTAACCATTGTAGTCTTTCCAGCTCCAGTTGGTCCAACTATAGCAATTTTTTGACCGTCTTTAACATTTGCATTAAAGTCATTTATTATAATTTTGTCATCTGTATAACCAAAATGGACATGGTCGAATTGTACATTTCCAACTAAACCGTCTGTGCTTACTGGATTTTCTACATCACTTGGTTCATCTTTCTCTTCTAAGAAACCAAAAATTCTTTCTGCTGCTGCAAGCATTGATTGTAATATTGCAGAGATTTGTGAAATTTGGTTTATAGGTTGGATAAACTGTCTGTTATATTGAATAAAAGATTGAATATTTCCTACTGTAATAATACCTTGTGAAGCTAAATATCCACCTAATATAGCAACTCCAACATAACCTACATTTCCAAAGAAGTTCATTATTGGAAACATTAATCCTGATAGAAATTGAGACTTCCAAGCACTTCCATATAATTCTTTATTAAGCTTATCAAATTCTTCTATAGTTTTGTCTTCTCTATTAAATACTCTAATTACATCGTGTCCACCATAAGACTCTTCTACTTGACCATTTACATAAGCTAAATAATCTTGTTGTTTTTTGAAGTATTTTTGTGATTTTTTTACCACTATTCTTATAACAAAGAAACTTAATGGAACAATAATTAAAGATACTATTGTCATGGTTACACTAATGCTTAACATCATTATTAAAATTCCTATAATAGTACAAACAGAAGTTATAATTTGTGTAATACTTTGGTTTAAGTTTTGTGAAAGCATATCTATATCGTTTGTAACTATAGATAAAATCTCACCATGGGTTTTCTTGTCAAAAAAGCTCATAGGTAATTTATTTATTTTAATAGCTACATCGTTTCTAAGTCTATATGTTAGTTTCTGTGAAATACTTGTCATTGTAAACCCTTGTATATATCCGAATAATGCACTTATTGCATATAACCCTAGAAGTGTAAGTAAAATTCCAAGAACCTTACTAAAATCAATTCCAGTTCCACCAGATATTTTGCCTACAAGCCCATTAAATATTTCTGTTGTAGCATTTCCTAAAATTTTAGGTCCTACAATTGTAAAAATGGTACTACCAACGGCAAATATTAGCATTATTAATAGTTGCCATTTATAATCTATTAAATAATGTCTAATAAGTTTTTTTGTAGTTTCTTTGGCATTAGCTGGCTTTTCTATAGAGCCTTTTCCGCCCCTTGGTCCCATCATTCCTGGCATTCTACTCACTTCCTTTCTTTTTTAGTTCTTCTTCTGATAATTGTGACAAAGCAATTTCTCTGTATTCTTCGCAGTTTTCCATTAACTCTTCATGAGTTCCTTTTCCCACAATATTACCATTATCTAAAACAATAATTTGATCTGCATTTAATATAGTATTAATTCTTTGTGCAACAATAACAACTGTTTTATTTTCTGTTTTTTCTTTTAACGCTTCTCTTAATGTTGCATCTGTTTTATAGTCTAGTGCAGAAAAGCTATCATCAAATATAAATATTTCTGGGTCTTTAGCAATTGCTCTTGCTATAGATAAACGTTGCTTTTGACCTCCTGAAACATTACCTCCACCTTGAGCAATTTCAGAATTATACTTCTTTTCTTTTGCTTCTATAAACTCTGTTGCTTGTGCTATTTCTGCAGCTGTTTTCATTCTATCATCTGACATGTTCTCGTCACTGTATTTAATATTTGACTCAATTGTTCCTGAGAACAATATACCTTTTTGAGGGACAAAACCAATTATACTTCTTAAGTCTTTTTGAGTTACATCTTTAACATTAACTCCATCTACAAGCAACTCTCCTTCTGTAACATCATAAAATCTTGGTATTAAATTTATTACTGTAGATTTTCCACTTCCTGTACTTCCTATAATTGCTGTTGTTTTACCAGGTTCTGCTGTAAAACTAATATTATTTAACATATTTTCTTCAGCATCAGGATAACGGAATGAAACATTTTTAAACTCTATTAATCCCTTTTTAGTTGTGTCCAATTTCTTTGGATTCTCTGGGTCTTTAATTGAGTTTTCTGTTTCTAGCACTTCATTAATACGTCTAGCAGAAACACTTGCTCTTGGTAACATAATAGACATTATAGAAATCATTAAGAATGACATTATAATTTGCATTGTATATTGAATAAATGCCATCATGTCTCCTACTTGCATAGTTCCAGCATCTATATTATGTCCACCAACCCAAACAATTAATAAAGATATACTATTCATAATAAGCATTAAAGTTGGCATCATTAAGCTCATAGCTCTATTAACAAATATATTTGCTTTCATTAAGTCTTTATTAGCATTATTAAATCTATCAACTTCGTCTTTTTCTTTATTAAACGCTCTAATTACAGGTAAACCAGTTAAAATTTCTCTTGATACTAAATTTAATTTATCAACTAATTGTTGTAATTTTTTAAATTTAGGCATTGCAATAATAAATAATGTTCCCATTACAAGTACAACTGCAACAATTGCAACTCCAATAATCCAAGCCATAGACATATTGCTATTTGCAAGCACCATAAAGAATCCACCAATACCTATAATTGGTGCATATACTACAACTCTAAATAGCATTGTCATTAGCATTTGAATTTGTTGAACATCGTTTGTGCTACGTGTGATTAAAGATGCTGTTGAAAATTGTTTAAACTCACTTGTTGAAAAGCTTAGAACCTTTTTAAATATCTTGTCTCTTAATGTTTGTGCTAGTCTTGCTGCTACTTTAGACGATAAAAGCATAATAGTTATAGCAGATACCATAATAATTAGAGATATTCCAAGCATTTGAGCACCAGAAACAATTATAAAGTGTGTTTTATAGTCATCTAAGTTAATTCCAACTGCCTCATATTCTTGTTTTATTGCCTCTATAGCTGCTTGTTCTAATATGCTTTGTGGCATTTCATTAATTTTCTCATTAATTTGTTCCATAAAACTATTATTTGTTGCATTATCATTAGTATTTAAAGTGTTAGGCATTGAACTAGAATCTGTAGACATTAAGAATTTTATTATTTCTAATGCTGTTTTATCTTTAACCTGTTCTTGCATATTTTGTGGGATACTAGATAATATTTGAGTCTTAATGTTTTCTGCTGTTTCACCGCTATTTAAATTATAAACTACCATAAGTGGTTTAGACATCATACTGTTTAAACTCTCTTGCTCTTCACTTTCTAGTTTGTTCTGTACATATAGTTCTTGATTTGCAAGTTCTGGATAATCTTCTACATATTTCTCATAATCATCTTTGCTTAAACTATCTTTTGAAATTAAAGTATAGTTTTGCAATATTTTTTCATCATCATCTGTAAACAATAAAACATCATCCATTGCTGTTTTTCTTATTACTTCTGGTGATGAGTTTTCAATTCCTCCTTGTTGAATTCCTATATTAACAATTCTTGAAGTATAGTCTGGTAAACGTAAATCACAAATAGCTTGAACTATTAATAATAGTACTATTATAATAACGTATATCCATGACTTTTTTAAGTTTTTTAATATTTTTAGCATAAATACATTTATGTATGGTCTTACCATACTCTCCTTTCTTTAGATTTTTATATACATAATCTTATAAATTAATTTTGTATTAATTATTTATAAGTTTATTTCAATTATAAATTTATTTTAAAATTCCATGTTTTAAGTACTCTATCATTTTTATATATTCGTCCCTAACTTTATTTAATTCTTCTCCCTTAAAAGTAGAAACTAATGCTTTTCTTGTAACAAGATATAGCATTTTTATTACAGTTTTTAGTTCATTGTCATTTTTTACTTTTAGTTTAGACTTATCTATTTTATTAATAATATCTTCTTTTTGAAATGGACCCTTAGGCTTATTTTTTTCAATATAACCTAGTGTTACAGATTTTTCCTCACTTATTCTTATATTTTTAAAAATCATTATAAAAAATGCTTTATCTTCACTATTCATTAAGTTTTTTGTTATGTAGTCAAACATATCAATATATACTTGAAAAATGTCACCTGTAGTTTCTTCTAATCTCTGTTTTAAATACTTATCTAGCTTTTCTTCTTTGCTCTTAAGCATGTACTTTAGTAAATCTTCTTTACTTTCAAAATATTGATAAAAACTACCTCTTGCAATTTCCGCTTCTTCTACAATATTTTTGATAGAAGCCTCCTCAATTGGAACTCTTGCAAACTCTTTCTTTGCTGCATTTATAATTTTGTTTTTCTTATCTTCAGACAAGTTTAAAAATGTATCTTTTGGCATTTTTTCACCCCCCAATTAAAAAACACTGCATTACATATTATATGTGACACAGTGTCATTTGTCAATACAATTTACTTTTTTAGAGCAGTTTTCACAAAACTTTCACATTTACATTTTTCTATCATTATTTTAATACGTACAATTATGTTTTACGTTCTTAGTTACATGCTACTTTCTAAATAAAATACAGCAAGGCATATTAAACTATTTATTAAAAGCATTTTCTAGCATGACTATAACATTATTTATTGTTTCTTCTGGAGTTGAGGCTCCTGCCATAACACCAATTTTTTTGCAACTTTTAAATTTCTCCAATACACTTTCCAAGTCACTTTCATCTTCTACCATTACAGCATTTTCACAATTACTTAAAGATATTTGATATAGTTTATTAGTATTAGAGCTCTTTTTGCCACCTATTACAACCATCCCATCCACTTCTTTAGACAACTTATCTGTTTCCTCTTGTCTCAATCTTGTTGCATCACATATAGTATTATTTACAATAACCTCCATACTATTTGATAACTCTTGTTTTATTTTTTCTTCAAATTCTTTAAATCTTTCCAAATTAAAAGTTGTTTGGGCAACTATCACTAATTTTCTTTTATTATCTTTTTCAATGTGTTGACTATTATTATCTATTTTACTATCCTCTGTCTTTTTATTTAATTTTACTTTTATTTTTTCTATAGCTTCATCTAGTTGTACTTCGTTTTCTATTACTGTACAATTTTCGCCACAAAAACTTTTTGTTCCAATTACCTCTGGATGTTTTCCCTCTCCTATAAGAAATATGTAGTCCCCATTTTTAGCATAATCACTTACGAAATCATGTATTTTTAAAACTTTTGGACATGTTAAGTCTTTTATTTTTATTCCCATTTTATTTGCTTGCTCATAAATGTCTTTTGTTACACCATGTGCACGAATTATTACTGTCTTTCCATCTGGATTTGGCACTTCATTTAAGCTATTAATTATCTTTACTCCCATTTTTTCTAGTTTTTTCAATACAACTGGGTTATGTACTAAATCTCCCAAGCAATAAATTTCTTCTGTTGAGTTTTCAGCTTCTTTATATGTTTTATCTATAGCGTTTTTCACGCCACCACAAAATCCTGCCATTTTTCCTAATATAATTTCCATATATTTTTTTCCTCTCTTATTTTTACTTTTATTTTTTTCGGCTAATCAATTACGGTATTCATATAATTAATTCAGATAACTAATTATACATTTTTTATCATATTCATAATTTCTTGCTTTAATACATTAACAATGTCTTCTTGTTTTACTTTTTTTATAATTTTACCTTTTTTAAATAGTAATCCTTCTTCTACACCACCTGCAATTCCTATATCTGCATGGCTTGCCTCTCCTGGTCCATTTACAGCACAACCCATTACCGCTACTGTAATATCTGCTTCAATTCCTTGTAAAAATTCTTCTACTTCTTTTGCCATAGGAATTAGGTCTATTCTTGTTCTACCACATGTAGGACAAGCAATTAATGTTGGCGATTTGTGGTATAAATTACAGTTTTTTAGAATTTCCTTTGCCACTTTTATTTCTTTGACAGGATCATCACTTAAAGAGACCCTTAATGTGTCTCCTATTCCTTCTCTTAGTAGCACACCTAATCCAATACTTGACTTTATTGTTCCGCTAAACTCTGTTCCAGCCTCAGTAATTCCTATATGTAAAGGATAGTTAAAAGTCTTTGCAGCTTCTTCATATGCTTCAATGCATAAATCTAAATCAGATGCTTTTAATGATAAACAAATATCGTAAAAATTTAATTTTTCCAATATTTCTACATGCCTTCTAGCACTTTCTACCATAGCTTTTGCTGTTGGCTTTCCTCCATATTTTTCTAATAAATCTTTTTCTAGAGAACCACCATTTACACCTATACGTATTGGAATGTTTTTCTCTTTGCATGCATCAACAACTGCTTTTACCTTTTCTTCACTTCCTATATTTCCTGGATTAATACGAACTTTATCTACTCCTGATTTAATTGCTTCTAGAGCTATTTTATAGTCAAAATGAATATCCGCTACTATAGGAATATGTATTTTTTCTTTTATCTGCTTTATTGCCTTAGCATCTTCTATGTCTAAACAAGCTACTCTAATAATTTCACAACCAGCCTCTTCTAGCTGTAGAATTTGTTTTACTGTAGCTTCAACATCTTTTGTTTTAGTATTGCACATTGACTGAATAACAACCTTATTTTGCCCACCTATTTGAACATTTCCAACCATTATCTTTCTTGTTTCATTTCTATTATACATTTTACTTTCCTCTTTATCTATATTTAGATTTTGCTAGGTTCTATAACCTTGCTTTATTCTATCACATGCATCGTTAAATAACAACTATGAAATTTTTGCTAATTAATTGAAATTTTGCTTTGAATTAAAAAGTTCAATTACTACACTTTTTATGTCATTGCAAATAATTTTATTTGCAATTTTTCCTCATTTTTCTTGTTTTGCTCTTTATATCTAATTTATTATTTTGTTTTCTCATTTTTTCACGTTTTCACAAACTTTTGTTTGACATTTGTAATTTGTTATGTTATATTACTTGTACAAACATTTGTGTGAGGTGTAATATGGATACTCAAGAAAAATTAAAAATTTTATCAGATGCTGCAAAGTATGACGCATCATGTAGCTCTTCTGGAAGTAATAGAAGTAATTCTAAAAATGGTATTGGAAATGGAGATGTCTCTGGCATTTGTCATAGTTGGGCTGCAGATGGAAGATGTATTTCTTTATTAAAAATCCTTATGACTAATTGCTGTATGTATGATTGCAAATATTGTATAAATCGTTGTAGTAATTCTGTGCCAAGGGCTACGTTTACTCCCAAAGAAATTGCAGATTTAACAATTGGTTTTTATAAAAGAAATTATATAGAAGGACTATTTTTAAGTTCTGCTGTTATTAAATCTCCAGATTACACAATGGAATTAATGATAGAAGCTATTTCTCTACTAAGAAACGAATATAATTTCAACGGTTATATTCATGCCAAAACAATTCCTGGTAGCAGTCAAGAATTAATAGATAGACTTGGCAAATTAGTAGATAGGATGAGCGTAAATATAGAGCTACCTTCAAATGATAGCTTAAAATTACTTGCTCCAGATAAGTCTAAAGTGGATATAATAAAACCAATGAATTACATTTCTAGTAAAATAGAAAATAATCAAAAATTGCTAGCTCCTACTTCCAAGAAATGGACTTTTTCTTTGCCTTCTACAATAAATAAAAGTAAAAAAGAAAAGTTTGTCCCTGCTGGTCAAACTACACAAATGATTGTCGGAGCAAGCCCTGAAACAGATTTAAAAATTATTAAGCTTTCTGAGAGTTTATATAATACTATGAAGTTAAAAAGAGTATATTATTCTGCATATATTTCTATCAATCATGACTCTTGCTTGCCTACTTTAGATAAACCTCCATTATTAAGAGAAAATAGGCTATATCAGGCAGATTGGCTACTTAGATTTTATGGATTTCATGCAGATGAATTATTAGATGAAAAACATCCAAATTTTAATACATTACTTGACCCAAAATGTGACTGGGCATTAAGAAATATTAGTAAATTTCCTGTAGAAATTAACAAGGCTAATTACTTTACATTATTAAGAGTTCCTGGCATTGGTGTAATTTCTGCTAAAAGAATTATTGCTGCAAGAAGAAGTTGCTCTTTAAATTTCGAAACCTTAAAAAAATTAGGAGTTGTACTAAAACGTGCTAGATATTTTATTACATGTAATGGTAAATATTTTGACAGAATTTCATACTTTAATCCTACATTTATAAATGAAAACCTGCTGATGCTAGAAAAACGAAGTACTCCTCTTAAGTCAAATTATACTCAGCTTTCTTTATTTGAAAATTCACTACCTACAAAAGGAGATGTTGTTAAATGTATAACTGGAAACTTCTAAATACTATATTTTTATATGATGGAACATTTGATGGTTTGCTAACTATTGCATTTAATTGCTATGTTTCAAAACAAATTCCTTCTAATATAGTATTTGAAAAGCACTACTTGGGTAACTTCTTAGATACTGCAATTTATGTAAAAACAGACAAAGAAAAAGCATCTCGCATTTGGAACGGTCTATATTCAAATGTTTCTTTTGATGCTTTATACAATTGTTATTATGCCTTTTTGTCTTGTCAAAAAAGTAAAGAAATAAATATTCTTAAATACATCTTAAATGCATTTATTATCGGTCCAAAAATA
Organism: uncultured Clostridia bacterium; assembly: GCA_944392105.1. GTDB lineage: Bacteria > Bacillota > Clostridia > TANB77 > CAG-508 > CAG-273. The sequence goes on along the minus strand of CALXVM010000012.1, from coordinate 33,930 downwards.
ACGTCAATGTTATCTATAGATTATGTTTTAGAAGTTATGAAACTTAGAAAAAATGTATTACATGAATCTCACAAATTAAAGGGATTAGTTAGACTTTCTGAAGTTGGTAATAATTTATTTTATGCACCTATACATCCAGACAATAATGTAATTGAGCTACTTGGGCATTTCCTTATTAAGAGGTTTCCAACTCAAAATTTAATATTGCATGATAAAAACAGAAATTTAATGTTTTTATACAATGCTAACAAAAGCACCCAGAATAATGTTCAATGCAGTACTTATAATGAGGCAAATAATAGTATAAAAACTAATATACAAACTTTAAATAACTATGAAATAATAGAAGTTCCGCAAAATATAAAAATACCTGAACTTTCAAAAGAAGAAAAACAATTTCAAGATTTTTGGAAAACGTTTTTTAATACTATTTCAATTAAAGAAAGAAGTAATCCAAGACTTCAAATGCAATACATGCCTAAAAAATATTGGCAAGATTTAACCGAACTTAATTAGAAGTTTAAGACAGGTCATCAAGAATTTACATTTATAATTATAGTACTTAAGTCCAAAATGACCTGTCCCCAATTTCCCGATTTAGGAAATTGGGACCTGTCCCTAACTTCCATGCTTATACATATTTATCATATCTTTTAAACTTACTCTACTACCGTAATTTAAAATAGCATTTGAATAAATTTTTATTGATACACTTGCTACTATAACAATTGTTAGTAACAAAACAATTATAGATATTGCTATTTGTCCTGGTGTTGCAATTCCCATCATAACTCTAAATGGCATACAGAATGGTGCTGAGAATGGGAATATTGATGCAAATACATTTAAATCACTCGTTGGATTCATCATAGTAAAGTATGCTAAGTAAAATCCTATAATTGATATAATAGCAACAGGGCCATTTGCACTTTGTACATCTTCTGGTTTGCTTACAGTAGAACCTGTTAAAGCATATAGTAATGCATATGTTGCATATCCTAATATAAAGTAAACTACTGTTAATATTCCTAAAGTTGGTGTAATTTGTGATAAGTCTAATGCACTGCTTAACATTCCCTCTGGTAAGCACGCATAAGCGCAAATTAATGCTACAGCAACAATTGCTATTACTTGTAGTAATCCAACTACGCCTATTCCTATTGTTTTACCAAGTACTATGGTTCTTGGTGAAGTAGAAGTAACTAATGTTTCCATTATTTTTGAAGTTTTTTCTGTTGTTATTGAGTTTGATACTTGATATGCACAGAAGTATATTGCATAAAATAATACTAAAGAAAGTAACATTATAACAAGTATATTTCCTTTAACTTCTTGCTCTTCTGCTTGTTGTAATTCAAAAGTAAAGTTTGGTGTAAGACTTGCAAGTTGTTCTTGTGTTAACCCTAATTTTGAAATTTGTAAATTAGTATACGCACTCGTTAACATATTTGTAACTTTTTCTGGTACTTCATTGTTCATCATTGCCATATTTTCTACTATGTATTCAACATTTACTTTATTATCACTTTCATTAATTATTATTGCGTCATCTACATCTCCATTAACAATTTTATTTTTTACATCGTCTATTGAAATTTCTTCGTTTGTTATTTCAAATTGAGTGCCTAAATTCATTGTATTCAATGTTTCTAAAGAACCTTCAAATATGTTTTTCTCATCTACAATTAATGTTTTTGATAATAATGCAGAACCATTTTCAGAAGATTCATCTTCATTAAACATATTTAATATGTTAGGCACATTAAAGCCAACTATTATAATAAGAAAAATAACTAAATTTGAAATAATAAAAGTTTTTTTCTTAAGCATATCTTTTATTGTATATGAAGCTACTATCCATAAATCTCTCATTTTGCTTCACCTACCTTTTCTATAAATATATCATTTAAGCTTGGTTTCATAATCTCAAATTTTTCTACCTTTACTTTATTTTCAATAAGTTTATTTATTAATTTGTAGCCGTCTTCTTCTCCGCTTATATTAATTATATAGTCATTATCCTTACTGTTATATATTTCTAAGCCTAATTCTTTTATATATTTATCCACGTTTTCTATAGTGCTTAAACTTACTCTATTTGCATTATATTGTTCTTTAATTTCTTTTAAATTTCCTTTAAGTACAGTCTCACCTTTATTAAGAATTAATACATCACTACAAAATTCTTCAATTGAATGCATTTGATGGCTAGACATTATAATATATTTTCCATTTCTAATTAGTTCTATTATTACATTCTTTAAAAGTTCTGTATTTACAGGGTCTAGACCACTAAATGGTTCATCTAATACAATAAGCTCTGGGTCATGTATTATAGCTGTTATAAATTGTATTTTTTGTTGATTACCTTTAGATAATTTTTCTGGAGTCATATTAATATATTGCTCTACTTCTAATCTATTTGCCCAATATTTTAATGACTCTATTGCCTTTTCTTTTTTCATTCCTTTTAACTCTGCAAAGTACATCATTTGGTCATAAATTTTTGTTTTAGGATATACTCCTCTTTCTTCTGGTAAATATCCAAAGTTAACATTTTTTCTTTTAACTTCTTTACCATTCCAAGATATCTCTCCACTATCCTTTTTTAATATTCCAAGTATCATTCTTATTGTTGTTGTTTTTCCAGCACCGTTAGTACCTAAAAGTCCATAGACACTTGGTTTATCTATTTCAAAAGAAATATCGTTTACAACTTTTTTAGTTCCATATGTTTTATTAACATGTTCAACTTTAAGTCCCATATATTTTCCCCTTTCCTTTTTAACTGCCCAAATTATATATTAGCCAATTTATGTTGTCAAGAAAATAAATACTTGGTTTCTACAGATTTATAAAAAGATTATATAAATAAACTTATTTTATAGTTTAATTACAAAAATGGAAGTTTACATTTTTGCAATTAATAAAATTATAATAATTGAAAAATTTAAACTCCCATTTTATAATTTTTTTATTTCTTAGATGCTATTCCCAAGTTACAAGTATGCTCTTATCGATTCTACTTGCATCAAATCTATAATGACCAATAACCGCCATATTGTTGTACTTGAAAAAATCCTCTTCTCTATTTGGTTGTCCGCCATTATGTATAATATATGTCTGACCTTTAGAATTTCTTTTATCTGAAACAATGCCAATATGTTCTTCGTTTCCAAAAACCACAATATCTCCTGGTTGCCATTCTTCTATTTTGTTAATATCTAGAGTTAATGACTGTGCATATTTCTTAAAAAATATGTCTAAATTTCCTACTCTTCTAAAATCTATGTTTTTATCTCTCGTCTCTACATAAATGTACTCTTCTGGATTATTTTTTATATCATTATCCACCATGTCTCTTAAACAATATCCAGCATTTTTAAAAGCTCGCCAAACAACATCTGTACAAACTCCAATATTATCTGGCGGGTATCCTCCATCTCCAAAATATCTACTATCATACTTTGGATGATTTTCTGCATCTTTTCTTGCGCCTAGCAGTATATCTGTATAATCATCAACGCCATTATTATTGTAATCAATAGAACTTTTTACTGTAGTAATACCAAAGTCCTCTGCTGTATATGTTTTTTGTGGAATTATATTAAATTTGTATAATACACAAATTAATAAAATAACTGTCATTATAAAAACAATACATAAAATAAAAATTAATACCTTTTTTACCATATATAACCCTCATTTTTATAAACTTTACATACCATAATTATAATGTCTTAATCTATTTTTGTAAATATAAAAGCAGTTATATATTTTTAATCATGTTGTGTTACTCCCATATCATTTCCATGAGCACACCAATAATGTGAATTAGCATATCCATGGCCACAATAGTTATATTTTGTAACTTTTCCATCTCCGCCACAAGTTGTACATTGTTTTGAGGTAGATACTTGGCCATCTCCTTCACAAGTGCTACAGCTACCATAAGTTTTACATGTATATCCGTAGTCATCATAGAAAGCATTAATACATACTCCACTACAGAAATAGTGTACTTCGTCAATTACTGCTCCATGTGTTGGAACTGAACTATTTATTTCTTCGCCACTTTGATGATAACCACTTGTTATACTATACGCATATCTTGGTATCCATACAAACATGCTATATGAACTATTTTCATCTAAAACTCCTTCTTCGTCAAAGACTCCATTTATAACTACATTAGCCCACATTTTTTTACTATAATCATACCATTCTTTATCACTTCCTACAGTTTTTACCCAATTTGTACCATTCCACTTTACAGGTATCATTCCGTCCTTTAAATAAGGAGTGTTCATCCCTTTATTTTCATCATAGCTCCCATTACTTTGTAACGTAACCATTTCATCTAATGTATCTTCTATATATCTATCTGTATTTTCGAGTGATATTTGTTCGTCTATAATAGCTTCATTTGTCTTATTTGCAGCTTCCATTGCTTTTGCTATTATTCCACATATTTTATTTATTAATTATATTGTTTTATTTTCTAAATTTTATATAATTAATAAATGTGGAGCAGTTTGTTGCTGTTTATTTTTTGCAGAATAATTGTATCATCTCATATTTAGATTGTACATTTCTTTTGCATTACATTTTTGTTACAGTTCAATTACATTTTTATGTGTAAGCAAACTTGTTTATATTTTTCTTGATTTTTATTAAAAAATACATTATAATATTAAATATCTTTATTTAATTGTGTTTTAAAAAGAAACCTAGTAGTAGTTTATAGTTACAAACTTTAGAGAGATAGTGGTTGGTGAAAACTATTAGAATATAAATTTACGAATTACACTTCTTATAGCAATTAACGTTAGCAACGAATAGCTTTAATAAGGCAATCAACAAAAAAAGTGTTTAAATTTAGTTAATCAATACTTTTTATAATTTTTTGGTTGTGAATAAAGGTGGTACCACGAGTCAAATCGTCCTTTGATAGGATAATTTGACTCTTTTGTTTTTATTTAATTTTACACATACTTTATGTTAGGTACTTTTTTGTTTATTTTGTTAAACATAGAAAATAATTTATAAAGGAGGAAATTTTATGACATTATTTGAAGACTTACAATGGAGAGGACTAATTAAAGATATATCTAGTCCAGATTTAGAAAAAAAATTAAATGAAGGAGGTCTTACTTTTTATATAGGAACAGACCCAACAGCAGATAGCTTACATGTTGGTCACTTGTCTAGTTTTCTTATTTCTAAGAGATTAAAAGATGCTGGTCATAATCCAATACTTCTTGTTGGTGGTGGAACTGGTTTAATAGGTGACCCACGTCCTACTACAGAAAGACCAATGATTTCTAAAGAAACTGTTGAACATAATTTTGAAAGCTTAAAGTCTCAAGTTGAAAAAATATTTGGATTTAAAGTCGTTAATAATTATGATTGGCTATCAAAAATTAATACTTTGGATTTCTTACGTGACTATGGTAAGTACTTTAACATAAATTATATGTTAGATAAAGACATTATAAGAAGAAGATTAGACGAAGGAATTACTTATACAGAATTTTCTTATATGATTTTGCAAGCAACAGACTTTAAATATCTACATGAAAATTACGGAGTAAACATGCAATGTGCTGGCTCTGACCAATGGGGTAACATCACAGCAGGTATTGATTTAATTAGAAAGACAACTGGTGATGAAGTATATGGATTTACTATGCCACTTGTAACTGACTCACAAGGTCGTAAATTTGGTAAAAGTGAAGGAAATGCCTTATGGTTAAATAAAGAAAAAACATCTAGCTATCAATTATATCAATTCTTTGTAAATGTAGAAGATTGTAAAGTAATTGATTATTTAAAAATTTATACTTTCTTGTCTAAAGAGGAAATTGAAGATTTAGAGAAGAAAAACAATGAGCATCCTGAATTAAGAGAAGCTCATAAAGCATTAGCTAGAGAAATTATAACATTCTTACATGGTAAAGAAGAATACGAAAAAGCAGTTAGCTTAGCCGACCATTTATTTAACAATAAATTTAATGACTTATCTAAAAAAGACATTGAAGACTTATTCCAAAATGCTGATATTAAAGAAATAGAAGCAGGAAAAAATATAGTTGATACATTAGTAGATTTATGTGCTGTATCTAGTAAAAGAGAAGCAAGAGAATTTATCGGAAACGGTGCTATTTCAATAAATGGTGAAAAAGTAACAGATTTAGACTTAGTAGTAAATCAAGATTTATTTATAGAAGGACAATACCTTGTAGTAAAAAGAGGTAAGAAAAATTATTATGTAGGTAAGATAAAGTAATTGAAGGAAATTGGGACCAGATCATTTTTTCTCGTTTGAGGAAATTCAGATCTGGTCCCAATTTCTCATTTGAAGAAATTTAGATCTGGTCCCAATTTTCCAATTACTTCTCGACCCCAGGCACTCCTACTACAGTTGCATTATCTGGCACATTTTTTAATATTACAGCATTTGCACCTATTTTTACGTTATTACCTATCTTTATTGGTCCTAATACTTTTGCTCCGCTACCAACCATTACGTTGTTTCCTAAGTCTGGATGCCTTTTATACTTATCTTTCCCTGTTCCACCCAATGTTGCATTGTGATAAATTGTGCAGTCATTTCCAACAGTTGCTGTTTCTCCTATTACAATTCCCATACCATGATCTATAAATAATCTCTTACCTATTTTTGCCCCTGGATGTATTTCAATTCCTGTAAAAAATCTTCCTATTTGTGATATAAGTCTTGCTATAAATAAAAATTTATGTCTATAGAAAAAATGTGCTATTTTATGAAATACCAATATATGAAAACCTGGATACAAAATAATTGCTTCTAGTAAATTTCTGCAAGCTGGATCTTTTTCTTTAATGTTTCTTGCATCTTCATATAACTCTTTAAAAACGTTCATAAGCCCCTTCACTATTATATGAAGAGGCTTATATTTTTGTGCTGTTTATTTATTCTATTTTCTATATTGTTTTATTAACTTATATTTGTTGTATTTGCTTATATTATATAAAAAATCTTTTCTATTCTATAATTTAATCTTAAATTTTTGATAAAACAATTTTTATATAAATTATATATAATTTATACTATAAGTTTTAGAATACCAACGTTGCTATTACTAGAATTCCAAGTACAATTCTGTACCAACCAAATACTTTGAAGTCATGTTTCTTAATATAATTCATTAAGAATTTAATTATTAAAATTGATACTATAAATGCTACTACCATTCCTACTATTAATATTGCAAGTTCTGTTCCTGTAAATGCCAATCCAAATTTGAGTAACTTTAGTAAGCTTGCTCCAAACATTACAGGTATTGCTAAATAAAATGTAAATTCTGCTGCCGTTGTACGAGATAGTCCTATTAATAGTCCACCAATTATTGTAGCTCCAGAACGTGATGTTCCTGGAAATATTGCTGCAATTAATTGAAATAGTCCTATAATTAATGCATCTCTATATGTTATTTGTAATGTGTCATTTACTCTTGGCTCAGATTTCCTACTTTTATGCCAGTTTTCTATAAATATAAATGCGATACCAAATACTATTAATGCAATTGCTATTACTGTTGGGTTATAAAATAATTCGTTTATTTTGTCATCAAATAAAAGTCCAACTATTGCTGCTGGGATACAAGCAACTAATATTTTTCCCCACATTCCAATAATGTTCTTGTCTACATGTGATAAAAAGCCTGTTTTCTTATATCCTCTATCTTTTTTATTTGTAAATGGGAAAATATTTTTCCAATACATTACTACAACTGCTAAAATTGCTCCAAATTGTATTACAACTTCAAACATATCAAAGAAATTCTCTGATACATTGTTAAAACTTAAAAATTGCTCTAGTAAAATTAAATGTCCAGTACTACTTATTGGAAGCCATTCTGTAATACCTTCTACTATACCAAATATAATTGAAATTAAAATGTCCACTTTTTCTCCTCCTACATCATAATTCTACATTCTATTGTACTTTTTAACAAACCTTCAAATCTCTCTGCATCTGCTTTTGTTCCTACTATTGTTCCATAATGTATTGGAATTGCTATTCTTGGTTGTATTTCATTTACAAATTTAGCAGCTTCAACTGCATCCATCGTGTATGTTCCTCCAACTGGAACAAATGCAACATCACACTCAACTTGAACATTGTCCTCATTCATGTCTGTGTCTCCTGCAATGTAATATGATGCACTTCTTATTTCTAATATGTATCCTACCCAATTACTTGATTTTGGGTGAAATTGTGATTTTACATTATATGCAGGCACTGTTTCGAAGTTTAAACCATGAAGTTGATACCTCTTGTTTGGCTCTACTCTATTTATTTGATGTTCCTTAAATCCCATCTTTAAACATTCTGTATACCCATCATCTGTTATGATAATTATAGTATTTTGGTTTCTTACTTTTTGTATGTCCTCTGGCGAAAAATGGTCATAATGAGTATGTGTTATAAATATCATATCTGCATCTTTTGGCTCATCTTCTATTTTATATGGGTCTATATATATTACTCTATCCCCTGTTATTTTAATACTACTATGTCCTAAAAGTTCAAAACCTTCTAACATAATTTACCTCCTTATTCTTTTGTTTTATTTTTATATTAATTAGACTTAAAAAGTTACTTTATATCTTACTTTTAATAATCTTCCTTGTCAATATTATTACAGCAATTTATAAAATATTAATAAAATATTAATAAAATTTTGATATTCACATAAGTTAAATGTGTCAAAATTCTCCGTCCCCTTTGACACCCTTTGACAAATTTTGCCACAAAAAATCCTTCCATAGTTTTGCTTGGTAATATTCTAATTGCTTTATTAATTGAGCTATTTACTTCATTATTAAAAGCTGGGATTTTATCTTTTATTTCTATATTTATATCTAGCAATTTTACATTTAAGTTTTGCAATGCCCATTCTAAAACCATTTCATTTTCTTCTTTATTTAAAGTACATGTTGAATAAACCATTATCCCGCCTTGCTTTAAAGCTGTATAGGCACTTTTAAATAATTTTTTCTGCAATTTTGCTAAATCTCTTACTGTTTTTTCTGACCAATTTTTATATGTTATAGAACTAGTAGCATCAAAGCGTCCTTCTCCACTACATGGTGCATCTAATAAAACTTTGTCAAAATAGTTTTCGTGTTCTCTTCCTAACAATTCACCTCTGCCATTTACGACCTCTACAATTGTTGCCCTTTGTGTATTTACATTATATTTTAATCTTTCACATCTAATTTTATCTAGCTCATTTGCTAATATGTAACCTTTGTTATTCATTAAAGCTGCAATTTGTGTAGTTTTGCTTCCGGGTGCTGCTGTTAAGTCTAATACTTTTTCTTCTTCCTTAGGTTCTAGTATTATTGGAGGAATCATACTTGGTAAGCTTTGTAGATATATATATCCTTTTTCGTATATGTCTAGTTTTTGTATTTCTTTTTCCTTAGCATTTTTTATTATTAGTGCATCATTATACCATGGCACTCTTTCAAATTTTATGTTGCTCTCTTTAAAATATTTCATTAAATATTGTATATTATATTTTATTGTATTTACTCTTAATGTAGTATATCTATCGCTTATCATTCCAGCAACTATTTTGTCTACAGTGCCTGGCGAAAACATTTCGTACATGTTTTCCATAAATTTTTCTGGTAATTTTTCTCTTGCTTCTTGTATTGATAACATTTTGTACCTCTTATTTATTATTAATCTTTCTTTATTATTTTTTATCTAATTTTTTAATTCAAGTTTAAATATCCATTCTCTACTTATAGTTTTATTATATTCTTTAAAATCCGATTATTTTATTATACATTTCAACAGCAAACTTATCTGTCATTCCTGAAATATAGTAAATTATTGCTTTACTGTAATCTTTTTCATCTGTTATATCAAATAATACATCATTACTAGCACCTTGTTTTCTTTCAAATGTCCAATAGCTAGATAGCCACTCTTCAAAATTATTAAATATATCTGGATAAAACTTCTTCATGCTCTTTATCTTATTTAGTGTATTTTCTCCATCATATGCACCTTTTAGTGTATTGTAAATTTCATTTAGTACTAAGTCAAAGTATCTAGACGAAGGTCTTAATCTATCAGACAAGTATATGTACTCATAATTAAATTTCTTTAATTCATTCATTAACTCAAACATTCCATCTGAAAAACATAAGCCTTTTTCAGGGGAAGAATTTTCGCATAAATCTTTTATTAAATTATTAATTATAATTGTATTGTTTATTACTTCATCATGGTCACTTTTTAATATTTTATATAATTCTGATAAATGTTTATCTAAAATTCCTACTGTTATTGCATCCTCTATATCTCTTCCTATATATGAAATTTTATCTGAAACTTTTACTACACATCCTTCCCATGTATATGGTGCATATTGATTTTGATACTTATATTCTTTTAAATCAATGCATTCTTCTCTTGGAATAAGTGCATTTTCGTCTATTTCACCACAATGTGATATAATTCCATCCCTTACCCCATAAGTCAAATTTAGATTTTGCTCATTTTTTAAATTATCTTCTAATAATTCTATTTTATCTACATAGTCTAATCCATTTTTTTCATGCCAAAACTTTTCTCCTAAATCTCTTTGAGAAATTTTAGATAGCACCCTTTCTCCTTCATGCCCAAAAGGTGCATGTCCTAAGTCATGTGCTGTTGCTATGGCCTTAGTTAAATCTATATTTAAGCCAAGATATTTTGCTATAGTATGGCTTATAGATTCTACATATGTAACATGCTCTATTCTTGTACAGATGTGATCATTCTCCGGAGAGAAAAATACTTGTGTTTTATGCTTCATTCTTCTATAAGCTGTAGAATGTATTATTCTAGTATAATCTCTTTCAATTTCTGAGCGTATATCGTTGTTACGCTTATATAGCTCTTTTTCTCTTTTAATTATATTATTCCATTTTTCGTTTTTTTCATTTGCTGCAACATTTTCAAATAAGTTTTTCAATATAATTCTCCTTTTATTAAATTTTTATATTTTTATCTAGCAATTTATATCTATCTAAAGTTATTTTTATTCTGTTTGTTGTTAATTTAATATTTAATTTTACTTATTAAATAGTTGTTATTTTTACTAGTCTATAAATTTATAATTTTATTTTTTAATTAAAATAGTTTGTCTTTATAAATTTCTGCTTGTTTTAACATATGTCCAATGTTTCCTTCTCCAGCAAATTTTTCAATATCAAAAAAGTTTTCGTTCTTATCCATCCAACATAATTCATTTACTTCTTCAACTAGTTCAACTTCTTTATTAAGTTTTCCAGTATATACTTCCAATTCCATATCAGACATTGCATATTGAAAATCCATAATATGTGTTAATTTAATATCATTATTCGTTATTCCTGTTTCTTCTTGCAATTCTCTATATGCTGCATGCAACTCATCTTCATTTTGTTCAACGTGTCCGCCAACTAAATTAAATTTTCCTTTATATGGTTCTTTGGCTCTTTTACACATTAAAACTTTATCTCCGATTTGATTATATACTAGTATTACATTTAGTTTTTTCATTTTACATAATCCTTTCTTTTTATTCTACATCTCTTATTTGCCTTTTCTGCTTATCTAATTTCTTTTTTATTTGTCTACAAATTGTTTTTATTTCTTTTCTCGTTAGTTCCATTTTTCTTTATTTATATATTTAGTTAGTGCCATGGTAAAAGCTAGTTCTGTTAAATCTATTCTCGTAACTTTATTTTTAGTTAAAAGCTGTATACCACCACCTTTATTATGTCTTTCCTCATCCTTTTCGAACACTTTATCCATTACTTTACTTAAATCTGTATTTATAACATCTTCTACTAATCTTTCTGGTACTGGGAAAGAAGGACTTGTACCATAGCTTTCAAAATCTCTATTATCTTCTATTATTGCTATATTTGTAATCATCCATCTTCCAAGCAAATTGTTTATTCCGCTTTCTATTGATAAAAATAAATCTGCTTCAATATTATTTTCTTTGCAATACTTTTTTAGATTTTTAACTCTATTCTTTGCGCCATCATAAATTTCATTATTTACAGGTTGCTCTCCCACTTCTGAGTCTGCTGGTATTCCTTCTACTATTACATTATCAAAATATTTTTCCAATGCTCTTTTAGCCCCTTCTATTTTCCCTTGATTTTTAGTTGCAATTAATACTTTCATTTTTTATCCTTTCTTTAAGATTTTTAAATTTTCTATCGACTTCTTATGTTTATTTTTTATACACAATATAATATTCATATTTCATTTAAATACTTTTTAACAAACTCATGTATTCTTATATTCTTTTAACATATCTATTACATCTCCATATACATAAAAGCTTCCAACTATAAATATTGTATAATTTTTGCAATCTTTTATTACATATTCTAGTGCATCTTTTAAATCTTTAACTTGTATATTAGCTTCTTTCATAACTTCTTTAGCAGTATTGGCTAATATCTCTCCTTGTACATATCTTTCTGTACTGTTTCCACTAGTAAAAATATAAACTGCTTCTTTATCTTGTAATAGCTCTCCTAGCATACTTTTATAGTCTTTAGTTTTCAATATTGATACAATAAATATCTTTTTATTATTTTTATAGTACATATTAACTGAATTTATTAGATTTTGCATTGCTGGTTTATTATGAGCTCCATCGTATATAACAATTGGATTTTCATTTAGTTGCTCAAATCTTGCTCTATGTATAACTGTACTTAATCCTTTTCTTATACCGTTTTCGTTAATTGTATACCCCTTATCCTTTAAGATATTCATACACTTTAAGCAAATACTTGCATTATAAATTTGCTTTTTGCCTTTTAAATTTACTAGTATATTTTTATAATTTTTATAGTCAAACTTTTGGTAATTCTCGTCATATGAGTAATTACTAATATCTTGCTCTTTTATTAAATGTAATGTGTTATTTTTTGCTTTACATGTGTCTTCTATAACTCTGTTTACCTCGTTATCTTGAGAAATAAATATAGTATTAGAGTTTTCTTTTATTATTCCTGCTTTTTGAGCAGCTATTTCCGGTAAAGTATTTCCTAAAATATGCATATGATCATACCCTATACTAGTTATAATAGATACGATAGGGTTTACTATATTAGTAGAGTCATGTAGTCCTCCTAATCCCGTTTCTAAAACTACGAAATCACAATTTTTTCTATTAAAATAAATTAAAGCCATTATTATTTCTAATTCGAATAATGTTACATCGTTGCTATGCTCTTTGTTGTATTTTACAACTTCTGGCATTAACTCTGTAATTAGTTTTTCTAACTCTGCATCTGTTATTTCCTTATTGTCTACACATATTCTTTCATTATATTCTATTAAATGTGGAGATATAAACTTACCTACTTTATATCCTGCACAGGTTAGTACATTAGAAATCATCTCTACACAGCTACCTTTTCCATTGGTTCCAGCTATATGTATTATTTTTAAACTTTTTTCTGGGTTTTTATATTTTTCCATAAAATAAACTACTGCATCTAAAGTTTGCTTCTTTGTCCCTTTGTAAAATTTTGATAAAAATTCTTTTACATCCATCTAAAACATCCCTTGATTATTTTTTATTAATATATCAATAATTGTGCTATTTTTCAAGTAGTTGTTGGAAATTGCAGAAATTAGGACCAGATTCAAATTTCCGAAAATGAGAAATTTAGTTCCGGTCCTAATTCTTAATCCAAAAATGTAGTATTTTTACGTTCAACTGCGGACGCACGGCTACTTAAAATTTGTGTATGCACAAATTTTAAGACCTTGTTTCACTGCAAAATACTACATTTTTGGATTTTATATATTCCTGTTTTTTATATATTTTTCTGTAAATTCTTCTTTTAAAATGTCCATATTTATTCTGTCATAGTATTTTCCATCTAAAAATACACATTTTCTTCTTCTTCCATATTCTTTAAAACCACATTTTTTATAACATGCAATTGCTCTTTCATTTATTTCTAGTACATCTAATTTAATATTGTTTAAATTTAAATAATTAAATCCATAATCTAATAGTAATCTTATAGCTTCTGTTCCATATCCTTTATTTCTTGATGGCTTATCACCTATAAAAATTCCAAGTATTGCTGTTCTGGATATATGATTAATATTTTCTAATGAAATTGTGCCTATAAGTTTGTCATTTTCCAGTTCTACAATTGCGAATGAACACTCATCATCCATGTGTTTATCTAAAAATCTTCTTTCAGCATCTACAGTCATTAATTGATGACTTCTTCCTATATAATCTGTAGTTTCAAAATCATTCATCCATTCAGTAAATATTTCTGCATCTTCAACATTTCTTGGCGATAAATATATATTATCTCCCACTAACTTTTTAAAGTATTTCATTATTATCCCTCCTATATAAATCTTACTTATATTTTCATATTTTACTTTTTAATTTAAATCATTATGCTTTACTTCATTATAATTTAAAATATTTTAATTGTCTATCCAATAACGCTGTACAATATTTCCACTTTCTTCTATTTCGTTTTCTAAAACTCCGCCATTCTTTATAATTGTTTTAGCAGATGCTACATTATTTTTATCACAAGTCATAAGTACTTTACGTATATTAAGCTCTTTACACTTTTCAAGTGCTAATCTAATCATTTCTGTGCTGTAACCTTTATTTCTTTCTGATGGTCTTACTCCATCACCTATATGACCACCTGTTTTTAATAAATTCTCATTTAGTTTATGTCTTATTTGAATCATTCCTATCAGTTTGTTATCACTTTTTCTAATTGCTAAATATAATGTAGATGGTACTCTTTTTTCATCACCTTCTGTTTTCATATCAGATTTAATTTTTAATAACCATTTATCATAATCTTTTAAGTGGTCTAATCCACCATCTCCATGTAATTCATATTCGCCACTTTTAATATGCTCTTCTAAATATTCCATTACTTGTTCTTTATAACTTTCATTTGGCATAACTAATTCTAATTCACTGTTCACTATTTTCCCCTCCTTATACAAAAAAGCCTTACAAAGAAATCATTTAAGACTCCTTTGTAAGACTTAAAATTAATCTTACTGAAAGTGTAAGTAGTTTCCTACCCTTTACCGCTCAAACTTCAACGTTTTAGGTAAACTCTTAAAATATATTTTTATTTTAACATTATTGTAATAATTTGTCAACATAAAGTTTTACAAATACTACACACCAAATATTTTCTAAACTAAAGCTTCTATTTGTAACATTTTTATAGCATCTTCTACATATTTGTCTGTATCTATATCCCTTATATCAAAGCTTTTATATTCTTCGTATAATTTGTCTAAATCTTTGTCTATTATTTCCATTATATCTTCGTCTGTTTTTTCTTTTACGCCAAAAAAGTGAAAATCATATACTGGCAATTGAAGTGCATACTTAGCTGAAATTTTTACATATTCTCTCCATACATCGGAAATAACTTCTCTGTTTGCACATAAAAGATTAAAGTTATATTGATACAAATCTCCTATCTGATTTATTAATTCTTCTCTTTCTGATATACTTAAATTTTTATTTGTATCTAGTTGATTTTTTCTGTTTAATAATTGTAGTACTAAAAATAATAGTGGTCCTTTCATTTTTGGATCTAGCTCATCATTTTTATATAAAGTAAAATAATATGCCTCAATTATTTGAAAACCATTTTTATCTTGTATTCTAAATTCCACTGGTATTTCCTTATCTCCCATTGGTATTTTAGCAACTATAATATCTGAAAGTGGTGGCAATACTCTTTCTAAGGTTTCTGTATTTGCTATTATTTTCTTTAAATCTGCTAAGATTTTATCATACATACTTATATTTTTTTCTTCTTTATTATCTTGCTTTTTCCTTTCTTCTTTTTGCTCTATCCAGTCTTTTTCTGTTAGTAAGTTATATTCTTCATAATCTTTTAGATTTTTCTTAATAATGTTTGCCACTTTAGCAATATCTTTTTTGTCTTCTACAACGACTAGCACTCCAAAAAGGTCATGTATATCTTCTAACTTTTGATAATGTGCAATACGGAATGAACGTACTGCAGAATGTACTTTCTTTACACGATATGAATAAAAAGCAATATCTATTTTACTTAGTTCCTTTCTTAAGTTTTCAGCGTAATTTTTCAGATCTTCACTATCTTTAGCTTCATTTAATAAACTTTCCATCTTTTTTTCTTCTGGTGACTTTGCCACCATACTTCTGTTCATTTTATTTATCATATATTCTCTTCTCTCCTTTTCTACAAAAATACAAGGTATGCGGTATTATATGTTATTATATTTCATTATATGATTGTATTTTGAAATTATTTCTATGTTCCTTGTACTTTTGGTCATTTGTTTTTCTTTTTGCAATAAATTATTTTTTTACGCAAAAAGAATTTAATGCCACGACTACTACGGCATCTTATGATTATAGCACATTAAATTGGAAAAATCAACCAAAATGCTAAATATTAATAATTTGTTCAGAAAGAATGTATAGTTTGGACACAAATTGCCGTTGTTTATACGAAAAAAAGCTCTTATTGAAGTGCAACAAATTTTAAGTTTTCCTTATTATAAGAGCTTTTCTTTTATTAATTTTAATATTTAAAAATTTACTAATTTTATATTTTTATTATATACTTATATCTCATTTTTCATAATCCATTTTATATCTTCTATAGATTTATCTATATTAATTCTGCCATTTCCTACTGGGTAATATACAGAATAAAATTTATACTCTTTTTTATTAACCTCAGATGTAAATAATTTTTTTCTACATTGTGATACCGATATTTTTCTATCTAAAACAATTGAACTTACTTGATTACCAAATAAAATAATTACTTTTGGATTTATTATTTCTATTTCTTTTCTTAACAATTCTAAATATTGTTTAAAGACTTTATTGGGGAGTTCTCTTGCATCTGTTTGAGTACATTTTCCTAAATTCGTAATGAAATATTTATGTTTTTTTACATCATTATAAACTTCTTCTGCAAACTCTTCTGTCCACTCATTACCCTTTATGCTTTTTATTTTATTATAAATATTTTCATCCATAAGATTTAAACTGTAAAATAAATCCCAAATATTTTTTGTTCCTATCCAAGGAGACTTTATTCCTTTCCATTCTTTTGATGATGCAATATTTTTTCCAGTAGGGTTCATAAAAACAAAACATATATCTGGATTTTCTGTACACCCTCCATTATAAATAGAGTCTAATTCTTTTGCTCCATATTTTTTCTGTAATTTATCATATTTTACTTTTAAATCTTCTAGTGTCATTTCTACTCCTTATTTTTTAATAGTCCATGCATCATTATATATCTGTTGGTATAATATTATTTTTCTAACATTTCATAATATTTTTTTAAGAAATTCCATGGTCCTGTTTTTTCTGTTATTCCTTGATAATTATTATTTATTCTATCTAAAATTTCTTTCTTAGTAAACCATTTAATATCGGAAACTTCTTCCTTTTGTAGCTTTATTTGTGATATATCTATGTCCTTTGTAATTCTCCCCATTCATTTAGTACATCAAAATATTCCATAAATACCTCCTTTTTATCTTTCTTCATTTTTGTTTAAATCTCCATGAAATCCATAAACTTGCTTACACAATGGAGCTTGTCTTTTTCCTCCTGGTACTACTACTTTTTCTAAGTCTTCATATATGCTATGGAATTTTATTCCGTATTTTTCCATTGTTTCCGCACTTATCTCTTTAAATGCTGGACACGGTAATACTACTCCATCATATCTAATATCCAATTTTTCTGTTCCTGCAGTACATAAGTGTGATATTTTTCCGTTTAAAGGAATTCCAATTCTTACATTACCACTAAATTTCTCTTTTGCTTCGTTTAATATTGTAGAAAATTCTTTTAGTTCTTCATCATTTAACATTAATTCTTCTTTGTTTACTCTTCCTCTTCCTTGAGGGACAAAATTTAATATGCTAATATTTTCTACTCCTGCTATTTCTAGGCATTCCATTATATCTGGAAGCTGTTTATAATTTGGCTTCATTGGAATAAAATGTACATCTATATTTAAGCCTCTTCCTTTTGCTCTTATTAAAGAATCCATTAAATATGTATATAAGCCTTTTCTTCCCATTAATGTAGAATCTGTTTTTTCTTCAAATGCTTGCCAGTCAAATACTATTTTATCTAGTCCTAATTGTTTTAGCTTTTCGAATTCTTGTCTTGTTATCGCCCCATATTGTTCTGGAGTTATAGCTCTATCGTAATAAGCTTTTACATTTCTTTTTAGTCTCTCATTCCATGGCTCGTGTTCTTCTATTTCTTGTAAATCTTTTGTACATTTTTCTTTCATATATTCTATTACTTCTGACGGAATGTCTTCGGCTCTTTTTATTCCGCTAGTAAAAATAACTGTTCTTATTCCTTGCTCTTTACAAAATTTGACCATTTCAAATAAATCTGGATGCAAAAAAGGTTCTCCTCCAGAAATAGATATTTCTCCTATTCCTCCATTTTCCATAAAATGTATTACCGTTCTTTTAAAATCTTCTAATGTTATTATTGTCTTTTTTTCTTGTGAAGAATTAGATGAACAGAATTGACATTTATTAGGACAAGTTTGTATTACTTCGAAACATAGGTCTTTTAACATATTAGTACTTCCTTAATATATTTTTTTAATTTATATATTCATTTTAAGAATTTTTTAGCATAATCCATGCTTTTTGTAGTATTTTATATGTTATTTATTATAAATTCAACAACTTTGTCTTTATTGTCCTCTTCCTTACTTTTTAATTTCTCCTCATCTGTAAGCTCCAACCAATATTTATTATTTTCTGGCATAACTGATATTGAATCTAATGGGTATCCTGGGTTTCTTTCTTTGCATGGTTTACTTACAAGATAAAAATCACCTTTACTCCAGGTATATTCTTTTGTTTCTTTTCCATTACATATTACCATTCCATATACCCATTTTGCTGTTAACTTTCCTCCATATTGCTTTACAAGATTTGTGTAATATTCAATCATTTCGTCATCTTTTAATTCTTTTCCGTTTATTCTTCTAACATGTGTTCCCGGTTGTTTTTCCTCTGGCAATTCTTCTATAAATAAGCAATTATCCATTCCGATAGTTGGAATTTTTACTACATCATAATATGTTTTTGCCTTTATGTAAGCATTTTCTATGGCGTTTTTTCCGTTTTCGTCTATATCCAATTTAAAATCCAAGTCGTTTATTGTAATTAGTTCTATACCGTTTTCTTTTAATTTTTCTTTATATTTTCTTACTTTTGCTAAATTAGTTGTTGCAAATAATACTTTCATTTTTCTTTATCTCCATTCTTTAATTCCAACACTGCCACGCACTCCACGTGTCCGCGTAAGCGGAAACATATCTACTGGTTGAATTTCTTTTACCATATACTCCGCTTCCATCATATTTATATCTCTTACCATAGTTGCTGGATTACAGCTAATATATATTAATTTTTCTGGCTTTAGCTTTAAAATGTTATCTACAGTATTTTTATCCAACCCTCTTCTTGGAGGATCTACAAATACAATATTAGGTGCTATATTTTCCTTTTTTATCAAATCTTCTAAAACATCTTCTACCGCACCACATCTAAATTTAATGTTTTCTATATTATTTATTCTGGCATTTTCTTTTGCATCTTCTATAGCCTGTTCCACAATTTCTATACCATATACTTTATTTACAAATGAAGATGCATATATACCAATTGTACCAATTCCGCAATATAAGTCTAATACCACATCACTTTTTTTGAGCTTTGCCGCTTCAATCGCTTTGTTATATAATACCTCTGTTTGAATTGGATTGGTTTGATAAAATGACATTGGAGATATTTTAAAAGTATAATTACCAAGTTTGTCCTTAATATATCCATCTCCATATAATACAATATTTTTATTACCTAAAATCACATTTGTGTTTTTAGTATTAATGTTTTTAACAATTGTTTTTATCTTAAACTCGTTTTTATCATCTTTATTAAATTTTTCAAGTAATAGATTAACCAGTTCTTGCTCTTTTTCAAACTTTTCGCCATTTAACACTATAACACACATAACTTCATTAGTTCTTATTCCAACTTTTACTATTAAATGTCTAACAAGTCCTTTTCCTGTTTCTTCATTATACACAGATATGTTATTTTCTCTTACAAACTCTAGCACTTCTCTTGCTATTTTGGCTGAAATTGGATTTTGTATTTTACAATCATCTATCTCAATAATCTCGTGAGTTCTTTTGGCAAATATACCAAAAACTTTATCTCCATTTTTGTTAATTCCAAATGGATATTGTGCTTTATTTCTATAATAATATGGCTTTTCCATACCAATTGTATCGTTTACTGTTATCTTGTTTGCTAAAGCTTTATTTACTAAATTTTGTACTACATCCCTTTTCATTTCTAAAGTTTTATTATATTCTATATGTCTTAAATTACATCCCCCACATCTCTTATATGTAGTGCAATCCGCTTCTACTCTATGTTTAGACTTTTCCATAATTTCTATTATTTTTCCATAAGCATGCGATTTCGTAACTTTTACAATTATTATTTTGCACTTTTCTCCTTTTATTGCACCATTAATAAAGATAGTATATCCATCTATCTTAGCAATTCCTTCTCCTTCAAATCCATTATCTATTATATCTACTATATATTCTTTATTTTTCTCAACTGGTATATTTTCCATAATAAAATCCTTTTATATATAATTTTTAATAACATCATATAGTTTATGTATAGGCAATCCTACAACCGTAAAATAGTTACCTTCTATTTTGTCTACAAATACTCCAAACTTACTTTGTATTGCATATCCGCCTGCTTTATCATATGGATTTCCTTCTTCAATCCATTTTAATATTTCTTTTTCGCTCATATCTTTAAAATACACTTTAGCTATGTCATAATCCACATACTCTGTGTATTTATCTCCATCTTGAATTAATACAGTAAGACTTGTTATAACTCTATGGTCTGTATTTTTTAGTAAGTTTAACATTCTTATTGCATCTTCTTTATTTTTTGGTTTTTCTAAAACTTCATTGCCCTTTAATACCATAGTATCAGAGCCAATAACTATTCTATCTCCTTGTGTTTTATCAAACACAGCCTTTGCTTTAATATAGCCTAATCTTTTAGATTGCTCTTCTATTGTTAAGCCATCTTCAAAAGTTTCATCTGCATGGCTCACAATTACTCCATAATTTAGTCCCATCAAATCCATTAATTCTTTTCTTCTTGGTGATTGTGACGCTAATATAATTTTCATAATATATTTTTCCTTTCTTATTTAAATACACATAATAACATTATAACACTTTCATTGCTTTAACTAATTTACCACGAAATAACAAAAAAATCAATCTTTGCATAAGACTGATTTTTTGTATAAATTGTTACTATTTCAATATTATAGTTACTTTTTTATTTAATTTTAAACTTACTCTCACTTTTGCTATTTTTTACTTTTATTTTAATGATTATTTTCACTTATTCTCTTTATTTTTTATATTTTTTCTTTTACTTCTCTCATACAAAAAGCAAATAATTATTATGGCAATTGCTATTCCAGCAGAACTATATACATAAATATCCTCTTTAGTGTTTTTCTCTTTTTCTGTATCTTTTTCTTCATTTACAATTTCGGTGTCTGTATCTTCGTTTATCTTTTCTGAATTATCATTTATATTATTGCTTTGCTGTAAAATTGCCGATAACTTTTGTGCCTGCTGTTTTACGTTATCTTCTTTCTCTTTTTCTTCTTCATTATTTCTTCTATGAACTATAATAGTGTATTTCTTTTTAGTAATACCATCTTCTGCTGTTACAGTAATCTCTACTGTATTATCTCCTACTTCTAATTTACTATTTTTGTTAATATTAACTTTAGCATCTATTCTTTCTGGTACTGCTAAAATGTTTACGTTCTCTATATCGTTACTTACTTCTACTTTGTAGTTTGTTTCAGTAGGGGCAAATTCTGGATTTAATGTGCCATGTTCAACTGCTAGGTTTTCTAAATTAGCATTTGCATTTTCTTTATTAGATGTTTTTGTCACATATATTTTATAATTTGTTTCTTTAGTTTTATCCTCTGACTTTACATTAATATTAATTATATTTAATCCCTGCTTTAAATTTTCATTACCTGTAATGTCAATCATAGAATTAGGATTTTCCGCTATAGCTGTTATATCAAATTTATTTAATTTATCATCTACTACTATATAATATTCCTTTACTTCTTTTGAAAAATCAGGACTGATTCCTTCATAATTTAGCCTTAACACAGCTAAGTTTGTATTGTCTGTAGATATATTTGTATTATCTATATTGTTTTCACTATTGTTTTTATTTTGCACTTCTTTTTCATTATTTTGTGTTTCAGTATTTTCTTTGCTTTCACTATTTTCTTGCAAAGTATTATAAACATTAATGCTTTTACTATCTATGTTTATCCTTTCGCCAGTTTCATTGTAAAACTCACCAGCTACTGTTATTTTTCCGGCTATATTATTTAAAGTATTTTTAATTTTAAATTTAAAAGGCCCCAACTCACCAATTTGCTTGTTTTTTCCCGTGTCTGAGACCCAGGTATATAGCAATCTTCCGTCACTATAATTAGTATTTTCCATATTGTTATCATATTCTAAATTATTTACATCAAAAAAGATTTCCAATGTCATTGATGCTATAGATATATTATTAAAGTCTATATATATTTCTTCATTACTTTCATTTATTTTGTTTGCCCTAAGTTCTATAGTTTCATTATTAGCTAATTTTGCACTAACATTTTTACTATTGTTTATATTTTTAAATCTGCAAACCATTACAGTTCCAACTACAATAAATATAGTTACTGCAATTATACTTAACACATAATTTATTTTTCTGTGCATTCGTGCCTCCTTTTAAGGAAATTAGGACCAGATCTGTATTTCTTAAAAGCGGAAATTTAGATCTGGTCCTAATTTCTACTTTGTGCTGACCTGTCCCTAATTTCCCTGATCGATAAATTTAAGTTCTAGTATATGCCTTTGTATTATTAGAGAATCTACTGATGATGGATTTTTACCGTTTTTATTTATATTTCCTGCTATTAAAAATACTCCTTGTAGTTTTTCTATTTCTAGTATATGTCTTTGTAAAACTAATAAGTCTACTGAATTAATTTTTCCATCTCCATTTACGTCTCCATATATAACTATTTTATATTCCATTTTTACTTTTCCATTTTCTAATAGTCTTATTTTGCTTCCTGTACCTATCATTTCGTTTTCTTCAAGCTTTTTCCCACTACTATTATATATTTCTATCTCAAATTTAGTATTAATTTTACCAATTACATCGCTAACATTTAGTTCTTTTATATTCCAGCCTGTTATTATATTATTATTTATTATTAAGTCTTCGCTAAATTCTATGTCTGTACTATCTATTTGACCTAGAACTATAATTTTTACTTGTTTTGTTATTTCTCCGTCGTCTGTTTTAACTTCTATGGTGGTTTCTCCTTCACTAATTGCAGTTATAAGTCCCGTGTTTGTTATTGTCACAATGTTTGTATCTAATGATTTATAGCTTAAGTTTTTATTACTTGCATCTTCTGGAAGTATTATTGGATTTATTGTTATTTCCTCGTTTTTTTGCAAATATATTTCATCTTCTGGTAATATTAAATCACTAACAGGTGTATAAACTGTTATATTAATACTAGCAGATACATTATTTTCTTTTGCCTTTACAGTTATAGTTGCTTTACCAGATTTAACTCCTGTTATGTTTCCGCTTCCGTCTATTTCAACAACGCTACTATCACTTGAAGTATAAATTACTTCATGGTCTTTTGCTTCTTCTGGCATTATTTCTACTTTTAATTTTATAGTTTCTCCCTTGTTTATAGTTGTTTTTTCTGCCGAAACGTTTATTTTTTCTATTTGCTTTTCTGGCACCTCTTTTAAATAGCTTTGGAACGCATATCCGATAATTCCATTTGGTAGTTGTACTTTGTCCCATAATTCTCCTGATTGTTTTCCTTTTGCTAACCTTGTCATTTCAACTTTTCTGTCTACTGATGTAAGAATTTCATAAGAAGATGATGGACCTTCTCTTATATTTAATGTGGTTTGTACATCTGCATATACCTTTGTATTATCATTTGTAAAGTCACTTTCTATAATGTTAGGATTTTCTACTGGAGTTTCTGGCATATTGTTATATACTGGAATAATAAATGTCATGCTATTATTTAACATATTCATATTTGCATATCCATTGTAAATTAATTTTGATTCACTATATGGAGCTAAAACATTTGTCATATATTGATGCCAGAACAGTTCTCCTCCGATTATTACTTGTTACATGAAATTTTTGTAAGTATACTGTGTCTTGACCTAAATGAATATAACTTGATCCTATAAATATTCCTCCACCTGTTATAGCTTTTTCTTTAGTATTCCAAGGTATTAAATATTTTGCTTTAGTTTGCTCACTTGCGCCTTTTCCGTCTTTTGCATACTGAAGTCCGTTTTTTATTGCTCCCATTGGTTCTGATGAACTTGTTGCTCCTATATTGTAAAAATTGTATAGACCTTCATATCCTTTTACAGTTCCAGATATAGAAGCATGTGATAGAAACGGCCCTACTTCTTGCTTTATTCTAGATGCTAAGTGATATGGACTAACTGCAGATGTTTTTCCTGCTTCTAATATTAAGTCTGAGTATTTACTGTTCATAGTTACTGTACTTCCGCTACTAGTAACATATTGAACCGTTCTATCGTAAAATTCTGTGCCGTATAATATTTTTTCTATTCCTTCTTTATTATTTGTTTTCTCATCATAAGAAAGTCCTTCAAATTGAAATATTCTAATATAGTTTAAAAAATTCCTTGGGTCCATGGCATATTCTACTGCTCTTCTTGATGCATCCACCCAACCACTGTCCACTTCTACGTTATATTCACCTGGCTTTGTATTTTTCCATCTGTCTGAATAAGATTTCGGAACCAAGTTTTTGCCAAATACATTTTCATTATCTATTACATATTTCCAGTCTAAATTCGTATACAAAGCAACAAATTTCCAATTAGGATATTTTTTTTGTAATTCCTCTAAATATGGTCTGTAACTTTCCGGGAAGCTTTCTATTCCTTCTTTTTTCTCAGCTGCATCTATATTAGTTGAAATTACAAAAACTACTACCAGTGCAGCAATGATAATTAATGTAATAGATGCCAATGTAGATAGTCTAGGATGTTTCTTAACTTTTTCAATTAATATATGTCTGTTTTTTATCTTAACTTTTTTATTTTTCATTTCTAAACCTTTCTATATATCTTCTGCAGCTTTTATAATTAGTCGCTTATTAGAATAGCTTGTACATGTTATTAATGTTATTTCTCTTCTATCAGTATTTTGTGACAATGAGCTTGTGTCATCTGCTTCTATTCGATATTTATCATAAATAGTATAACTAAATTTTCCATTTTTATTATCAGATAGATAAATTTTATCTCCTATTTCTAAGTCACCTAAATATCCAAACATATTCTTTCTTGCATAGTTATGTCCTGCGATACAATAATTTCCTATTTCATTTGGATTCGAACCCCAAAACTTAGATATGCATACCTCTAAACCTTCTTTACTATATTCTTCTAAGACGTTTGAACTTATATTAAGCTTTGGTATTTCTAACATAGCACTCACTTTATATCCTAAATATTCATTAGGTACAGGTTCTTCTAGTTGATTTTCCTTATTTTTTTGACTATTTGATTCATTTGTTTTTCTACTATTTTCTGCATTACTTTGCTCTTCATCTTCAAGAATTATTTTCATTATATTTTCTGTGTTGTCCTGTTTTTCCACTTTAGTTAATTCTGTTTCTATATTTTTTACAATTTTTATTTTACTTTCTTTATACCACCCATATATCATATAAAAAATAATACTTAAAATAAAAAGTATAATAAATGCTCTTATTATACTTTTTATTTTGCTTTTTGTATTTTCCATTTTATTTAATCTTCTTTGTTTTCTATTCATTTAATACCTCTTTTTATAATATGAATTAAATAAATATTTAAGCTTTATCATATAAATAATGTAACTATATAATGTACTTAATAATGTACTTATATTTTGTTGCTATCTATGTTAATTACACTAATATTTATTTTTGTGAGTATGTATTCATGTTAACTCCACTAACATTTATTTTTGTAAACTATGTAGGGGTGATTTCCTTTTTAGGAAATCACTTTATATCAAAACTATTTTTTATATTTTTCTTATATTATTTTTACTCATAATTTAGTTTTTCTTATCTTTTTTTAAAGTAAAATAAGATATTGCTAATGCTGCTATAATAGAAGCACCTGTTAAATAAACTGTACTACCTGTTTTAGGTAAAGTATCTGGCTGTTCATTATTTGTATTATCAGTGCCATCCATATTTCCCGTTTCATTATTATTTCCATTTGTAGTATTATCTCCACTTTCTCCTGTTGTTCCGTTTTCTATCTCATTATTTTCTTCATTATCTTCTGGAGGTGTTACAGCTTGTGTTTCTTTTACATTAATGTCAAATGTTTTGCTTGCAATTTCTGCATCAGAGTTGTCCCTATCTATTAATTTTATTTTTAGTGTATAATCTCCTGCTTTATCAAAAATTCCTCTTAAATTTAACTCTTTAGATACATCTTTTCCACCAATTTGATCTCCTGCAGCATCTCCCCATCCACTTTGAATAATGTCATGCTCTAGTTGTTGTTCATCTGTTCCAAGCAATTTTACAGTTGCTCCATCTGGAGTTGTAGTTTCTGCTAATATTCTTGTATGCTCATAATTTTTTCCCATTGAAGATGATATAGTAAGTTTCATGTCTTTTTCTTCATTTACTATTACATCACCTGTGTAAGTTAAATTAATATTGTAATCTACATATTGTGGCTCTACAATTACACTCTTGTCTATTGGAGTCGTAATATCATCATAGGTAATAGATGCGTCTGGATTTGCTAAGCCTTCTGCTGTTATACTAAAATCTGTTGGATTTGATGTAGTAACATCTTTTGCTTTGAATACTACTGACATAGTACTTCTTGGATTAGTTCCTCCGGCAGAGTCAAAAAAGTATACTCTTATTCTAGTTCCATTATCATCTGCTGTTCCGCCGTCTGCTGATACATATTCAAAAAGATTATTGTCATAAGCAACATCTACCGTGTACGAACCCATATCTTGTCCGAAATTAACATCTACTTTAACTTCTTCTCCAGGATGTACAGTAGACTTGTCTATGTTTACAGTTACATTTTGAAGTGCATCTGCATAAACAGGTAAACACAATGCAATAACTGCAAAAAGTAAAATAAAACTAATTAGTTTTTTCATAAAAATCCTCCTTTTTTTATTTTTACAATATTTATTATGTTTAATTTTTTTATAATTACTTTGACAATTATTGGTCAAAAAATAAATGCTACCAAAATTTTGTAGCATTTATTTAGAATATATAATAATTTTTATTTAATTGTTTTGTTTTTAGAATTATAAAAATAAAATCATATTATTGTGTAAAAGCAATAAAAAACATATTTTCCAATAAAAAATAATAATATTTTGCTCATTTTTGAAAATAATATTATTGAAATGAAAGCTGAGTTTTTTTAATGTGTACAACTTAAAAAAAGAGTACTAATCTGCTTGAAAAATTTGCTTTCATAACTATTATGTTTTTAAATTAAATAAAGAAAGGAAATGTTTTTATGGATAATTCTAAATATATTTTAAACGAAATTAGTAAAGGATTACAAATGGGTATGGATTCAATTTCTAATATTACTCAAAAGATTGGAGATCAAAATTTAAAAGATGACTTGTTTTTTCAATATAATGAATATGGTAACTTGCTCCAAAGAGTAAACGACGAAATGAGCAATTATTCAGATGTACCTGACCAATTAAACCCTATGCAGAAAGCTATGGGCTGGATGAGTATTGAAATGAATACTTTAACAGATAAAAGTAATTCAAAAATTTCTGAAATGATGCTTCAGGGAACTAACATGGGAATTATTGAAGGAGTAAAACTTTGGAATAATAACCCTGATGCTACAGAGCCTGTAAAAAACATTTTAAAAGACTTTATTACTTTTCAAGAAAATACTGTTGAAAAATTAAAGAAATATTTATAAGAAAAAGAAAAACAGACATTAAGGATTTTATTTAAGCACTATAATTACAAGTATAAATCCTTAATGCCTGTTTTTCTTTTTCTATTCCATAAATGTTTTTGTGATCTGTCCCTAATTTCCCAAATCGGGAAATTGGGAACTGGTCCTAATTTCCTATTTTTCTCTTTCTTTTATATAAATAGCTAAATCTTTTAAAAATTCTGCGTTTTCATTATATATTTCTATATCTTTTATTGCTCCTTCTATTAATTCATTTAATTTAGCTTTTGCACCATCTAAACCATATTTTGATACATATGTACATTTATTTAATTTTTTATCATTTCCAACAGGTTTACCAAGTATTTTTTCGTCTCCTTCTTCTGATAAAATATCATCTTTAATTTGGAAAGCTAGTCCTATTTTTTTAGCATAAGCTGTTAATCTTTCTACATCAGTTTCTGAGCATTCTGCTAAAATTGCTCCCATTCTTACTGATAATTTTAATAGTGCACCTGTTTTATTTTCGTCCATATATTCTAAATTTTCTTCTAGCACTTGCTTTCCTTCGTATTCAGTGTCTATATATTCTCCTGCAATCATTCTATCTACTGCATTTGAAAATTCATTAAATATTCTTATTTTCTTATTTAATTTTTCTACATAACTTATTGGATTATTTTTATTTTCTAAATTTTTTAAGTTTTTTATACAATTCTTACTATTTATATTATGATTGCTATTTATATTATCCATATTTATTTCATTATTTGTATGTTGCAAGTCATTTGCAATTACCATATAAGCATTATTTAATAAGCCATCTCCTGCAAGTATAGCAGTAGCCTCATTAAATTGTTTATGATTTGTAGGCTTTCCATGTCTAAAGTCATCGTTATCTATTCCAGGCAAATCATCATGTATTAAAGAAAAATTATGTACCATTTCTATTGCAACTGCATAAGGTAAACACTCTTCAATATTTTCTTTAAATAATTTATATGTCGCTAGAACTAAAATTGGTCTTAGCCTTTTTCCTCCTGCCATTAAGCTATATTCCATTGCATTATTTAGTACTTTTTCAATACATTCGTCTTTTCTTAAATACTTTTCTAATTCTTTATTTACTATATCTTGATAAATTTTTAGCTCTGTTTTAAAGTCCATTTTTTCCTCCGATTATTTTCTCTTAAATTTCATATATAGAATATATCACAAAATTACAAATTATACTATAGTACTAAATAAATATTCACCTATTTTTAAAAAATATGTTTCATTTTCTATAATTTTTGTTTTTTAAATTTAACCAACTTTTAATTGACGTTTTTTATTATCTAATATAAAATAAAATTAAATTTATTAAAAGGGGATTTTGGGAATGAAAGAATTTATTAAAAGTAATGACGAACATGTAAAATCAACATACTTAGACTCTGCTAATAGACTTTTAAATTATTCTATAGCTGTTTTTATATATAGTTTTATTACATACTTTATTGCTTTATTATATAGCAATTTTGACTTTGGATTAATTTTCGAAGCAATAGCAGTTATTCTTGTTTTTATGGCTAAGAATAGAATTAAAAATAAAGATATTGAAACTTCTAAACTTTGTATTATAATTGCAATGTTGCCCATCTTTTTCTTACTTGCTTTTGATTTAATAAATTTACTATTAAACTTAGGAGAAGTTTTAGAAGAAGTATTTCGTTATTATACAAGTTTTGACCAATTTTTTTACAATATTAAACCATATATAGCAGATGTTACTTTAATTGCTATCATAGTTTTTTTCTTTAAATCCTATTTTAATTTAAAACATGCTGAAGGTTCCGTAGAAAAAACTTATACAGAGAATTTTTACGATTCTTTATAAAAGTTAAAACTTTTATGCTGTTTTATTTAGTAAAATTAAGATGTAATGCTTGTCTGCTTACTTTAATTTGCTACTTATTTAAACGAAAAAGAACATACAACTATTATTGTAGTTATATGTTCTTTTTAATTTTTATTATTCTTACATTTTTACATTTTCTTCTTCATCATATAAAATTTCATCATCTTTTTCTAGTCTGTCTTTCTGGTCTTCATTCTTTTTTAATCTATATGCTAAATAAATCATAACCAAAATTGTTAAAATGTAAATAACTATATATGTAACCGTTTTTACTTTAAAATTTAAATATGCATTTGTATTATCTTGTATATAAGCTTCCTTAACAGTTTTTATACCGGTAAATAAGCCAACCACTCTTTTATTTTCATTTTCGCTACTTGCCTCATATTGTTCATACATATTTGAAAATTCTTGTTCATTATATTTACCATCTAGGTATGACTTTATTCCAACTTGCAATATTAATGCTAAAATTGATATTACTACAATAAATATTATATTTCTTATTAAACTTTCTTTACTTTTAGAAATGAAGCTAAATAAAATTAAAAGTCCTGCTGATGCTAGTATACATATTAGTTGAAATGTTAAAAAGGTACTTTTTAAATCTGCTATTTGGTCTGTAAATCTCATTTTATATGAGTAAAAAAATGCAATACAAGCAATTATTGCAAGTATAAGAAACATTATAATTTCTATTGCTACAAACTTTCTATCATATACAATTATAGGATAATGTCTTCGCCAATAATAAGAATAATGTGGTGCACTATATCCTTTATTACTTATATTAGGTTTTGAAAAAGTACCTCTATTTCTAAACATAATTTTCTCCTTTTATTTTCTTTTCTATATACTATATAATACAAAAATTATAAAATCAAGTTTTATTTTATCACAAGATAAAAACCACCCAAATTACCGGGTGGCTTTACCTCTTAGGTTGTTAACTATGCACTCCTTTAACGCGTTAATTCCTGTATATCTCGTTTTTTATTTGATGCAGATAAATTATTTCCAGCAGATAGCCTATCTCTTTTATCTTCTTCCATAGTAGGAAGGTTTCTAACAATTTTTCCTTTTTGATTTTTTTTATATCCTAAAGGAACTACTCCAGTATTTATATACTGTTGCTCCGCTCTTCTTAATAATTCTCTATCTAATGCAACTTTTCCCTTTTCTCCGTCTGGCTTTTTCATTTCTACATCATATCTAATTGATTGTTTAAAGGCTTGTTTTTTCGTTTCTTCCTTTTCTTGTCTTCTCTCAAGAATACCTAATTTTATTAATCTTTCTTCCCAAGCAGTATGTTCCTCTAAATTCACACTTCTATTTCCAATTTTTTCTGCAATCATAAAACTATGTAATACTTGGCTTTTAAAAAATTTCCATTCTTTAGGAGATTTTACCTTTGCTGTAGCTAATTCTTCTAATTTTGTTGTTATTTCATCTCCGTATTTCATTATAGCTAGTCCAATATCAGGTTTCACACCATATTGTTTCATTGCCATTTCAATTTTTGAAAATCTTTCTACAGGTCTTTCTTCTCCCATTAATAAATAATACGCTACCATTTTGTTATAGGTGTCCATTACATTTGAATTTTTCTCAATTACACTAGGTATTAATATATTTCTAGTATTTTTAGCATTTTCTGTCTGTTTAGCTATTCTTGATTCCATTACTGTTTCTGGTCTTAGTTCATTCGGAAATTGTTTTACTAGTCTTAAATTTTCAATGTAAACATTTATACTGTTTTTATCTATTAACATAGGAGAAATCATTATTCCACGTTCGAAAAACGATTCAATCTTATCTTTTTTATCTCCTAGTTTAGAAATATCAACACTAGGATTTCTAGAAAACATTGAACCTTTTTTAGGAATAACTCTTTTGAATTCTTTCAAATACTCACATACATTTTTTCTATTTGATTTTAAATCCAAATTAATCATCTCCCATCATCATTTTGAATAAAATGATCTTTTGCCTTAGTTACCACGTTTTGTATTTTTTCTCTAGCATTTTGATGTTTTTTCTCCATTATTAAAGTAGATACGTCTTTACTACAAATAGTATTAGGTGGAGTTATATATGTTCTTCCGCCATTTTTGTTTACAGTGTATTTCTCTGATAAATACATACCTTTTTGTTTTGTATATTCATCTGTTATATATTTTGGTAATACAATTCCCATTTTTTGTGCTTCCTGCACATTTCTGAAAAATTTTGCATATTCTCTATGAGATTTATATTGACTTCTTATTTCACTTTTTAGCCTTCTTAATTCTTTTAATTTTTGTTTATATGCTTCTCTATCTGTTTGAAACCTAAGCTTCTTCTGTTTCAAGTTTTTCTTTGCCATTTTTACTTGTCTATCAGCACTAAACATTTTAGTTAATGGTGCTTGTCTAAAATTTTCTTGTGCTTGTTCTAATTGCTCTTGTGCAAGTTTGTATTCACTTCTACTTAATTTGTAAGTAGATTTTGTTTGTTGATGTTCTCTACTTATTTGATTATATTCTGCTTGAATACTTCCATCTGTCTTTTGACAACTATTTAATTCGTTAAGTTTTCCTTGTATTGCAACAGCCATAAAATCACCTTCTTAACTTTCGTTTTCCTGATACTTTATTATATCATTTTTTACGTTTTTTGTCTAATTCCTTTATAGTTTTATTGATATATAGTATGAAACATTTATTTAATTTTGTTGTAGTAGGAATACCTTGTATAATAATAGTTGTATTTATAATTCTTATTATTTTGTACTCTGAATAATAAAAAACCAATCAAGAAATATATTTGATTGGTTTTTATATTATTTAATAAGAAGTTATTTTCCTGTGGTGCGGATAGATGAACTATATAGCTTGTTTTTAGGCTTTTTAACTATTTTGTTGATTTAATCGTTTGGTTATAAAAAATTAAAATAAATTAATATTAATTATTTATAATTTATCTAGCCAATTACTAGCATTATATAAAATTCTCTCAACATTTACTATTCTTTCTTTATCGTTAACTCGATAGAAAGCAATATAATTTTTAATAACTAATTTTCTAAATTGGTATTTTTTTATTAAATCAATATCAATAATAGGAAATTTACTAGGTTGATACTCTAGAGATGTTAACTCGTTTCTTATCAAGTTAGCATATTTTTCCGCAATAGTAGGTTCTAATAATTCATTTTTAATATAGTGAATAATCTTTTTATAATCATTTTTAGCTTGTATAGATAGTTTTACTTTATACTTATTCAATACCAAACCTCCTATTTACTCTGATAAGATTTTATTGACTTCTGCAAAAGCCTCTTCAATAGAGCATACTTTTCCCTCTTCTGTATCTTTCATACCTTCTTGCAACTTCGTCAATAATTCTTTATCATTTTTTACAATTAAATTGCTTGGAGCTTTAGCAAGTGAATAAGTAAATTTTAGGTATTCTATATAATCAATTACTTTAATTGAAAGTTCTTCTGGTAAGCTTTCAATAACATTATATAATTCTTGTTGTTTCATTGTCATAATTACATCATCTCCTACACTAATATATTATTTATTATATCACATTTTTACTTTAAATTACTATAACATATTAGTAAAAAAACAAAAAAAAGCTTGTATTCTTAGATACAAGCGATTCACAAGTATTTTCCTGTGGTGCCAACGACGTAGATATTTACAACTCATTGGCTCTCTTGACGATTGATATTAAAATCAATCAAGCTATAATTA
>CALXVM010000011.1 GCA_944392105.1 uncultured Clostridia bacterium | reverse complement strand
TTATTAATATGATAGACACAAGAAGAAATAATGTATATAAAAATATAAATTAATAAAAAGGATGGTAAAAACTTGAGCAAATTAGAAGATTTAAGAGATTTAATAATTTATCAAAGTCAAAATAACGAAAATGTATCTGTTGAAGTTCTGTATAATGAAGAAGATTTTTGGTTGACACAAAAGTCAATGTCAAAATTATTTAATGTTGCTGAAAATAATATAACTTATCATCTACAAAATATTTTTAAAACAGGAGAATTAAAAGAAAATTCAACTGCTCAAAAAATTAGAGTAGTTCAAAATGAAGGAAATAGAAAAGTTTCAAGAGAATTAACTTTTTATAGTTTAGATGCAATTATAGCGGTTGGATATAGAGTTAATTCAAAAGAAGCAACAGATTTTAGAATATGGGCGACTAAAACATTAAAAGAATACATTAAAAAAGGTTTTGTACTAAATGATGAATTATTGAAAAATGGACCAAAATTTGGCAAAGACTATTTTAAAGAATTACTAGAAAGAATTCGTTCAATTAGGACAAGCGAACGAAGAATATGGCAACAAATAACAGACATATTTGCAGAATGTAGTATTGACTATGATAAAGATTCTGAAATTACTCATAATTTTTATGCAATGGTTCAAAACAAATTTCATTATGCGATTACAGGTAGTACTGCTGCAGAAATAATTTATCAACAAGCGGATCATACAAAAGAACATATGGGACTAACTACTTGGAAAAACTCTCCTGATGGAAGAATTTTGAAATCTGATGTAATGATTGCTAAAAATTATTTAGATGAAAAACAAATAAAAAGACTTGAGAGAACAGTATCAGGTTATTTTGATTATATAGAAGACTTAGTAGAAAGAGAAAACACATTTACTATGAAAGAATTTGCAAAAAGTATAAATGAATTTTTGGAATTTAGAAAATATGATGTATTGAAAGATAAGGGCAAGATTTCTAGAAAACAAGCAGAAGATAAAGCTGAAAATGAGTATATTGAATTTAATAAGAAACAAAAAATAACTTCAGATTTTGATAAATTACTTTTGGAAGCAAATAAGCTAAATAATAAAAAGTAATTAAATATATAGGATGGGGAAGGTATATATTTTTACCACAAAAATGATCAATCTCTTATGACAGTGAGAAAGTATTGATTTTTTAGATGCCTATAGTAGGTCAAATGCTGTGATGAATTGAAATAGACGTACAAAGCTTTATTGTCAAGCATTGAGACCAGTAGTGACAGGGTACGCAATTGTGTGTGGTTAAATAGGAAAAGCCCAGAGGAAGATAGGTATAGGAAGAAAATAGAAAAAGATAAGGAAAATAAATAATAAAATTGTGTCACTAGATAATTTAAAAGGATATAGCCACTATAAGTCTTGCTTATAGTGGCTATATTAAAAATCAATGCGATTTTTGTGATTATTGCTTATTTCCGCTTTTTCTTATTTTTCTTACGATTTGTGCCGTTAGAGCTTTTTATCTTGAATTGTCGGTCTAGAGCCCTTCTTTCTGCTCGTGAAGATCCAACTATGCCGGAAAAACCAGCCTGTTGCTGCCTATCAAAAACATCCTTTAACATAATGAGTTCTGCAATTCTTGCTTCAGGCTTATAATTATGCCCAATTAATACGAAGCCCAATAGTTCTTCTGGGTATTTAATGTTTTGTTCTGCCCGATCAAGAATCTCTTCAAATTCTTTCATACTCTGCTTCCTTTCAAAACCAAACTTTGATTAGGGTCAGACGGACTGATTAGGTCTTGCACATTGGTGATCCTGAACTTAATTTTTTCACCATTAGAATATTTTATATTAGTAGGTGCTTTTACAATGGCACTATAGCCAATCATTTCGAAATTCCCTGTTGCTGTATAAATGCATTCGATAGGGTTTTTCTTGGACTCAGCTATGATTTGGTGGGATAATTTTTCCCTAATGCGCTTTAGTGTTTCCAGAAATATTAGCATCCTTTTGGCTACAATCTCTTTTGGAATCTGCTCTAAATTGTGAGCAGGCACACATGGTGTATCATCATACGTATTTACTTGAGCATAATACAAACCGTGTTCTTCCATAAGTTTCAGTTGTTTGTCAAAACCAGAGTCAGTTTCACCTGGATAACCCAACATGATGTTAGTAATTATGTACTTTTTTTCAAGTAATTTCAAGATTTTCAATACTTCTTCTACACTGCTTGAAAGTCCCATATTTTTCCTAACTTCAGGAATCAAAGACTGAATTTCAATTTGCAGTTGGTGGATTTTCTCACAGTCCCGCAAAAAACTGACCAATTCAGGATTTAATGCCAATTCATCCATACAAAGTCCGCAAACATTTAATGAAGTAACTTCGTCAATTAGAACGATGGACTTAAGTAAATCAAGTAATCTTACATTTACTGCAAGGTCGATTCCATATTCTGTGGAATTTTCTGCTAAAAGTATGATATTGTGGAAACCAGCAGATACTGCGCTTTTGACATCTGCGATAACCTTGTCAGGTGTTTTACTGTTTAATGGCATATTGAGGTATCCTTTTTTACAGAACCCACAATTTCTTATACATCCGGTTTGAATGCGTACACATTCATAATAGTTAATGGGTAAGTTTTCATCCAGTTTCGGATCATATCCAAAATATTTGGACAAATCTTCAATCATTTTTCTTTTTCTGAATACGCCGTCGACAAACGGATATCTTTTTTTAAGATCCACAACTTCAGTTGCACACCCGCCAATATACAATTTGGGAGTGGGGCTTCCATATTTTTTTAATCCTTGAAAAATTGCCATATGCGGTGGTATGTTTTCGAAACTTTCTGTAGACATTGCACAGAAATGTGCAATGATTACATCTGCCTCATCAAAGTTTTTGGTTTCTTCACCTCCAGTTAGCCGCAAAAAGCGAAAAAAATCTTCGGACTCTAAAATACATCCGGTGTTAGAAAAATAGATTTTCACAATAATTCTCCTTTTTACAAAAAATTTTTTTATAAAAAATTGCTAAAGTATACATAATATAGTATCATATTTTTGATAAATCGTCAAATTAGTTAAAATACTACGAGTGGTAAAAAAATTATTTATGTGATAGATTTTTATTGTTTCAAATTTATATTGATAATTTGTGGAAAAGTTTTACTAAATATGGTATATTATTTTTAGTGAAAAATGTAAATTTTCATTTTTAAAACAATATATTGGAGAAATAAAAGGAGCTAACTATGGATAACAAAATATTTATAGATTTAGACAAATCAGACAAATTGCCACAAATTACTGCATTTCAAGGACAAGTTTATATAAAGAAAAATGGAAGGATAATAGTTAGAAATTCTATATTTGAAGACATTGATACTCTTACAGAGCAGGATTTAGAATATATACTTGTAAATTTTAAACAATACATTTCTCCTATACTAACAAGCATGTATATACCAAAAGCAAGTATCATGGAAGTTATAAAAAAAGTAGCCCCCGAATTCAAAGTAAGATTTAAAACTGAAAAGCCAGGCGGCAATAAGATAATACCAATAAGCCCAGATGAATTTTTTGAAGGAGGAAAAATATTTGATGATATTATAAGCGGAATAAACCCAGAATGGACAGAAACACAAAAATATAAATATTTATATAATCAAACAGGTATAATGCTTTCATATGATTTAAACGTATCACAACATACAGTTAATGCAAACTTTCATGAAAAATATTCAAGAAATATATTTACATCAATTTCAAAAAATTGGGGAATATGTGCTTCATTTGCAGCAATATATGATTATTTATGTTATAAATGTGACTTGGATAGTACTATTTTATCAGAAGATGACCACGATTATGTAATGATAAGTAATTCTAATGGAGAAGATTATTTAACAGATCCTACTTATGATGCAGCAAGATTAAAGTTTGGTTTAAAAACTAGAAATTTTGCTATTCCAAAAGAAGAATTCGAAAAAAATTCTCACCATTTGAAACAAACAGAAGCAGATGAATATGAATTTGCAAGCCTAGATAATGAAGAAATAAAAGAAATAGACAAAAGTATAGGTTACTTAGAAAATTTTGGAGGAGACTATACAGATGAAGCTTTAGGCAAACTTGCAAATGGTTTAGAAGGAAACACCTTCGATGAAAAGGCAATGAATTTTATTGAAAGAATAAAAAATATAAAGACAATAGGAAGACCAACAGATTCAGATTATGTTGAAATTATTAAATGGATACTATCAAAAAGTACTGATATAGAATTTGCAAAAAAAATAAATGTAGCTAGTTATGCTTATGAAGACACAAAAGAATTACCAAGGAAAATTGTATTTAAAATAGAAGAAGATAATGAAAATAAAAAATATTATGAATTTGATTATAGAACTAAAGAATATAAAGAAGTTAATGAACTAGACTTAATAAATGTAGATAAAGAATTAGGTACAGAATTATAAGGATTAGCTTTAAAAAATGAACTAAAGGTTTATGAGGAAGAAAAATGGAAGAGGACAACAATTTTTTTTCAGAAAACCAAAGAGAAACATTTAATAAATAAACAAGCATTAGGAGATGAGAAAAAATATGAGTAAATTAGTTTTGATAGATGGAAACAGTATTTTAAATAGAGCATTTTATGGAATTATGGGCTCAAAAATGCTTACAACAAAAGATGGAAAGTATACGAATGCAGTATATGGATTTTTGGCAATATTATTTAAAGTATTAGATGATATAAAGCCAGATTATATAGCAGTTGCGTTCGACTTAAAAGCACCTACTGCAAGACATAAAATGTATGAGGGATATAAAGCAAATAGAAAAGGTATGCCAAATGAGCTTGCAGAGCAAATGCCAATTATTAAAGAGATTTTAACAGATATGAATATAACAATAATAGAAAAGGAAACGTATGAGGCAGACGACATATTAGGAACTTTATCTAAAAAAGCTGAAAAAGAAGGAATGGATGTTGTAATTGTTTCTGGTGATAGAGATACATTTCAGCTTGCATCAAATAAAGTTACAATAAGAATTCCCCATACAAAAGTTGGAAAAACAGAGGTTGACTATTTTGATGAAGAAGCAATTATAGAAAAATATGGAATTAAACCAAAACAACTTATAGAGGTAAAAGGTCTTATGGGAGACACTTCTGACAATATACCAGGAGTATCTGGAATTGGTGAAAAAACAGCATTAGAATTAATAAAAAAATATAAAACAATAGATGGGCTATATAAAGCAATAGATGACGAAAAAGACGATTTAAAGCCAAAGACAAAAGAAAAGTTAGTTAATGACAAGGAAATGGCATATCTTTCAAGAACACTTGGAACAATTAATAGAGAAGTCCCACTAGACAACAAAATAGAAGATTTAAAAATAAAAGAATGGAATAAAGAAAAAGTAACAGAAAAGTTTAAAGAGCTAAACTTTAATAGATTCATGGAAAGATTTAACCTTAAAGAAAAAAGTACAGAAAGTGAAGGAATAGACTTAAGTAAAGACTTGTTTAGCACTAAAAACATAGCTGTTTCTAATAAATATATAGAAGAAGTTATAAATAAAATTAAAGAAAGTAAAAAAATAATTTTTTCAATTTTAAAGGAAAAGTGCGAAGATGAAGAAAAAATAATTAGAAAAAAAATAACTTGTATTAGTATTTATATAGAAGCAGAAAATAAAGTATTTTCTGTAAGTGTAAACAATGAAAAACAATTTGTAGAAGTATTTAAAGAAGTGTTTGAAGGTACAGATATAAAGAAATATGGTCATGACCTAGGAGAAGACTATGTTATTTTAAAACAACTTGGAATTACTATGAATGCAATATGTTACGATACTAAAATATCTGCATATGACCTAAATCCAACAGATTCAAAATATACAATAGAAAATTTAAGTATACAATATTTAAACATTTATTTAGATGAATACTTAGAAAAGCATGGTGTAAGCAAACAGCAAAATAGACAACTAGACTTATTTACAGGAATTGAAGAAGAAAATAATTATGAAAGAATAAAAAATGATTTGTATAGCTACTTAATACAAAAAATTGCAGAAGTTACTTATAAAAAGTTAGAAGAAGAAAATTTATTAGACTTATTTAACAATATAGAAATGCCACTTGTAAAAGTTCTAGGAGAAATGCAATTTAATGGTATGCCGATAGATAAAGACGAACTTATAGAATTTGGAAGCAAACTAAAAGAACAAATAGAAAGCCTTAAACAAGACATTTATATGTCTGTTGGAGAAGAGTTTAATATAAACTCAACACAACAACTAGGAAAAATTTTATTTGAAAAACTAAAACTACCAGTTTACAAAAAAACAAAAACTGGCTATTCTACAGATTCAGACATATTAGAAAAGCTACTTCAAGAACATCCTGTAATAGAAAAAATACTAGAA
This sequence comes from uncultured Clostridia bacterium, assembly GCA_944392105.1. Taxonomy (GTDB): domain Bacteria; phylum Bacillota; class Clostridia; order TANB77; family CAG-508; genus CAG-273. Next base: position 50,080 of record CALXVM010000011.1, on the reverse strand, counting down.
TATAGAAGTTTAGTAAAGCTAAATTCTACTTATGTAGAAGGGCTTATACCATATATAAATGCTAAAACACAAAGAATACACTCATATTTCCATCAAACAATAACAGCAACAGGAAGAATAAGTAGTACAGAACCTAATTTGCAAAATATTCCTACAAGAGTAGAACAAGGCAAGCAAATAAGAAAGGCTTTTAACACTAAAGGTGGACGTATATTTATTGATGCAGATTATTCACAAATAGAGTTAAGAGTGCTAGCTCATATTTCTAAGGATAAGCATATGATAGATGCATTTAAAAATAACGAAGACATACACAAACAAGCAGCATCTAAGGTTTTGGGCATACCTATAGAAAAAGTAACAAAAGAACAAAGAAGTGAAGCAAAAGCCGTAAACTTTGGAATAGTATATGGAATTAGTGACTATGGATTAGCTCAACAACTTGGTATTAGTAATAAAAAAGCAAAAGAATATATAAAACAATATCTTGAAAAATATAATGGAGTAAAAGCTTTTATGGATAATATAGTAGAAAAGGCAAAAGAGGACGGTTATGTAGAGACCCTATTCCATAGAAGAAGATACATTCCAGAACTTAAGTCTAACAACTATATGATAAGGCAATTTGGAAGTCGTGCAGCAATGAACACACCAATACAAGGAACAGCAGCAGACATAATGAAAATTGCTATGATAAATGTATTTAACAAACTACAAGAAGAAAATTTAGATGCAAAACTTGTTTTACAAATTCACGATGAACTTATTATAGAATGCAATGAAAAAATAAAAGAAAAAGTAAAAGAAATTTTACAAGACTGCATGGAAAATGCAGTAAAATTAGATGTACCACTTAATGTAGAAACATCAGAAGCAACATCTTGGTATGATGTAAAATAAAAAAATGGTCATTGGGGACGGAGATTTTTGACAACTTAAAACATGACTGTGGTAGTAAATGCCAAAAATTCTTAAATTATATAATAATAAGAGTATACAAAAATTTTTTTCAAGTAAAATTTAACAAATTAAAGTGAACCCAATTATTAGACAAAAAAGTTTAATAATTTGGGTTCATTTTTTGTCGAAAAAGGTCAAACGAAATAAGTTGAAAAATAAGTAGAAGGTATGTATAATATAAAAACATATAAAACTAGTTAAAAACTCTCAAATAAAATTGAACAGTTTTGACTAGTTTTATTTTTTAGCAATTTAGTAATGTATAATTTTAACTTATGGAAAAAATTACATAGAAAATAGTTGATATTTTTATTATTTTAATATACAATACTAGCGTATGAGAATGGAGGATTTTAATGGTAACTTTTGAAGATGTTAAAAATAATGAAGATGTAAAAGCATTAATATCGAGCTCGCAAAAACAACTTAATGAGCTTGGATACACCGAGCATTCTGTAAGACATGCAACAATTGTAGCAGATAGAGCGGCAGAAGTGCTTTCAGCATTAAACTATCCAGAAGATAGAATAGAACTTGCAAAAATAGCAGGATATATGCATGACATAGGAAACTGTGTTAATAGAGTAGACCATGCACATACAGGAGCTATTTTGGCATACCAAATACTAAAAGATATGGGAATGGATGCGAATGCAAGAACAGAAATAATGACTGCAATAGGAAATCATGACGAAAAAACAGGCAATGCTGTAAGCGACATTTCAGCAGCTATAATTTTAGCAGATAAATCTGATGCACATAGAAGCAGAGTAACAAATAGAAATATATCAAGCTTTGACAAACATGATAAAGTAAATTATGCGGTTACAGAATCTAAGTTTATAGTAAATGGAGAAGAAAGAAAAGTTACATTAGACTTAACAATAGACACAAAAATATCACCTGTGTTAGATTATTTTGAAATATTTATGGATAGAACCATGATGAGCAAATTTGCTGCAAAATATTTAGACATATGGTTTGAATTAATTATAAATGATACTAAATTATTATAATTGTAGGAGGCAATAAAGTGGAAGAGAAGAAAGAAGTAAAAAAGACTAAAAAAGATGTCAATAGCAAAGAAAATAGTAGTAAAACAATAAAAAAAGAGAATACAAATAAAAAAGTACAAGAAAGTACAAAAAAAAGTGCAGTAAAAGAAAGTACAGAAAAAGTTACAGAAAATAGTATTACAGCAAATAAGACACAAAAAGAAAATAAAAAGCCAAGTAGAGTAGATAATAGATTAAAAATAATTTTATCTATTTTAGTTATTGTGCTAGTTACAGCTATCTCATTTGGTGGAATATATATACAAAATAAAGGACGTATTAACAATATAATTCCAGAATACTCATTAGGAATGGACTTACAAGGTTCAAGAAAATTGGGAGTAATAGTAGATGACTCAACAAATAAAGTTATTTATGATAAAGACGGAAATGTAGTAACAGAAGAAGGCGAAGACACCACTACAAAAGAAGAACCTATAAATCCAGAAGAAGTCTTAACTAAAGAAAATTTTGAGAAAACAAAAGAAATAATAAATAAAAGATTACAACTTTTAAATGTACCAGATTATACAATTGCTTTAAATGAAGAAGATGGAAGCATAATGGTAGACATGTTAGACTACTCAGATACTGACACAGTAGCTCAATATATGTACTTACCTGGAAAATTTGAAGTTACAGACCCTGATGGTAACGTATTATTAGACAACTCACATATAGAAAAAGCAACTGTAAAATATGGATATGTTAGCAGTAATTCAAATGCTACAACAGTATTTTTATCAATACAATTTAATAAAGAAGGAACAGAAAAACTAAAAGAAATTAGTAATACATATATAAAATCTACAGATGAAGACGGTAATGACAATAGCAAGAAAGTAACAATTTCAATAGATGGAACAACATTAGTTGAATCTGCATTTGAACAAGAAAATGCAACAGGAGAATTACAATTATCTATAGGACAAGCTAGTACATCAAGCTCAGACATAAATGAGTATATAAGACAAGCATCTAATTTAGCAGTATTATTAAATAGTGGAGTAATTCCTGTAACTTATGTTTTAGATGTAAATAGATTTGTATACTCAGAAATACCACAAGAATTAATATATATAGCTGCAGCTGTTGTTGGAGTTATTACACTAGTAACATTATTAGTTATGATAGTTAAATACAAGAAAAACGGTTTCTTGTCAGCAATTGCATTTATAGGATATATTGCATGCTTATTATTGGCAATAAGATATACAAACGTAATGCTTACATTAGACGGACTAGTTGCAATAATACTTTCAATAATTATTAACTTTGTATTTGTATTTTATTTATTATCATTAATAAAAGAAAACTACAAAGAAAAAGAAAGAATAGAAGTAGAACTAGACTTCCAAAAAGCACTTACAAGAATGCTATTTATTTTAGTACCACTTATAATAATAACAGTAATTTTATGTTTTGCTAATTGGTTACCATTATATAGCTTTGGTATGGTAATGTTCTGGGGAATTATAACATTACTAATATATAATATTGTAATAACAAGAACATTATTAGTAAATACAGTAAAAGAACAAGAAAATCAAAACTTTAAATAAAGCATGAAAGGAATGAAATTTATAATGTTAAAAAAGATTAGTTATGTTATATTAATAGCCATAATAATAGCAGGTGGAGTTATGGTTGGGCTAAAAGGATTTAACAAAGACGTACCATACAAAGACAATGCAACTATATATGTCTCAATAGGTAAAGAATTTAATGTTAAAGACATGAGAGACATTGCAAAAGAAGTATTTGGAGACCAAAGAGTAGTTGTTCAAGTTGTAGAATTATATAAAGATATGGTTTCTTTTACAGTAGAAGAAGCATCAGATGAAGAATTAGCACCAAAAATAGAAGAACTTAACAACAAAATAAATGAAAAATACGAATTAGAGAACAAAGTAGAAAATATTAGTACAGTACATAACCCAAAAATAAGATTAAGAGACATAATAAGCCCATATATTTGGCCAGTTGGAATATGTACAGCAATAGTATTTATATATGCAATGATACGTTATAGAAAATTAGGAGCATTTAGGACCCTAGGAAAATACATAGTAGGAGTTTTCGGCATAGAACTACTATACTTAAGCCTAATTGGAATAACTAGACTACCAATAAACCAATTAGTAATACCTGTTGGATTATTACTATATACACTTGCGATGATAGTTGTAACAGTAAAAAGAGAAAACAAACTTGCCAAACTTGGAAATTAGGGACAGGTCCCAACTTCCCGATTTGGGAAATTGGGGACAGGTCACTGAAGGAAATTGGGACCAGATCATTTTTTCCCATTTGAGGAAATTTAGATCTGGTCCCAATTTCTCACACAAAAGCTCTAAATATTCCAATAGCAATTATAAGTATGCCGGAAAGTATATTCCAAAGTTTTAAAGGAATATGTTTAAATAAATGTATTTTAGTAAAATTTTTTCCAAGTATAATGCCAGAGTTTAAGAATAGTAGTTGGAATATTGGAACTAAAATAGGATATAGTAATCCATAGTTTCCAAAGGATGAACATGAAATTCCAACACATACTGAATCTATAGAAAGAGCAATTGCTAAGCAAAAAGCTTCGTTTAATTCTATTGTGTTAGATTTGTTTAAATCCAAAATAATAGGATTTTTTATTGTTTCTAATATAATCCAAATTCCCATGCCAAATAAAAGTATAATACTAATAAACTTTACAACATTTTCTGGAATTATTGAAAATATAACATTACCAAGAAAGATAGAAATGCTAGAAAAAAGAATAGATAAAACAAATAAAACTGTAGCAGATAATTTGCCTATAGTAGTATTTCTAATTCCGTATGTAATGCCAATTCCGAAAGAGTCTATGCTTACAGATATAGCAAGAATTAATATTGCTAAAAACAAAAGTCTCACCTCTAAATATAATATGTAAACTTAACAAAATGAGTTAATATAAATATTTTTGCAAATGTAAAAATTAAAAATGTGAAAATTGTAAATGTAAAAACGGTAAATGTAAAAATTGCAAATGTAAAAATTGCAAATGTAAAAATTGAAAATGTGAAAATTATAAATTTAAAAATGATGAGATACTGAGACAAATAATTAAAAAGTAAAAGATAAAACAACTCAAAATACAATGCCTTAAAAAAGACATTAAAATAAAATCATAAAAAATTAGTACAAGCATATAAATTAATAAAACTAAACAAAGGAGAGATTTATATGTGGTATACGAAAAGTATTGAAGAAGTTGCAAGAGAGCTTAGGACAAACTTAAAAATTGGTTTAAGAGAAAAAGATGTTCAAGAAAGGGAAAAAAAGTTTGGAAAAAACAAAATTAGAGAAGCAAAAAAAGAAAGCCTAATTGTAAAATTTATAAAACAATTTAATGATTTTATGATAATAATTTTAATTATTGCTGCAATTGTATCTGCGGTAGTAAGCTATATTGAAGGAACAGGAGACTATTTTGACTCGATTATAATTATTGCAATTGTATTTTTTAATGGCTTAATGGGATTAATTCAAGAAACAAAAGCAGAAAAATCCATAGAAGCATTAAAAAAGTTATCATCACCTGTTGCAAAAGTAAAAAGAAATGGACTAATTCAAACAATTAATGGAGAAAATGTACTTCCAGGAGATATTGTAATACTTGAAGCTGGAAATTATGTTCCAGCAGACATGAGATTAATAAATGCTGTAAATTTAAAGGTAGAAGAAGCAAGCCTAACAGGGGAAAATGAACCTGTACTAAAAAATGCAGATAAGGTAATAACAAATAAAAAAGTGGCACTAGGTGATATGTGCAATATGGCATTTGGAAGTACAATAGTTGTAAATGGGCATGCCGAAGGAATTGTTGTAAGTACCGGAATGAGTACCGAAGTTGGAAAAATTGCAAATATGATAATAACAAACGAGTCGCCGACTACTCCAATTCAAAAAAAGTTAGAAGAAGTAGGAAAAGTATTAGGAATAGCTTGCTTAGCAATTTGTGCAGTAATATTTGTAATAGGAATTATAAAAAATATACCAATTACAGAAATGTTTATGACATCTGTGGGCTTAGCAGTTGCAGCTATTCCAGAAGGTTTGCCAGCAATTGTAACAATAATACTTTCAATTGCGGTTACAAAAATGGCAAAGAAAAATGCTATTATAAGAAAATTGCCAGCTGTAGAAACACTAGGAAGCAGTAAAGTTATATGTTCAGATAAAACAGGAACACTTACAGAAAATAACATGAAAGTGGTAGAAGTAATAGGAGATAGAAATAAAGTATTAGAATATGGTTCGATATGCGCAAACTGTGAAATTATAGGAAACAAAGTAGAAGGAGAACCTACAGAAGTTGCAATTGTTAAAGCCAATTTAGAGGAAAGAACTAATTTAAACAGTACATCAAAAAATAATGCAACAGATATAAATAAAGCATTTTTTAACAGCAGTATAAAAAGTATAGAACAAATGCCTAATTTGAATAACAATATAAATTATGAAAGGATTAACATAAACAAAAATTATAGCAGAGTATATGAAATACCGTTTGACTCTACAAGAAAATTAATGAGTGTAATAATAAAATTAGAAAATGGGAAACATAGAATAATAACAAAAGGAGCACCAGAAGTTTTGTTAAATAAATGTACTTATTATGAAGAAAACAATATAAAGAAAAATTTGGATGCATTATATATAAATAAGTTAAAAAATCAAAATGAAAAAATGGCAGAAAGAGCCTTAAGGGTATTAGGAGTAGCTTATTTAGACATAGATGTATTACCAAGTACTATAAATTCAAATACTATTGAAAACAACTTAATATTCATTGGATTTGTTGGGATGATAGACCCACCAAGGAGAGGCGTAAAAGAAGCTGTTAGAGACTGTAGAAAAGCAGGAATAAAAACTGTAATGATTACAGGAGACCACATTACAACAGCTAAGGCTATTGCAAAAGATTTAGGAATACTACAAAATAATGAATTGGCAATTACCGGTAGTGAACTAGACAAAATTACAGACAGCAATCTTGTAAAAAATATTATGGATTACTCTGTATTTGCAAGAGTGTCACCAGAACATAAAGTAAGAATAGTAAAGGCATTTCAAAAAACGGGAGCAATAGTTGCTATGACTGGCGATGGAGTAAACGATGCTCCAGCACTAAAAAAAGCAGACATTGGTGTGGCAATGGGAAAGAAAGGCACAGATGTAGCAAAAAACGCATCTGACATGATACTAAATGATGATAATTTTGTAACAATAGTTGAAGCAGTAAAACAAGGCAGAAATATTTTTGATAATATAAAAAAAGCAATTCACTTTTTAATTGCTACAAACATAGGCGAAATAGTAACAATATTTATTGGATTATTATTAGGCATGAAGTCACCACTTTTGGCAGTGCAACTTTTATGGGTCAATTTAGTAACAGACTCATTGCCTGCTATTGCATTAGGACTAGAACCACCTGAAAAAGATATAATGGAAAGACCTCCTAGAGATGCTAAGAAAAGCATTTTTGCAGATGGGCTATTTGGAAAAATAATAGCAGAAGGTTTTATGATAGGACTACTTACGATAATTGCATTTACCATAGGAAATAAATATTATGGGCTAGAAGTAGGAAGAACTATGGCATTTATAAGCTTAGGGATGCTTGAACTAATACATTGTTTTAACATAAAAAGTGAAGAATCCATATTTAAAGCAGGAATACTTGAAAATAAATACTTAATAGGTGCATTTTTATTAGGAACTTTATTGCAAGTAGGAATAGTATTTATACCAAGCGTTGCTAATATATTTAAACTAACTATGCTTAACTCAACTCAATGGATAATAACACTATTAATATCAATTATTCCAGTAATTGTTATGGAAGTACAAAAGAAATTTAATGAAATTAAATTTGGTAAAACAGTATATGGATTTAAGGAAAAACACACTAAATTAAGACAAAATTAATATTTTTTGTTAGATGTTACCAAAACAGTCTTTTCTGAATAAAATATGTATATATAAAAGCTATTTAGTAGATAATATTACATATTGAAAGGAGAAGACTTACGTTGAAATCATTTTGTATTAAAACGAACAATAGAGAAATAATAGATTATCTACTAAACAAATTCGATAAAATAGATTTTGCAAATATTTCTTATATAGATAGAAAATTTAAAATATATATGAATTTCATAGTTCATTACACAGGGGAAGAAATAGAAAACTTTTATAAAATATTATGTAATATAATAACAGAAACTATATTAGAGTTTTATGAAATTAATATAATAAGAAGAATTCTTTCTTTTAATTACTTTTACTTTGACGAGATAGAAAGGAGAAAAATAGGAGAAATTTGCATAGAATCTTTGAAAAACAACAAATTAAAAAACAGAAACAAAACTATATATAGTAAAGTAAAAAAATATGTAGAAAAAAACAAATCAATGATATTAGACGGCTTTGTAACATTTAGAATAAAAGAATATATAGAGAAAATTGACGAATTAGTAGACGAAGGAGTAAACAAATATATAATAGAAAAAGAATATGCTGAATTCATAAGTTTATTAAAAATGTATGTGAATTCAAAAGACCCAGAAACAGAAGAAATACATTTAATTTATACAAATGGTGAATCAATTTTATTAGACAAAAATAAAGATATAATAACTATTTCAAATAATAACTTTAATGCAAAATATTTGTCAGATATAACATTTTCATCAAACGACTTTGCATTAAACGCATTACTTTCGCTATTACCAAAAAAAATTAATATTCATTTAATAACAAAAAAAGATGAATTTATAGACACATTATGCTTAATATTTGAAAATAGAGTTTACATGTGTACAGATTGTAACATATGCAGGACTTACAAAATTATAAATAGTGCAAAATAGGAAATTGGGAAGTTGGGACCTGGTCCTAATTTCCTAAAGGAGAAAAAAGGACCAGATCTAAATTTCCTCAAATGAGAAAAAATGATCTGGTCCCAATTTCCTATAAATTAAAATCATAATCATATTTATGTTCAAACTCATCTAAATAATGATTTAAATCGTAATTATCTTGAATATCAAATTCATAATATCCATCTTCTATTCTATTTATAGCATCTCTAAACTCTTGAGAATTTAGTCCTTCACTTATTCCTATAAAAATACCAATTATTAAGAAAAATGACATAATACCTGATATTACAAAAGCAATTGCTGATATTATAATACCTGCTATAGAAGTGCCTCTCTTAGGGTCGTTTGTTTTACTTTTCTTTACAGTATCTACAATAGATAATATTAATCCTACAAGTGCCATTATTATAGCTAAAACACTAAGTATTGGTATCCAACCTAGTACAAGTGCAATAATACCTAAAACTAATCCTGCTATTCCCATTTATATTCCTCCTTTTTAATACTAAAATAAGGCATAATTAAATTTAGTAATTATTTAACATGACTTTTTCAATAAATATATTATACTTTACATTTGTGCATAATGTCAATGATTGCAGAAAAAATGAACTTATATAAATGTATATATGTTTTCTTTAATTTTATTAATTTTATTTACTTATAATTTAATATATATATTCATATATAACATATTTTTAATTTTTGACATTTTTCTATTGAATTTATCTCCATTTTGATATAGTATATTATAGAAGTATAAAATTTAAGTTCGGAGGATATCATGCCAAGAAAAGCTAAAGAAGAAATAATTGAAATATCAAAAGAAGTAACAGAAAAGAGAACTCCAGTAAAAAAAGCAGCTAAAACTACTAAAAAAGAAAGTGCTAAAAAAACAACAGCTACATCATCTAAGACAGCAAAAACAGAAAAAATAGCCAAAGTAGAGTCTAAAGCAACAGCAAAAAAGACTGCAAATAAAGAAGCAGAAGAAACTATAAAAAAGACTACTCGTAGAGCTAAAAGTGTTGAGACAGAAGAAAAAGAAAAAAGTGAAACAGCAAAGAAAACGGCTCGTAAAACTAGTACTGCTGAAAGCAAAGCTACAACAAAGAAATCTACTAGTGCTACTAAAAAAGCATCTACCAAGAAAGCAAGCACTACAAGAAAAACTAAAAAAACTACTGCGGACTTAGAAAAAAATGCAGCAGATGTAGAAAATGGCTCAGCTTTAGAAAATGCAGAAAACGAAGCAACAGAAAAAGTTAGTGTAGTAGAATACTATGACTTACCATATAGATATAATCAAACTGTTGTAAAAATTTTGGCGCAAACACCAAATATTTTATTTGTTTATTGGGATATTTCGGACAATGATAGAAACAATTTTGTTTCTCAATATGGAGAAGATTTCTTTAATAATACTGTGCCAGTACTTCTTGTTATAAATAAAACTATGAATTATTCATATGAAGTTCAAATAAATGACTTCGCTAATAGCTGGTATCTTCATGTAAACGATGCTAATTGTGAGTATCAGGTAGAATTGGGGAGAAGAAACAGAGAAAATCCGGACTATTATTATGTTACTAGTTCTAACGATTTAGATATGCCAAATGACCATATTTTACTTGAAAATATTCCTAACAATGCATTATTTAAAAATGTTAAAACACAAGAATTAGTAGAAAAACCTATTGTAAACATCTCATTCTTTAAAGATTTTGCTAAGTCTAAAGATTTTTATAAATATTTTAAAGAATTACTAAATGATGAACTTGAAGGTGATGGAATTAATCTTAACTTGCCATCTTCACATGCTAGTTCAAATTTTAAATAAAAGGAGATAATAACATGTCAAAAGAAAAGGGATACGTTAGCTTTGTATTACATGCACATTTACCTTTTGTTCATCACCCAGAAAGCGAAGATTATTTAGAAGAACAATGGCTATACGAAGCTATGTCAGAAACATATATACCATTACTTACAAACTTTAAAAAATTAGAAGAGGAAGGAGTGGATTTTAGAATTACAATGTCACTTACACCTCCTCTTCTTAATATGCTTGATAATAAAATGCTTCAAGAAAGATATATAAAATATTTAAATACGCATATAGAACTTGCCAAAAAAGAAGTTGAAAGAAATAAATATGACGAAAGACTTAATAATTTAGCTAAATATTATGTTGAAAAATATTCTAGCGATTTACATATTTTTAAAGATATTTATAATTGTAATTTAATTGAAGGATTTAAACATTTCCAAGATATTGGAGTTTTAGAAATTATTACATGTGGGGCAACACATGGATATTTTCCTATTTTATATGTAAATGAGCAAACTGTTAAAGCACAAATTGCAGTTGGAGTTCAAACTTATGAAAAATATTTTGGAAAAAAGCCAAGCGGAATATGGCTTCCTGAATGTGGATACGTTCCAGAAGCGGATAAATATTTAAAAGAATTTGGAATAAAATACATTATTACAGAAACACATGGTATTTTATATGCAAACCCTGCACCAGTTTACGGCACATATGCACCTATAGTTTCTCCTAATGGAGTTATTGCATTTGGTAGAGACTTAGAGTCTTCAAGACAAGTATGGAGTTCTATAAACGGTTACCCTGGAGATTTTAACTATAGGGAATTTTACAGAGATATAGGGTATGACGTGGATTATGATTATATAAAGCCCTATATAGCTGCAAATGGTGCAAGAGTTCACACAGGTATAAAATATTATAGAATTACAGGAAAAGACTGTGAGAAAGATTTATACAATTTACAATGGGCAAAAGATTCCGCAGAAAAACAAGCAGGACACTTCTTTGATTGCAGAGAAAAACAAATAGACAGTTTAGCACCTAAAATGCAAAATCCACCAATTATTTTATGCCCTTATGATGCAGAACTATATGGACACTGGTGGTATGAAGGTCCATATTGGCTTTATGTTTTATTTAAGAAAATTTATTATGATAAATGTGACTTTAAGTTAATTACTCCAAGTGAATATATAGAAAAATATCCATTAATGCAAGTTTCTACACCTTGCCGTTCTAGCTGGGGAGCAAATGGTTATAGTGAAGTATGGCTAAACCAAACAAATGACTATGTGCATAGACACTTACACGTTGCAGGGGACAGAATGGTTGAACTTGCCAATAAATTTTCAAATGAAAAAGACAAACTAAAAGTAAGGGCATTAAACCAATGTGCTAGAGAATTATTGCTTGCACAAAGCAGTGACTGGCTATTTATTATAACAAATGGTACAATGGTGGACTATGCAAAAAAACGTATAAAAGACCATATTGGTAGATTTACAAAACTATATTATGAGATATTAGAAAATAAAATAGACGAAGACTTATTAAAAGATATAGAAGAAAAAGATTGCATATTCCAAGAAATTGATTATATGATTTATAAATAATAAAGTAAAATTCCATATTAATGCAGAAATATTGAATTTTTTGTGTTAATATGTATTAAAAGGAAATTATTTATGAAAAATGTTGAAAAAATAAAAATAAATTAAATTTAAAGAATAGTTGTAATAAAAATGTAATGAGAAAGTAACAAAAAAGAAATATAAGATCTCACTATGAGATGATATAATTATTCTGCAAAATAAGATAAAAAAGAACAAATTATTCTACATTAAATTTAAAATTAGTAAATACAGAAAAATAATTTTAACTAAAATAAAAAATGACTAATAAAAGATAAAATGGTGAATAATAACAAAAGAATTAAAAATAGGAGGAGAAAGACATATGAAACAAAAAAACGAAGGTATAACGCTAATAGCATTAGTTGTAACAATAGTGGTTTTATTAATATTAGCAGGAATAACAATTAGCTTAGTATTTGGACAAAATGGAGTAATAAAAAAGGCACAAGACAGTAAAGAAGAAACAGCAATAGGAGAAATGAGAGAAAAGCTAGAGATGGCAAAAGTTCCAGTATATGCAGACGGAAAAGGCTCATATAAAGTACAAGACTATTGGGATAGAATAGAAAGTGAAGGATTAATAACAGACCAAGAAGTAGATAAAATAGACAATGGAGATGGAACATACGAAGTAACAACACCACCAGGATATGTGTTTGAAATAACAGTAGAGCCAAATGAAGAAATAGCAGACAATATAATAATAGGAGAATGCATAGGAAAAGGAGAAAACCTAAATATAGGTTTAAGAGTAGTAAATAAAACAACAAATAGTATAGAGGTAGAAGTAGTAAGGGCAGAAGGAGCAAGTAACTTTAAATACTCAATAAAGAAACAAGGAGAAGAGTATGGAGAAGCACAAGAAAGTAATAATGCAACATATACATTTAGTGGCTTAACTCAAGGCGGAATATATACAATAAAAGTAGAAGCAACAAAAGATGGAAAGCAGCAAACAGTAGAAAGAACAGTACAAGTAGGAGAAATACCAAGAGCAATAGATGGAAAAGTAACATGGACAGGAAATGGACAAGCACAAGTAAGAATATATACAAATGAAACAGGTTATCAATTAGAATGGCAAAAAAACGGAATAAGTGAAGAAAGTTGGACAAGAGAAGAAACAGGAGTAAAAGAAAAAACAATAACAGGACTAGTAAATGGAGATACAATATATGCAAGACTATATGATGGAGTGAGTAGTGGAAAGTATGCAAATATAGAAGTATTGGATAACACACCACCAGAAATCACAAGATTTGAAGCAACAGAAACAACATGGAATAAAATAACAGTACAAGTAGATGCAAGAGATTTAGAAACTAATTTAGCAGAAACCGAAACATATAAATATTATTTAAATGATGAAACAACTCCAAAAGCAGTTAGTAATGAGCCAACATACACATTTGAAGCTTTAACAGATGGAACAAACTATAAATTAAGAGTAGAAGTGTATGATAAAGTAGGTAACAAATCTGAAAAAATAATAAATACTAGTACACAAGTTGTAATAACAAAGATATATACAAAAGAAGATATGGAAGAATTTAGAGATACAGTAAATGAAGGTTGCACATATGAGGGAAAAATAGTAGAATTAATGAATAATATAGATTTACAAGGAAATGAAGAAAATCAGTGGGTACCTATAGGAAATTCAGCAATAAATTTTAGTGGAATTTTTGAAGGAAATAATTATAACATAAAAGGACTTTATATTGATGTAGCAAATTATTTTCAAGGATTATTTAGATTTAATAATGGAACTATAAAAAATTTTAATATAATTGATGGTTACATTAAGAGCCAATATAGTGAAATTGCAATGGTTACTGCAAGAAATTATGGAACGTTAGAAAACATTACAACAAGTGGAAATATTGAAGGGGACACAGGTGTAGGAGGCATTGCTGGAGGAAATGAATCAGGGAGGATTACAAAATGTGTTAATTATGCAAATATATTTGCAACTGGTTCATGGGCAGGAGGAATTATGGGATATAGTCACTCATCATTTGTTATATTAGAATGTGGAAATGAAGGTAATGTAACTTCGAATGAAGGATATGTAGCTGGAATTGTTGGAGCAACCAATGAAGATGTATCTAGTTGCTATAATACGGGTAATATAATAGGTAATGGAACAGGACGAGGTGATGACTATGGAGCTTGTTCTGTTGGAGGTATTGCACGGTTATAGCAATAGTGATATTTCATATTGCTATAACACAGGTTTGATTAAAGCTAAACTTAATCAAGCAGGAGGAATAAGTGGTAATACATGGAATTCAAATAGTTTGATATCACATTGCTATAATATAGGAAATGTTTTTGCTAATTCTATGGCTCGGAGCTATCACTGGACAAGGACAATCAGCTAAAATCGATTCATGTTGGTGGATAACAGGAGTAGGATCTGGTAATAATGGAGCTTTAACAAATTCTTCAATAGTTTCAAGTGAAGTACTTAAAGGATATGCAACTAAACTAGGCTCAGAATATTTTACTGATGATGTAAATAATATAAATGTTGGTTATCCAATATTGAAGTGGCAAAACTAAATTGGTAGACATTGTATAATATGGTGTGTAGATTATTAAAGAAAAAATAATCGCACATCATATTTTTTATGTGTGCAGAAGGAGGAAGATTTGAATCAATTAACAATAACTGAATGTTCTAGAAGGAAACTATATTCTACATATATTGTAGTTTATGCAATTAAAAATGAAATAAATATAAAGAAAGGTGACTACATTGAAAATCTGATATATACACATTAATTGGCATTGATATTAATGGATACAGGCAATTTATCAATATCTATCAAGATAGAGTAAACAATAACCGTCTTTGGCTAGACTGTTTTGAAAATTTAAGAGTTTGTCAAGATTGGTGTGTAAATTTTTATAAATTTTTTCAAAAAGTGATGTAGTCGAAATAGCTTATGTCACTTTCTCTTATATATTTTCCATAAATTATTAAAAATATTAAATTGTCAATGTGCAAATATTTACTATATCTCTAAATATTTAGTAAATCTATCTCCAAATAATTGAATAAGCTGTGCTTGAATAGTTTGCCAATTTTTAACATAATTTTTTCACTAATTTTTTTCTCAACATGTTTTTATTTTCGAAGTAGTAACTTAATAATTTGTGAAATCTTTGTAAATTACTTGAAATAAATATAAATTTGATATAAAATGTTAATGTTTAGGATATACTAAACAAAATAGATGCTTAAAAAAAAGCATGAAAGAATAGGAGGAATTTTTAATGTCAATAAAAATAGGTATTAATGGTTTTGGAAGGATTGGAAAGCTTACATTTCAAGCAGCTTTAAATAAGAAAGAAGTTGAGGTTGTAGCTATTAACGATCCTTTTGTTCAAGCTGATTATATGGCTTATATGTTAAAATATGATACAGTTCATGGTAAATTTAATGGAGATATAAAAGCAGAGGGAAATAAACTTGTTATTAATGGAAAAGAAATAAAAGTTTATAACGAGATGGATCCAGTAAATATTCCTTGGGGAACAGATGGGGTAGATTATGTGTTAGAATGTTCAGGAGTATTTACAACAACAGAAAAAGCAGAAGCTCACTTAAAAGCAGGAGCTAAAAAAGTTATAATTTCTGCACCTTCTAAAGATGCTCCTATGTTTGTTATGGGAGTAAATAACGATAAATACACACCAGATATAAACATACTTTCAAATGCATCTTGTACAACAAACTGTTTAGCACCTTTAGCAAAAATTATAAACGATAATTTCGGAATTAAAGATGGACTTATGACAACAGTACATGCTACAACAGCTACACAAAAAACTGTTGATGGAGCATCTAAAAAAGACTGGAGAGGTGGACGTGCAGCAGCTGCAAATATTATTCCATCTTCAACAGGAGCTGCAAAAGCAGTAGGAAAAGTTATTCCAGAATTAAACGGAAAATTAACAGGTATGGCATTTAGAGTACCAACTGTTGATGTTTCAGTTGTAGATTTAACATGTAACTTAGCAAAACCTGCAACATATGAAGAAATATGTGCAGCAGTTAAAAAAGCATCTGAAAACGAAATGAAAGGTATAGTAGAATACGTAGAAGACCCAGTTGTTTCATCAGACTTTATACATGATGAGCATACATCAATATTTGATAGTAAAGCAGGTATTGCTCTAACAGATACATTTGTTAAATTAGTTGCTTGGTATGATAACGAATGGGGTTATTCAAATAAACTTGTAGACTTAGCTATTTACATTTCTACAAAATAGAAAAACTAGTTTTTTGACCATTAGGTTATTATACTTAATGGTCAAAATATTGATATTTCCAAGGAGGTTTCTATGAATAAAAAAACAATTGAAGACATAAATGTAAAGGACAAAAAAGTACTAGTAAGATGTGACTTTAATGTACCTTTAGATGAAAATAAAAATATCACAAGCGACAACAGAATAGTTGCAGCTCTTCCTACAATCAAATATTTAATGGAACATGGAGCTAAGGTTATTTTATGCTCTCACCTAGGTAGACCAAAGGGAAAAGTAAATCCAGATTTTTCTTTATCACCAGTTGCCAAAAGATTATCCGAACTTTTAAGTAAAGAAGTAAAACTTGCAAGCGACATTATCGGAGAAAGTGCAAAAAAGATTACAAGCGAAATGCATTCCGGAGATGTTGTTTTATTAGAAAATGTTAGATTTGACGAAAGAGAAGAAAAAAACGATCCAGAATTTAGTAAAGAATTAGCAGATTTAACAGATGGAATATATGTAAATGATGCATTTGGAACAGCTCACAGAGCACATGGTTCAACAGAGGGGATTTCTCACTTTGTAGATACAGCTGTAGCTGGATATTTAATGGAAAAAGAAGTAAGTGAATTAAGCAGTGCAATTTCTAATCCAGAAAGACCTTTTGTTTCTATTTTAGGAGGACTTAAAGTTTCTGATAAAATAGGTGTAATAGAAAATTTACTTACAAAAGTAGATAAAATCTTAATAGGTGGAGCAATGGCTTGCACATTCTTTAAAGCAATGGGATATGAAATAGGAGATTCTAAGTGTGAAGATGACAAGTTAGATGAAGCTAATAGAATATTAAAGTTAGCAGAAGAAAAAAAGGTAAAACTTGTTTTACCAGTAGATAGTCACATTGCAAACGACTTTTCAAATGATGCTGATAACAAATTTATAGATATAAAAGACGGAGTTCCAACAGGTTGGGAGATATTAGATATAGGACCAAAAACACAAGAGATGTTTGAAGAAGAATTAAAAGATGCAAAAACTATTGTATGGAATGGTCCTCTAGGAGTTAACGAATTTGACAACTACAGAATAGGAACAGAAAAAATAGCAAAAGCTATTGCTAGTAGTAGCGCTAAATGTATAATAGGGGGGCGGAGATTCTGCAGCAGCTGTAAAGAAAATTCAAAAAGAGTCAAATACAACATTTGAAAACATTTATATTTCGACAGGTGGAGGAGCTTCACTTGAGTTTTTAGAAGGAAAAGACCTTCCAGGAATAGCTTGCTTAAATAATAAGTAAAGCATAAAATAAAATTTATAATTATAATATAAATTAATTTATTGGAGGATTAAATTTTGAGAAGAAAAGTAATAGCAGGAAATTGGAAAATGAATATGCTTCCAAATGAAGCAATGGCATTTATTGAAGGACTAGCACCATTAGTAAAAAATACAGATGCAGAGGTTATTTTATGTGTTCCTTATACAGATTTATTTTACAGCTTACTTACTGCACAAGAAACAAATATAAAAATAGGTGCACAAAATATGCATTGGGAAGAAAGCGGTGCATATACAGGAGAAGTTTCAGGGCAAATGTTAAAATCTATAGGGGTGGAATATGTTATAATTGGTCACTCTGAAAGAAGACAATATTTTAATGAAACAGATGAAACTGTAAATAAAAAAATAAAAGCTGCATTTGCAAATGAGTTAAAACCAATTGTATGTGTTGGCGAAACATTAGAACAAAGAGAAGTAGGAAAAACAGAAGAAGTTATTACAGCTCAAACAAAAATTGCATTAGATGGATTAACAGAAGAACAAGTAGAAAATACAATTATTGCTTATGAGCCAATATGGGCAATAGGTACAGGAAAGACTGCCACAGCAGAAGATGCTAATAATTCTATAAAAGCTATAAGAAACGAAATTGCTAAAAACTATGGACAAAATATAGCAGATAAGGTTATAATACAATATGGCGGAAGTGTAAAAGCTTCAAACGCAAAAGAATTATTTAGTACTTCAGATATAGATGGTGGTTTAGTAGGAGGAGCAAGCTTAAAAGTAGAAGAGTTTGCTAACATTGTAAATTATAGTATCTAAAAGTATTAATATAGAATGGGGAGAGACAATATATGAATAGAAAACCAGTTATGCTAATGATATTAGATGGATTTGGAATTAATCCAAATGAAAAAGGAAATGCTGTAGCAATTGCAAATACACCTAATATAGATAAACTAAAGAAAACATGGCCTACAACAATAATTCATACAAGTGGATTAGACGTAGGACTTCCAGAAGGACAAATGGGAAATTCAGAAGTAGGACATACAAATATAGGTGCAGGAAGAATTGTTTACCAAGACTTAACAAGAATTACAAAATCTATTCAAGACGGAGATTTTTTTAGCATAAAAGAATTTTCAGATGCAATAGATAATTGTAAAAAGAACAATTCTAATCTTCATATTATGGGATTACTTTCAGATGGAGGAGTACACAGTCACATAAGACATCTTGTAGCTCTTTTAGAATTTGCAAAAAGAAAAGACTTTGAAAACGTATATGTACATTGCTTTATGGACGGAAGAGATACACCACCAACATCAGGAGAAGGATACATTGCAAAACTTGAAGAAAAAATGAAAGAAAAAGGTGTAGGAAAAATAGCTACAATAGAAGGCAGATTTTATGCAATGGATAGAGACAAAAGATGGAATCGTGTAAAAGAAGCATATGATGCAATGGTAAATGGAGTGGGAGAAGAGGCGACATCTGCTTTAGGAGCAATTGAGGCATCATACCAAAAAGAAGTATTTGATGAATTTGTTAAGCCTACAGTAATTTGCAATGGAGATAGTCCTGTTGCAACAATAAAAGATAACGATTCTGTAATATTCTTTAATTTTAGACCAGATAGAGCAAGAGAAATAACAAGAACTTTAGTAGACAAAGATTTTAATGAATTTGAAACTAAGAAAATGAACTTATTTTTCGTTTGCTTTACACAATATGATGAAACTATGCCAAATGTAAAAATAGCATTTAAGCCAGAGAGCTTAGTAAATACATTTGGAGAGTACATTAGTAAACATGGATTAAAACAATTAAGAATTGCAGAAACAGAAAAATATGCGCATGTTACATTTTTCTTTAATGGTGGAGAAGAAAAAGAGTATGAAGGAGAAGATAGAATTTTAGTTCCATCTCCTAAGGTAGAAACATATGACTTAAAACCAGAAATGAGCGCTTTAGAAGTAACAGACAAAGTTGTGGAAGCAATTAACTCTGGAAAATACGATAGTATAATATTAAATTATGCTAACCCAGACATGGTAGGACACACAGGTAGTTTAGAAGCAGCTGTTAAAGCTGTAGAAACTATAGATGGATGCGTTGGAAAAGTTGTAGAAGCAATTGAAAAACAAAATGGTGTGTTAATTATAACAGCAGACCATGGTAATGCAGAGCAAATGATAGACTATAAAACAGGAGAGCCACAAACAGCTCATACAACAAATCCAGTACCATTAATTTTAGTAGGATTAGAAGGAGTAAAACTAAAAGAAGGTAAACTTGCAGATTTAGCACCTACTATGTTAGACATTATGGGATTAGAAAAACCACAAGAAATGACAGGAGAAAGCTTAATAGAGAAATAATTATATAGTATTAATAAAAATGTGCTATATAATGTCTAATATATAGTACGTTAAAAAATATAATAATTATTAGAAAAATATATGTAATAATAATCGCAAGAGGGGATGATTTTTATTGCTTTCCAGTCCTAGTATAAAATTGGAATATGCTAAAATACAAAGACAACTCTTTTATATGATTCCAGAAAAGTGGGATAAAATATACTTGTATGCATCTATAACAAATCAAATAAATAATTTGCAAACTGGAGAGCTATACTTTTATTATTATCCCAAAGGAATACTTAAGAAAAACCCAGTTAATGTATATGAAATTCCAAGCAAGTTTAGCTTAGATGAAGAAATGTATCTTAAATTAGTAGAAGAGCTGTATAATTCAATAAAAGAACTAAGAAGGCTAGCAAGGAAGCCAGAACAAGAATTATGGTCAAATTTAACAATAAAAATTGAAAATTCAAAGTTTATTGTTGAATACAGTTATGAGGACCTACTTCATTCAGAATATTCTAATTCTGACAGACATATAATTTGGGTTTATCAAAATTTAAATAAACCATTAGAAAGTTTTAGTAAAAATGAAAGAAGTATAATTAATAAGTACTTGTCTGAAAATCACAATGAAAAAAAGGAAATATATACTGAGCCAATATACAAAAACCACAATATAAATGTGGTAAAATACAGAAAAGAAAAAGAACAGTATATTACAGAAAGTGACCAAGACATAGGCGATTTAATTATAAATGATGAATTTGGCAGAATAGATGAGCAAAGTAGACATGAATATGGCAAACGAAATGAGGCAAATGTATATGAACTTGGAAAAAGGAAGAACATAAATAGAAAATTAAAATCTATGAAAAATAGTGAAAATTCACAAAATGAATTACCTAAAAAGAAAAAGACATATATAGACCAAATAGAAGAACAGCAACATGCTATAAAAAGCCAAATTATATCAAAAAAATAGAAAATAACATTAGAATGCAAGAAGACATAAAAATTTAATTTATTAATTTATATTCAATATATAATAAAAATATTTTGTGTAATTTTGTATTTTAATGTTAATTATAAAAAATAAAACACAAAATTTTAGGAGGTTTTAAAATGAAAGATTTTTTAGGAATTGACACAGTAAAAGCATTAGAGGTATTAGACTCAAGAGGAAATCCAACAGTACAAGTAGAAGTAGTTACAGAAGGAGGATTTTCAGGAGTTGCTATGGTTCCATCTGGAGCATCAACAGGAAGCTTTGAAGCAGTAGAGTTAAGAGATGGTGATGCAGAAAGATACATGGGAAAAGGTGTTTTACAAGCTGTAGAAAACGTTAACAAAAAAATAGCAAAAGAAATAGAAGGAATGAACGTTTATGAGCAAGCTTTAATAGATAAAACAATGATAGAATTAGACGGAACAGAAAATAAAGGAAAATTAGGAGCAAATGCAATGTTAGGTGTTTCTCTAGCTGTTGCAAAAGCTGCTGCAAACTCTTTAGGAATGAGTTTATACAACTACATTGGAGGAGTAAATGCAAAAGAATTACCAGTTCCAATGATGAACATAATGAATGGTGGAAAACATGCAGACAGTAGCTTAAGTATACAAGAATTCATGATTATGCCAGTTGGAGCAAAAACATTTACAGAATGTATGGAAATGGGAGTTTCTGTATACCACAACTTAAAGAAAGTATTAAAATCTAAAGGATATTCAACAGCAGTAGGAGACGAAGGAGGATTTGCTCCAAACGTTTCAGGAGAAGAAGAAGCAATTCAAATTATATTAGAAGCAATCCAAAAAGCAGGATATGAGCCAGGAAAAGATGTATGCCTAGCGTTAGACTTAGCATCAACAGAAATGTATGACGAAGCTAAAAAAATAGGAAAAGATGGATACTATTTCTGGAAAATAGATAAATTCCTAAGCAAAGAAGAAATGGTAGACTACATTGTAGACTTAGTAAATAAATACCCAATAATATCTGTAGAAGATGGATTAGCAGAAGAAGATTGGGAATCTTGGAAAACTCTAACAGAAAAAATTGGAGACAAAGTTCAACTTGTTGGAGATGACTTATTTGTTACAAATATTAAGAGACTACAAAAAGGAATTGACAACAAAACAGCTAACAGCATATTAATTAAATTAAATCAAATTGGAACATTAACAGAAACGTTAGATGCAATAGAACTTGCTAAGAGAAATGGATACACAGCAGTTGTATCACACAGAAGTGGTGAAACAGAAGATACAACATTAGCAGATGTTGCAGTAGCTACAAACGCTGGACAAATAAAAACTGGTGCACCATGTAGAACAGACCGTGTAGCTAAATATAACAGACTACTAAACATCGAAGATGAATTAGGAGAAGTAGCAGTATTTAGAGGAAGAAAAGCAATAAAATAGAAACTAAAATATGTAAAAATAAAAGAGGTGGAGACGTTTGACGTGTCCACCTCTTTTGTAGGAGGCATTGCCTCCTAGCATCAACACCAAAGTTGTATAGCACGGAGAAGTGTTAGCCCTCAGAAGCATTAGGCTGTTCCTGCGGTTCCTCCTGCAGCTCCCATACTACCTTGATCTTACGTTGTTCTGAACAAGCCTTAGCAATGGCTTCTGTGAGTGCTTCTTTATCTTCGGAAGAATCAATCTCTTCCTGCAGATAAATTTTACCCTTGCCTCTACCGAAGTAGAGTCCAACTCCCACGAGCCGATGATCCCCGTCAAATGCCTTGACTAGGACATTTCCGTACCGCAAACTTTCAAGTTCACCATAATACATTTCAAAGACCTCCAAGTGTTGATATAAGGCTTAAAAATAAGCTAACTTTATTATACATCGAAATTATGAAAAAGTCAAAATAAGTGGTATTTTTAAAGAAAAAACTGACATATGTATGACATAAAAATAATTTGACATGATAAATAAAATTTTATAGGACATATTATAAATTCATAATTATACTATAAAATTTTCACAGAAAATATTGAAAAATATTATACATGATGATATAATACTACCATTGATAAAAACGAAGATAAAGGACAAGATAGTTACTAAACAGCCTACAGAGAGCTAAAGGTTGCTGAGAATTTAGCAGGAACTTTATTAACTATTATCACCTTTTAGTTGCTTTTTTGAAATAATAGTAAATTAAGCCGTATGCTCTACGTAAGTGAGAAAATAAGAGAGAAAAGTTTTACTTTTCTAAGTTAGGTGGTACCGCGGAATTTAAACATTTCGTCCTAATAATTTTTAGGATTGAAATGTTTTTTGTTTTATTTGCTTATTTAATTTCTTGTATTTTAAAATTTATAAAATATAAGCAAAAAACAAAAAACATTTACAAGAGGGAGGAATTATGGAAGAAAAGAAAAACTATGGGGCAACATTAAATTTGCCAAAAACAGATTTCCCTATGAGAGGAAATTTGCCAGAAAATGAACCAAAGATTAAGGAAGAAGTATTGGACAATGACCTATATGAAAAAATGTTAAAGAAAAATGAAGGAAAAGAGTCATTTGTATTACATGATGGACCTCCATATGCAAATGGAGAAATTCATTTAGGCCATGCTCTAAACAAAATTTTAAAAGACACAATTGTTAGATTTAAAAACTTGGAAGGATATTATACACCATATGTTCCAGGCTTTGATACTCATGGACTTCCAACAGAAAGAAAAGCAATTGAAGTATTAGGATTAGATAGAGACAAAGTTGGAGTAAATAAATTTAGAAATACTTGTAGAGACTTTGCTTTAGGGTTTGTAGAAAAACAATCAGAAGGATTTAAAAGATTAGGAGTATTAGGAGACTGGAAAAATCCATATATTACATTAAAACCAGAATTTGAGTCAAGACAAATTGGCGTTTTTGGAGATATGTATAAAAAAGGTTACATTTATAAAGGATTAAAACCAGTATTTTGGTGTACAGAGTGCGAAACAGCATTAGCAGAGGCTGAAATTGAATATAAAGACAGCAAAGCAACATCAATATTTGTAAAATTCCCAGTTGTAGAAGGAAACGGAGTTGTAACAAATGACACATCAATAGTTATCTGGACAACTACACCTTGGACATTGCCAGGTAATATGGGAATTACAGTAGATGGAGAGTTTATATATGCTGTTGTGGAAGCAAATAACGAAAAATTAGTTATGGCAAAAGACTTAGTAGACCAAGTAATGAAAAAAGCAGGTATAGAAAATTACAGAATAATTAAAACATTTAAAGGTTCACAATTAGAAGGTGTATTATGCAAGCATCCTTTCTTAGACAGAACTTCTAAAGTAGTTTTAGGAAGTGACGATACTGTTAAAGTAGACCTAGAAATGGGTACTGGAGCAGTTCATACAGCACCTGGATATGGTAAGGAAGACTACTTATGTGGATTAAAAAATGGATTAGATATTGTAGTTACAGTTGATGCAAAAGGACATCAAACAGAAGGTGCAGGACCATTTGCAGGAATGTATTATGCAAAATCTAATACAGAAATTATAAAATGGTTAGATGAACATGGATACTTATTACAACAAGAAGAATTAATGCACTCATACCCACATTGTTGGAGATGTAAAAAGCCTATAATTTATAGAGCCACAGACCAATGGTTTGCATCTGTAGATGGATTTAGAAAAGAAACATTGGAACAAGTTAAGAAAGTAAAATGGTTCCCATCATGGGGTGAAGAAAGAATTTCTGAAATGATAAGAGACAGAAATGACTGGTGTATTTCAAGACAACGTACATGGGGTGTGCCAATTCCAATATTCTATTGCAAAGATTGTGGAAAAGAATATGTTACAGACGAAAGTATAAAGAAAATCCAAGCTATATTTAGAGAAAAAGGTTCAAATGCTTGGTTTGACGAAGACGAAAAAGACCTAATGCCAGAAGGTGCAACTTGTCCACATTGTGGTTGTAAAGAGTTTAAGAAAGAAACAGACATAATGGATGTATGGTTTGACTCTGGTTCATCACATCAAGGAGTTTTAGTAGAAAGAGGAATAAATTATCCAGCAGATTTATACTTAGAAGGACAAGACCAATACAGAGGATGGTTCCAATCTTCAATGCTTACATCTGTTGCTGTAAACGGAATAGCTCCATATAAACAAGTTTTAACACACGGATTTATAGTAGACGACCAAGGTAGAAAAATGTCTAAATCTTTAGGAAACGGAATAGCTCCACAAGATATAGTAAAAGAATATGGTGCTGATATTTTAAGACTTTGGGTACTTTCTTCAGACTTCAAGTCAGATGTAAGTATTTCTAAAGGAATATTAAAACAAATTTCTGAAGTATACAGAAAAATAAGAAATACAGCAAGATATATTTTAGGAAATACATGTGACTATGACCCAGAAAATCCAGTAGCATATGAAGACCTACAAGAAATAGACAAATGGGCATTAACTAGATTAAACAAATTAATAAGAGACTGCACTAAAAATTATGAAAACTACGATTTCCACATGGTATATCGTGATATCAATCAATTCTGCGTTACAGATATGAGTACATTCTATTTAGACATTATAAAAGATAGATTATATACATCTTTAAAAGACTCTAAAGAAAGAAGAGCTGCTCAAACAACAATGTACATTATACTAGATGCTTTAGTTAAAATGCTAGCACCTATGACTGTATATACAGCAGAGGAAATTTGGAAATACATGCCTCACACAAAAGATGAAGAGGTAGAAAGTGTAATGCTTGCATATTGGCCAAAAGTAAATGAAAAATATGACAACAAAGAATTAACAGAAAAATGGAATAAAATTATAGAATTAAAAGACATTGTTGCAAAAGAATTAGAGCTTCAAAGAGCTAATAAGACAATAGGAAATTCTTTAGATGCAAAAGTTACTTTGTACACTGATGGAGATGAATATAAATTCTTGGAGGATAATAGAGAATTATTACAAGAAGTATTCATAATCTCTGGATTAGCAATTGAAAAAAATGAAAGAAGAGATGCAGAAAAAATCGGTGTTAAAGTAGAAAAAGCAGATGGAGATAAGTGTGAAAGATGTTGGACATATTCTACTACAGTCGGAGAAGACAAAGACTATCCTACACTATGCCATAGATGTAGTGAAGTAATGCATAAAATTGAAAGGAATTAAATTTTATGGCAATAAGAAAAGGTAAATTAATAAAAAATGTAATCTTGTTAATTATACTATTTATATTTATTGCAATATTTGTATCCGTATATAACAAATATAATTTCAATTATTATATGAAAAGTGTTAGAGAACCACATTTAACTATGTTTGAAAGAGACAAAGAAATAAAATATAGTGATACAAATAGTTATAAGTTAACTAATGAAGATTATAATGATGCAATGTTTTTCCAAGAAGTACAGGTTACTCCTAATACACCATATAGAGTAACTTGTATGGTAAAAACAGAAAATGTAGAAAATGCAGATAATATGGTAAGTGGTGGAGCACATATTTGTATAGAAGATACAACAGAAAGATCTAAATCTTTAACAGGCACAAAGGATTGGACTAAGATAGAAATGTTATTTAACTCTAGAAATAGAGATGTTGTTAACATTGGTTTTAGATTAGGCGGATTCCAAGAAAAATCAAAAGGAACCGCTTGGTTTTCAGACTTTAAAATAGAGGCAGGAACACCAGACACAAGTACAAAATGGAATTTTGTATGTTTTATACTAGAAAACACAGATGCTGTAATTAATCAAGGTGGTACCAGTACAAAAGTACAAGAAAGCATGGATAGAGCAGATGTGGTAAACATAGAAAGCAATATGTCTAGATTTAAAGATAGTATAAGAACTATAAGCGGTGGAAGAATGTCAGCAGAGTATGAAACAATAGAAATTACAGAGCCAATAACAAGTCTTTCTTATGACGAAGAAAATGGATATTACTTGTCAGAAGAAGACGCAGCAGGGCTAATAGACAGCTATATACAAGGAAAAGACTATGACCATATTTTTGTAGTAATGAAATTAGGTGACATTAACAAAAACTTAACAGGAGATATTCATGACTGGATTGGTCTTGGAGGCATGGACTACTATGGAATAGGGTATTCAAATGTAAAAATACCAGAAAAAAATAACTATAGTTTTACATATAATGCATCTGTAAATACATTTCCAGAAGAAGTATTTATACATGAGTTTCTACATACATTAGAGAGAAATTCAGAAGAAAATGAATATACAGTACCAGCTCTACATGACTACAGTATGTATGGTTATACAGATGAAAAAGTAGTAGGTTTAAAAAGATGGTATACAGACTATATGCAATGTCAAGTTATGGCAGCAGATACAAGTAGAATTGGGGTGCCACAAGAAATATACAGTGTAAAACCAGCAACTCCAGCAGATTTTGAATTTACATATGAGCTAGATGCACTAAAAGAACCTCAAAATGTTATTGAAGAAATAAAAAGTATAATAAAAAGAATAGAAAAACTATTTGCCAATAGAGAAGAAATAGAAATAGGGTGGAGCGTTTAATGAAAGTATCAGATTTTAATTATAATTTACCAAAAGAACTAATAGCACAAGTTCCTATAAAAAATAGAGATGAATCTAGATTAATGATATTAGACAGAAAAAATAAAACTATTGAAGATAAAATATTTAAAGACATTATAGATTATCTAGAGCCAGGAGACTGCTTAGTAAGGAATAACACAAAAGTTATTCCTGCTAGACTTTATGGCGTAAAAGAAGAAACAGGTGCACATATAGAATTTTTGCTTTTAAATAGAATTGATGGGGATATATGGGAAGTAATGGTAAGACCAGGAAGAAGACTTATGCCTGGTACAAAAGTTATTTTTGGAGAAGGTGTGCTTGAGCAAAAAGAAAATCAAAAAATTCTATTAAGAGCAGAAATACTTGAAAAACTAGAAAATGGAAACAGAAAAGTAAAGTTTGAATATGATGGAATATTTAATGAAGTATTAGATCAAATTGGTTTAATGCCACTTCCGCCATATATTCATGAAAAATTAAAAGAAAAAGATAGATATCAAACTGTATATGCTAAATATGAAGGTTCAGCAGCAGCTCCAACAGCAGGCTTGCACTTTACAAATGAGCTTTTAGAAAAAATACAAGCAAAAGGTGTAGAAATAGCAAATGTAACATTACACGTTGGTATTGGTACATTTAGACCTGTAAAAGTAGAAAATGTAGAAGAACACGATATGCACTCAGAACATTTCTACATAAAACAAGAAGACGTGGACAAAATAAACAAAGCAAAAAGAGAAGGACATAGAGTAATTGCAGTTGGTACAACATCTTGTAGAGTATTAGAATCAATTGCAGACGAAAATGGCATGGTAGAAGCAACAGAAAGAGACACAAGCATATTCATTTATCCAGGTTATAAATTCAAATGCATAGATGCATTAATAACAAACTTTCACTTACCAGAATCTACATTAATAATGTTAGTATCTGCATTAGCAGGTAAAGACTTTATAATGAAAGCATACAATGAAGCAGTAGAAAAGAAATATCGTTTCTTTAGCTTTGGCGATGCAATGTTTATAAAATAGTTGGAAATTAGGGACAGGTCCAAATTTCCCAAATTGGGAAAATGGGGACAGGTCACCTTTAAATATATAATTGAAAAGCAATAAATGTAGTAATTTTTTCGTTCGACTGCGGACGCACAGCTACTTACAATTTGTGCTAAATCACAAATTGTAAGACCTTGTCTCACTACAAAATACTACATTTATTGCTTTTTACATAATTGGTTGAAAAATGAATATTATAAAACATTGAATTAAAATGTAAAGTAAAAAAATAAATAAGTAAAATAAAAGATACTAATTTCAAAAGGAGATTAATATTATACTATATAATACAATAAATCTATTGAAAAAACACTAAAATTATGACATAATTGAAAATATAGAAAGGTGAAGTGTAAAAAATGAATTTTGAAGAAGCTATTCATATATTAAATGCTCAATTTAATTGTAATGCTATTATTTTGTTTGGTAGTTATGCTCGCGGAGACCAAAGAGCAGATAGCGATATTGATATTGCTATAAAAAGTAATGAAAACATAACTAAAAAACAACTTTTTGAAATGACAGAAAAATTAGAACAAATATTAAAAAAAGATGTCGATTTAATTGATTTAAATACTATTTCTGATAGTTTTCGATATGAAATATTAATGAATGGTAAAGTATTATATTGTAAAGATAGTTTTCAATTTGATTTATATAAATTAGACATGTTCCGTGAATATTTAGAATTAAATGAAAGTAGAAAAGCAATCATTGAAAATGTTAAAAAGGAACAATATATGGAAAATGAAGCAGTTATTTTAAATAAGTTTGAAAGTATAGAAAGATGCATCAAAAGAATTAATGAAGAATATGAAGACAATCCAGAAAATTTAAATGATTATAGAAGATTAGATAGTATTGTACTGAATTTGCAAAGAAGTTGCGAATTAGTAACTGATATTGCTATGTATATTGTTTATTGTAGGAAATTAGGAATGCCACAAGAAAAAAGAGAAGCCTTGGAACTACTACAAAAAAATGGCTTAATTACAAAGCCAATGGCTGATAATATGAAAAAAATGATAGGTTTTAGAAATATTGCAGTACATGATTATAAAAAAGCAAATGAAACAATTTTAAAAGATGTGATCGAGAATGATTTAGATGACTTATTAGATTTTGCACGCACAATCTTAAATTTAAAAAGAATATAAAATATATTATAGAAATTGCACAAGTTATAAAAATACGACACTATTTAATAATCAATTCATTATTAAATAGTGTCGTATTTTTATTATTAATCTTGCTCTGCCGTATCAAATGTTGAATCTGTAAAAAATTCTCCTAAAGTAATTCCAAATCCTTCACAAATATGTAATAAGGTATCCAATTTTATTAACTCTGTTTTAGCACTCATGAAAGTTGAAATAGTAGAACAAGGAATTCCAGACATCTTACATAACTTCCATACATTCATATTCTTTTCTTTTAAATAAAATTTAATTCTTTTTCTAATTGCATCTGATAATTTCATTTTTAGTAATCCTCCTTTAAAAGCTTAAAAATCAATAAAATTATATATAAATGCAATTATGCACTACTTTGGCAAATTGAAAAAATATAAAATATTTTCAATTTACCGAACTAATTTGTTGCATTGAAAATTTTGATATGTTATAATGAAACTACTTCGACTCACCAAACTATATAAGTTATAATATGATAATATTTTTTTAGAAAATCAAAAGAAAAAATGAAAGGAAGGTATTTAATCATGAAGAAATTAAAAGAAAAATTAAAATATGGTAAAAGAGGTATTACTCTTATTGCACTTGTTGTTACAATTATTATTTTATTAATTTTAGCAGGAATTACAATAAATATGGTGTTTAGTGATAACGGGATTATAAACAAAGCACAAGATGCAGGTAATAAGATGAATGAAGCTATTAACGATGAACTAACACAAATGAATGATTTAACAAGTGAATTAATGGAAATAATGGGAGAAAATCCAAGAGCAACTGATATTTATGTATTTTTATATGATGATGGAACATTAACATTTGGCACACAAAATGAACCAATAAAAGGAAAAAACGTAGTAAAAGAATATGGAAACATAAAGGGACAAGAATATAGGAGTTGGATAAACGAAGATAGAACTAGAGGGAGTACGACTCCATGGTTTAACGAAGTGTCGTCAATAAGAAAAGTAAGTATTGTTGATCACATTGTACCATTATCAATGGCTAGTTGGTTTGATAGTTGTGTAAATTTAACAGAATTTGAAAACTTAGAAAGATTAGATACAAGTGAAGTAACAAGCATGGCAAATATGTTTGATACATGTAGTAGTTTAACTAGTTTGAATCTAAACAGTTTTGACACTAGTAATGTAACAAATATGGAGGCTGTGTTTGGAAATTGCAGTAATTTGGCAAATTTGAACTTAAGTAGTTTTAATACAAGCAATGTGACAAGTATGAGTAATATGTTTGCTCGTTGTAGTAGTTTAACTAATGTTATAGGCTTAGAAGGATTTAATACAAGTAAAGTAGAAGATATTGTATCTATGTTTGATGGATGTAGCAGTTTGAGCAGTTTAAATCTAAGTGGCTATGATACAAGTAATGTAAAGAATATGTACAATTTATTTGCCGGATGTAGTAGTTTGTCTGAATTAGAACTGGGACAGTTCAATACAAAAGAAGTACTATATATGGTAGGGATGTTTAATGGATGTAGCAGTTTGACTAGTTTAAATCTAAGTAGTTTTGATACTAGTAAAGTCGAAAATATGGAATCAATGTTTAATGATTGTACAAATTTAATAGAAATCATAGGATTAGAGGAGTTTGATACAACTAAAGTTAACAATATGGGATGGATGTTTCAGAATTGTTCTAGTATAACAACCTTAGATTTAAGTAGCTTTGCTACAAGTAATGTGAAAGGAATGGACGGAATGTTTGCGCATTGTACAAATTTAACTACAATTTATGTAGGAGATAATTGGGACTTATCCAATGTTGAATATGCAAATTATATGTTTGATGGTTGCGGAACAAATACAACAACTCCTAAAGAAAGCAATTCATAAAAAATAAATTTAATAAATTAGAAAAACTCACTTAAAAATAACGAACAACTGTAATATTTTTATGACATAGGAGATAGAAAAATATCTATCTTCTATATTTTTAGTGCGACAGACATGCCGATTATCAATAATCTATATAGGTATATTAAATTACTTACCATATGTAAATAGTAAAAAACATTGACACTTACACCATAAAAATATAATCAATAATCTATTGAAAAAACATCAAAATTATGGCATAATGGAAAAAGTAGAAAAGGAACAATATAGGAAAAAGGAGACAAAAAATGACTAAACCAGCAGTAACATATGAATTATTACATATAGATAAAAATTCAGGAGCAAGAAGAGGAATTGTACATACACCACATGGAGATATACAAACACCAGTATTTATGCCAGTTGGAACGCAAGCAACAGTAAAATCTATGACGCCAGAAGAACTAAAAGAGGTAGGAGCACAAATTATTTTATCTAATACATATCATTTATACTTAAGACCTGGGCATGAACTTGTTAAAGAAGCAGGTGGACTACATAAATTTATGAATTGGGATAGACCAATTTTAACAGATTGTGGAGGTTTCCAAGTATTTAGTTTAAGCGACTTAAGAACTATTTCAGAAGATGGAGTAGAGTTTAGGTCTCACTTAGATGGAAGCAAGCATTTCTTTTCTCCAGAGAAAGTCATGGAAATAGAAGAGGCTTTAGGAGCAGACATAATAATGTCATTTGATGAGTGTGTTAAATATCCAGAAACACACGAATATACAAAAAATTCTATGGAAAGAACTACAAGATGGGCAAAAAGATGCAAAGAGGCCCATAAAAACACAGATAAACAAGCTCTATTTGGAATTATACAAGGTGGTTTTTACGAGGATTTACGAGAGAAATCTGCTAAAGATTTAATAGAATTAGATTTTCCAGGATATGCAATAGGAGGAATAAGTGTTGGAGAGCCAAAGGAAGAATTCTTAAAAATGCTATACTTTACAGCACCACTTATGCCAGAAAACAAGCCTAGATATTTAATGGGAGTAGGTACACCAGATTATCTAATAGAAGCAGCTATTGCTGGAATAGATATGTGCGATTGTGTACTTCCTACAAGAATTGCGAGAAACGGCACTGCAATGACATGGAATGGAAAAGTTGTTGTAAGAAATGCAACATACGAAAGAGATTGGAGACCAATAGATCCAGAATGTGACTGTTATGCATGTAGAAACTACACTAGAGCATATGTAAGACATCTTATAAAAGCAAATGAAATTCTAGGAGTAAGATTATTATCAATTCATAATATATATTTCTTGACTAAACTTATGGAAAGGGTTAGAATAGAAATAGAGCATGATAATTTAGAAAACTTTAAAAATGATTTTTATAAAAAATATTATGGAACCAAAGAATAAGAGGAGGATGCTATGAATCTAATAGATGATACTGATGTAAATTATAAGAAAAAAAATAACAATACCAAAAAAATAATGGCAATAATAATTGTTTTAATTGTTTTAGTACTTATGATTATAATAGGCTTAGTAGTATGGATGTTTTATTTACAAAGTCAAATGTTAAAAGTTTCTATTGATGGCAAGTCAATGCAAACAATACCAAGTGACTTATTTGTATTTGAAGACAATACAGTTTATACTGCTATAAAAGATTTTGCATCATATGCAGGCTATGAGGCACACAATGGAGATGAGGTTTCGGAAGATGAAACTAAATGCTTTGTAAGAAACACCAGTGAAAATGCATATTACACAATGGGAGAAGCTAAAATATATAAAAAGCTTACTAGTGGAGATAATGATTACGAATATTTTGATATAGAAACACCGGTTAAAATGATTAATGGAAAATTGTATAGTTCAATTGAAGGAATCCAAAGAGGATTTAACGTACAATTTACGTATAATCAAAATACAAATCAAATTACAATATTTACATTACCATATCTTGCAAAATGGTATACAGCACAATATACAGAATCTGCAATAGGTGGAGACGATGCTAATTTCAGCAATCAAAAGGCTATATTATACAATCTTTTAGTTGTAAAAAATGCAAACAACGAATATGGAGTAATAAATATAGACCCTAATGCAACAAGAACTGAAATTATAGGTACAAAATATAAAGATATTACTTTTGTTGAAAGTACAAGAGATTTTATAGTAAAAACATCAAATAACAAAATGGGTATAATTTCGTATGACTCAACTACAAAAATTTCACCAGAATATGATGATGTAAAACAAATAGATAAAGATTTAAAATTATATTTAGTTACAAACAATAACAAACAAGGCGTAATTAATGATAGTGGTAGAACAATTTTATATTTAGAATATGATGACATTGGAATAGAGTCTTCAAGATTTCCAGAAGATGCTATAAAAAATCAATACATATTATATGATGCATATATTCCTGTAATGAGAGCTCAAAAATGGGGAATAATGGACAAAAACGGAAACACTATTATACCAATGGAGTATGACTCGCTAGGATGTGTAAGGTCAAGCTCTTCAAGTTCATCAGAGTATAACTCTACTATACTAATACCAGAGTATAATGCAATAGTTGTTGCAAAAGAAGGCAAATATGGCTTAGTAGATATAAGAGGCAATTTAATAATGACATGTGGTGCAGATGCAATATATTCTAAGACTAGCGGAGGCGAAATGTCATATTGGTTATTAGTACAAAACAATGAAATAGATTTATTAGATTACTTACACAAAAATTATAAACCATCAGATACTACACAAAATACAGAGACACAGAATACAGCAAACCAAGGTAATACAGTACAAAATACTACAGGAACAGAAAATCAAAATACAACACAGCAACAAAGCCAGGATGGACAAAATGCAGCTGGACAGTCTACTCAAAATCAAGGTGGACAAGCAGGAGAAACTACGACACAAAATGGACAAGGTACTACTCAAGATACCCAAGGAGGAGTACAAGGCTCTACACAAAGTCAACAAGCAGTAGATTCACAAACAAGTGCAACTCAAGGTGTAGCTGGACAATAATTTGTTCTAACTATAAATGTAAATATTAAAATACTAATATAGCTAATTTATCAATAAAAATAGGCGGAAATTGGAGAAAATAAATGTCAGAAACAAAATGGACGAGAGAACAAAATTTAGCAATAAATGAAAAAGGTTCAAACATTCTAGTAGCAGCTGCTGCTGGAAGCGGTAAAACAGCTGTATTAGTGGAAAGAATAATTAACAAAGTAATTAATGAAAAAATAGACATAGACAAAATTTTAGTTGTAACATTTACAAATGCAGCAGCATCTGAAATGAGAGAAAGAATTTTAGATGCTATTTATAAAAGACTTGAAGAAGAGAGAGAAAACTCTCATCTTCAACGACAAATAAATTTATTAAACAAGGCAAGTATTAGTACAATACATGCCTTTTGTTTGGATGTAATAAGAAATAATTTTTTTGAGATAGACACTTCTGCAAACTTTAGAGTTGGAGATACTACAGAGGTAGAACTTATAAAACAAGAAGTTATAGAAGATTTATTTGAGCAAAAATATGAAGAGGAAAATAAAGAATTTTTAAATCTAATAGAAACATATACAAATTATAGAAACGACGATAAATTAAAAGAAATAGTTTTAGATATATATAAATTTATTCAAAGTACACCATTTCCAGAAAAATGGGTAAAAGAAAAGATAGAAGAATTTAATTATCAAACAGATACAGATTTCGCAAAAACTAAATGGGGCAAAATTATTTTAAAAGAACTATTTTCACAAATAGAAGAGTGCATACTAAAATTAGAAAAAATAAGCAAAGAAACAGCTAAATTTTGGGAGTTAGAAAAATTTACTTTGGTATTAAGTCAAGACATAGAAAAATTAAAAAGCCTAATAAACCAAGATATTAGCTGGGATAAGTTATATTATTTAATAAATGATTTTACATGGCAAAAGTGGCCAGTAGATAAGAAAGTAACAATAGACTTAAAAAATGAAGCAAAAGAAATAAGAGATAGTGTAAAAAAACAGTTTACAAAGATTGCATCAAAAGTTATGATATGTGACTCAAAAGAAGCTAATGAAGATATAAATGAAATGTATGAAACATTACTAAATTTAGCTAACTTGGTATTAGAATTTACAGAAAAATTTAAACAAGCTAAAAAAGAAAAAAATATAATAGATTTTAATGATATAGAGCATCTGGCATTAGAAATACTAGTTAATAAAGAAAATTTAAACGAAAAAACAAAAGTTGCAAAAGATTATATGAAAAAATTTGAAGAAATAGACATAGACGAATACCAAGATAGCAACTTGGTTCAAGAATATATATTAAATAGTATTTCTAGAGGAAACAATATATTTATGGTTGGAGATGTTAAACAAAGCATATATCGTTTTAGACAAGCAAGACCAGAACTTTTCTTAGAAAAATACGAAAACTATAAATTAGAAGAGAAAAACAGTAAAAACGGAGAAAAAATACAACTATTTAAAAACTTTAGAAGTAGAAAAAATATATTAGACATTACAAATAACATATTTAAAAATATAATGAGCAAAGAAATAGGAGAAATTGAATATAACGAAAACGAATATTTAAACTATGGTGCAAATTATCCAGAACAAAAAGAAAAATCTGAAATATATGTTATAAATTTAAAAGAACCAGAAGAAGATGAACTTAGCATTACCGAAAACTTAAATTCAGAAGATGAAGAAGAAAGTCAAGATGAGAGAATAGAAGATATTGTTCTTGAAGCAAGATTTGTAGCAAAAAAAGTAAAAGAACTAATAAATAGTGAAATAGAAGTATATGACAAAAAACAAGGATTGAGAAAAGTATCTTATAGAGATATTGCTATATTATTAAGGTCAACTTCAAGTGCGGCTCCTATATATGAAAAAGAATTAAATGAGTTAGAAATTCCTGTATTTAGCGATTCATCTACTACTTATTTAGAGTCAGTAGAAATAGAAACTATGATGTCATTACTAAAAATTATCGACAATCCTATGCAAGATATTCCACTTGTAACTGTACTAAGGTCAGCAATAGGAAATTTTACAGATAATGATTTAATAGAAATAAGACTCACAGACAAAAAATGTAGTTTTTATGAGGCAATGTTAAAATCTAGGACTAAAGTAGATAAAGAAATAAAAGAAAAAATAAGCAAATTATTAGATAATTTAGAAAAGTGGAGAAAAGGAGCAGAATACTTAAGTTTGGATGAATTAATATGGAAAATTTACTTAGATACAGGATATTATCACTTTGTAAGTCTTATGCCAAATGGAAATGTTAGGCAAGCTAATTTGAAAATTTTGTTTGAAAAAGCACGAGACTTTGAAAATACTAATTTCAACGGATTATTTCATTTTATAAATTTTATGGATAGACTAAAAGGTAGTGGAGGAGACTTATCTAGTGCAAAGCTAATAGGCGAAAATGAAGATGTTGTTAGAATTATGAGTATACATAAAAGCAAGGGACTAGAATTTCCAATTGTATTTTTATGTAATACTGGTAAAAAATTTAATATGAAAGACCTAAATGAAAGTATAATATTACATCAAGATTTAGGTATAGGTCCAAAATATGTAGATACAGAAAATAGAATTGAGTATAATACTTTAGCAAAAGAAGCTTTAAAAATACAGGCACAAAAAGAAATTATTTCAGAAGAAGAAAGAGTTTTGTATGTAGGTCTAACAAGAGCGAAAGAAAAGCTTATAATAACAGGAATAAGTAAAGATGTAAAAAAAGAATTGATGCAAAAACAAGACTTACTAAATACCTATGGAAATGAAGTAAATAGCAAATTGGTTGAAAAATATAAGTCTTATCTGGACTGGATTGAATTAGTATATTTACACAATGATTTAAACGAATTGTTAGATTTTAATATAGTAAATAAAACAGATTTATTAAAAGATTTAAAAGAAGAAAAGAGTGGCAAAGTAAATGTTTTAAAAGAGATTAATAAAATGGCTACAGACGAATACTCTAAAGAAGAGCTAGAAAAATTAACCAAAGAACTGGATTGGGTTTATAAATACAAAGATTCTACAATTCTTCCTACAAAAACATCTGTAAGTAGACTAAAAGAAGCAAGTATAGAAAAAGAAAATCAAGATAAAGAAATAACCGCAAAAAATAAAGTTGTAAATGTAGAAGAAATTAATTTGTTTGAAGATTTAAGCCAGAATTTAGAAATAACCTTAGACAAGCCAAAATTTATGCGTGACGACAAAATTACAAAAGCTCAAATAGGTACACTAGTTCATATGTGCATACAAAAACTTGATGAAAATATAAGTTACACAATAAAAGATATTCAAAATTTCGTAAATGAGTTAGTTGTTAAAGAAATAATAACAGAAAAAGAAGCTTCTTGCATAGATACAAATTTACTTTATAAATACACAAAATCAGAAATTTTTAATAACTTAAAAAAAGCAAAAGAGGTACATAAAGAACAAGCTTTTTATATAAATATACCTGCAAAAGAAATTTATAATAATATAAATTCAGATGATAATATTTTAGTACAAGGTGTTATAGATTTATATTTTATAGATGAGAATAACAACATTATATTGTTAGATTATAAAACAGATTATGTGGCAAATGGCAAAGAACAAGAGATAGTAGAAAAATATAGAAAACAACTAGAAATATATAAGAGAGCATTGGAAGAAGCCACAGGTAAAAAAGTCTTTAAATCATATTTATGTTTAGCTAATAGAGACTGGAATTGTTATGAAGTAAAATAGAAATGGAGGGATTACAATGAACACTAAATATATTTTTGTAACAGGAGGAGTCGTATCAGGACTAGGAAAGGGAATAACAGCAGCTTCGTTAGGAAGGTTGCTAAAAAATAGAGGATATAAGGTTGTAAATCAAAAATTTGATCCATATATAAATGTAGACCCAGGGACTATGAGCCCATACGAACATGGCGAAGTGTATGTAACAGAAGATGGAGCAGAAACAGATTTAGACTTGGGACATTATGAAAGATTTACAGATGTTAATTTACATGGAAACTCAAGTGTAACAACAGGAAAAATTTATTCAGAAGTAATAAGAAAAGAAAGGCATGGAGAATACTTAGGAAAAACAGTTCAAGTAATACCTCACATAACTAACGAAATAAAGAATAGTATTTATAAATTTGAAAAAGACGATATAGACATTGTTATAACGGAAATAGGTGGAACTGTAGGAGATATAGAAAGTTTACCTTTCATGGAAGCTATAAGGCAGATAGGTCTAGAAAAATCGCCAGAAGATGTTGCGTATATACATGTTACATTATTGCCTCACATATTTGGAACAAATGAGCTAAAATCAAAACCAACACAACATTCTGTAAAAGAATTGCAATCTATAGGAATAAAACCAGATATATTAGTATGTAGAACAGAACTTCCAATTCCAAACTCTATGAAAGAAAAAATTGCGATGTTTTGCAATGTAAGACCAGAAAATGTAATAGAAAATAGCAATGCAAATATACTATATGAAGTACCTTTAATTTTAGAAAAAAACGGACTAGCTGTACAAGTTTGTAAACACTTACATTTAGACAATATAGAACCTAATAACAAAGACTGGGAAAGCTTAATTAGAAAAATAAAAAATATAAAAGGTGATGCAGTAAAAATAGCTATAGTAGGAAAATATGTAAAATTAGAAGATGCATATTTATCTGTAGTAGAAAGTATAAAACATGGGGGCTTTGCAAATAATGTTCCTGTAGATATTCACTTTGTAAATTCAGAAAAAGTCTCTAAAGAAAATGTAAAAGATTTACTTGGAGACTATGATGGAATTATAGTTCCAGGAGGATTCGGAGGAAGAGGTGTAGAAGGCAAAATAGAAACAATTAAATTTGCACGAGAAAATAATATACCTTTTTTAGGAATATGTCTTGGTATGCAAATGGCAGTTATAGAAGTTGCAAGAGACTTATTAGGACTAAAAGATGCAAATTCAACAGAATTTGACAAAGACTGCAAAAATCCTGTTATACATATAATGGAAGAACAAAAGAAAGTTGTTAATAAAGGCGGAACAATGAGGCTAGGAAATTATCCTTGTATAACAAAAGAAAAATCGCTAGCAAGAAAATTGTATGGAAAAGAAGAAATTATAGAAAGACATAGACATAGATATGAATACAACAATGAATATAAGGAAAGACTAGAAGAAGCGGGGCTTATTTGCTCTGGAACTTCACCAGATGGCAAATTAGTAGAAATGGTAGAAATGCAAAACCATCCTTTCTTTATTGCAAGCCAATTCCATCCAGAATTTACTTCTAGACCAGATAAGCCACAACCTTTATTTGTGGGATTGGTAAAAGCTGCTAAAGAGTGCAAAAATGGCTAAAACTTATATTTCCATAAACCCTTATATACTTCAATAAATCGTAAACAATTTTTTGTACCTTGCTGTTCGCAACTTTCTTTCTATAAAAATAAAAATTACATTTTTATTTTTATAGAAAGAAAGTTGCTCAAATCGCACTTCGCTTACGCTACGTTTAATCGCTGTGCGGTACTACAAAATTGTTTACGATTTATTGGATAAAATACATATATAATGTATTTTAAATATTTTATAGATAAAAATTAAAAAATATCTGCTTTTTTTCTTGATATTTTTATTAGATTATTGTATCATATAATAAGTTAAAATGTACTTACGCAAATATAAGAAAGGAGTACTTACATGAAGAAAATAGTAGTTAGTATCATTGCAATATTTGTAATATTAAGTATAGTTATAATTCCAGTTTATGCAACCAATGTAAGTCAAGAAAATTCAACAGAAACAACTGTAACAACAAATTTAGTTGAATTAAAAGATAAAGCATTGAATACATTAAAAGATTACCAAGTAGCTTACGGAAACGATACATACGGCTTTGTTGCATATGTATTAAATATAGTTAGAATATATAGTATTCCACTTGGATTTTTAGGAATTGTAGTTGCTGCAATTCATAGATATGTATTAGGAATAAGAAAACTAGACACACAAGAAAAAGGATTTGGCGTAATGATAGGTATTATTACTGTCATGGTTATATGCCAAGTGTTACCATTAATTTTTGCTATCGTAGTAAGAGGTTGGAGGGGATAAACTAATGAAGGTATTGTTTGCAGTAAACAATGAACATATATCAGATTCAATTATAAAGAAATATCAACAAGATTATAGAGAATTAATTTCTAGTAAAAATGTTTATTATTTTAATGCATTATTAAAAGAGTTACAAGAGGATAAATCATATGACAGAATAGTTATTGGTGAAGACTTGGAAATGTTTTCTAATAATAATTATGATGTAATGGATAAGTTTATTTTTGATAAATTGGATAAAATAAGTGATGAGGCATCAAATACTTCTGGAGAGGATATTCCAATAATTTTAATTTGTACAGACAGAAGAAGTAAGTCAGACCCAATTTTAGTAAAATTGTTTAGTATTGGAATTTATAGTGCTTTATTAGGACAAGACAGGACAATAACAAATGTATGCAAATTAATAAATATTCCACGTACTAAAAAAGAAGCTAAAATTTATTATAGAATAGATTCAGATGATGCAGATTATAAGTCAGAAAATGAAAACGATGTTAGCAAAGTAGAAATACAAAACATTTTAATGCATTATAAAAGACTTGGAAAAAATGAAGAAAAATATGTAGACAGTTTTAACAGTATCGCATCACAATATACAGATGCACAATTAAAAGTAATAGCAAAATTTTTACCACTTAATGTAAAAGCAGTATTAGAGGCAGAGTGCCCTAAATATCAAGAAGTTATGATGGGAGGGCCTGCAAAGGTTATATCTGCACCACAAGTAAAGGAAAAACAAACAAAATATAAAGAGCCAGCGTATAAAGAATCAGCAGAAAAGTATAAAAATCAAAAAACTACAACAAAATTTGATAATACTAAACTAGATTTAGTACAAAAACAATTAGAAAAAAATAAATTAACAAAACCAGTGGTAGTTCCAGGTACAATGAATATAAATAGAGTAACTAAGATAGAGCAAAATCCTTTGTTTGAAGAAGAAAGCTCAAATACTCAAGTTAATGTACCAAATAATATGTATAGCCAAAGCAATAATCAAAATAATAACAATCAATCAAATATATTAAGTAACCAAATGAATCCCCAAGAGCAGACAAATACACAACAAGACGACGACCCATTGGCATCTATAAAAGAAGAACTAAAGGGAATGATTGAATCAGGAGGAGATGTAGCCGAAACTGCAGAACAGCCAGTTCAACCAAAAAGAGGAAGAGGTAGACCTAAAAAGAATGCTACACCTACAGTAGACTCAACAGTTTTACCAGGATTTGAGGATGTTAATACAACTACTGATGAAGTTGCACAACCAAAGAGAGGAAGGGGAAGACCTAAAAAAGTTCAACCACAGCCAATTACAGCAACAGAAACT
Source organism: uncultured Clostridia bacterium (assembly GCA_944392105.1). Classification (GTDB taxonomy): domain Bacteria; phylum Bacillota; class Clostridia; order TANB77; family CAG-508; genus CAG-273. The sequence goes on along the minus strand of CALXVM010000011.1, from coordinate 7,551 downwards.
GAAACAGTAAATAATACAAATAATGTAAATAGTGGATATGAAAATATTGTATCAAATAACAATGCTCAGCCTAGTGTAAATTTATTTGACTTAGACGATGACGAATCAAATACAGAATATCCTCAAGCAGTAAACAATAATCAAGTGCAAACTGAGACAATTCTTCCTGGTATAGAGGACGAAGATGAGCAAGATAATAGCATAAATGCACAAAGTCAAAACTATAGTGCACAGAATTATAATATGCAAAATAGTAATAGTTATATGCCAAATTCACAAAATAATTACAATTCAAATGGATATAACCAAAACAATTACAGCCAAAATAATTTTTCACAAAATAGCTATACTCCAAATAATCAAAGACAAGATTTGCAATACACACAAAATACAAATGTAGACTTTACAAGGCTATTTACAAGCGACAAAAAAGCAGTTGCATTTCTTGGAACTTCAAAAAATGGTACATCATTTTTAGTAAATAATTTAGCAGATGTAATTTCTCAAAGTGGAATAAAAACAGCAATTTTAGATTTAACTAAAAACAAAAATGCATATTATATTTACACAGAAAATGAAGAAGACTTAAGGAAAAAAGCTTTTTCTTGTATAGATAATTTAAGAAGAGGAAATCCAGCAGGAATAAGTGTTAGCAAAAACTTAGATGTGTACACAACACTTCCAGGTGAAAATGGAGATATAAATGATGCACAAAATATTATGCAAACATTGGTAAGCAACTATTCTTTAGTTATATTAGATTGTGACTTTGATACAAACATAGAATATTTTAAGATAGTACAAGAAATATATTTAGTACAAACTTATGATGTATTAACAATTCAACCTCTTACAGCATTTTTAAGAGATTTAAAATCAAAGAATGTGTTAGATCAGTCTAAGCTAAAAATAGTACTAAATAAGGTTTTGAGAGTCAAAAGCATAACAGATAGAACAATTATAGGAGGAATGGCATTTTATAATGACCCAGCCATGTCATTTATGACAGAGTTATTTAACAAAGACGAAGTACCTTATTGTGTTATTCCTTTTGAAGATCAAACATATTCAAAATATTTAGAAGGTTTAGTAAATTGTAAAATAACAACAAATGGATATTCAAAAAACTTTATGCTTGCTTTATCAAAGCTATCAAATATGGTATATCCATTAATTTCAAAAGATTCTGGTAAAAAACCAGCAAAACCAGGTCTTGGAAGTTATAAAAATAATACAACTTTTAATAGTAGCATGAATGATACTTTAAATAAAATGAAAAATAATTTTTAACTATACTTATTGCAATTAAGTGAGGTGATAACTTTTGATAATAGCAGTGATTGTATTGTTAGTAGTAATAATAGCAGTATTAATGTTCTACAATATGTCTATTCACAAGAAAATACAAAGTTTTAACAATATTAATCAAAAAATAACAAATTTGAATATATTGCAAGACTTTATGAACACATTAGGAGAATGCACTTCTACTAATGAAAAGCTAGAAAAAATAAATAATATTTTAATTGAAAAATACGAAATAAAATATTCAACAATTGTAACATATAATGGAGCAGAATATGTAGTAAGAGCATCTAATGTAGAAGAAAAACATTGGGAAACATTAAGTAACTTAAATAGCGAAGACATTTTTAAAGAAAGTATAGAGACTGCTGTACCAAAATATATAACAATAGACAAAGAAGGAGAAAGACTACCATATCAAAAAATGGAATTTGGAAGAGCAAAATCTGCTATGTTTTTCCCTTTATATATAGACAATGTATATATAGGTTACTGGATTATAGAAGGTGGTAGACCTCACGAATTTGACAATGTTGATGTAACAATGCTAGAGGTTATAAAAACTAATATTGTTGCGGTATTAAAAACTGTTCAAACTCAAGATACATTAGAAAATATTGTTAGAGATGACCAATTTAGTAAACTAAAAACAGCAGAGTACTTATACGGAGACGCTAAAAAAGTTATAGATAAATATACAACTTCAACAGTTTGTATGTTTAAAATAATAAATTTAGTAGAAATTAACAACGAGTTTAATAGAGAAACAGGAAATAATGTTATTACAGAAGTTTGCAACGTTATTAGCAATAATATTTCAGAAGAATATATCTTTGTAAGATATATGGGACCAAAATTTGCGATTGTATTTTCTGGAATAGAAACAAATACAGTTGCGGATTTTATGAAAGATATGAAACAAAGAATTGAGAGTTTAGAAATACCAAAGGCAGGAGAAAATCCGGACGAAACAGAAGAATTTGCTACTCCAATAATAAATGTTGTTCTTTCAACATACTATAAAGGAACAGCTTTAGATGGAGTAACAAAAAAACTGGAAGAGTATTTAGACTCTGCAAATCCAAAAGAAAATGATATAAATAATTTATAAAGGAGGTTATGCGTTATGGGTATGGACGAAACAGTTAGCTTTAAAGTAGAAAGAGACAAGAGTATAAAGGCAAGAGAAATTTTAAGAGAGGTTTATAAGGCTTTAGAAGAAAAAGGTTATAATCCTATAAATCAAATAGTTGGATATATACTATCAGGAGATCCAACATATATTACAAGTCATAATAATGCAAGAAACCTAATAAGACAAGTAGAAAGAGACGAGCTTTTGGAAAAAATGGTAAAGAATTATATAGGAATAGATGATTAAAATGAGAAAATTAGGTATAGATTATGGAGACAGTAGAGTGGGCCTAGCTATTACAGATGAGCTAGGCATTACTGCTCAAGGCTTAGAAACAGTACATCATAAAGGTAATGACAAAATAGTTTTAAAAAGACTTGAAGAAATAATGCAAGAATACGAAATAGATACATTTGTAATTGGAATGCCAATTAACATGAATGGAACAAAAACCGAAAGAGCAGAAGTAACAAATAAGTTTATACATAAACTAAAATGTAAGTTTAACAAAGTACAAATAGTAGAAATAGACGAAAGACTTACAACTGTAGCTGCACATAAGACTATGAATTTTCTCAACATAGACAAATATAAAAAGAAAGACTTGGTAGATACAATTTCTGCAGTATATATTTTGGAAATGTATATTAATAGAAAAAATTAGAATAATAAATTTATAACTTACAGATTATAGACTGAAACAAAAAAATCAAAATAGAAATTTAATTTTAGAATAAATTATTTTTAGCGTTTTGGCTTAAAAAAATTTTATTAGTATATGTTTTATAAAATTACAAATAATAAAAGTAACAATTCAATTAGATTTTAACATTGTAGAAATACAATTTTAATAAATATAAAATTTGAAAGGAGAAAATATGGACGAGAATAAAAACAACATTCCAACAGAAAATGAAGGAGAGGAATTAGACAATATATTAACATTAAATGATGAAGAAGGAAACGAAGTAGAATTTGAATTCTTAGACTTAATTGAATACGATGGAGAAGAATATGTAATATTATTACCAGTAGAAGATGAGGAAGATACAGAAGAGCCAGGAGAGGTAGTAATATTAAAATTAGAGGATACAGAAAATGAAGATGAAGAATCTTATGTAAGTGTAGAAGATGAAGACATATTAAATGCTGTATTCGAAAAATTCAAAGAAAAATTTAAAGATGATTTTAACTTTGTAGACTAAATTACAAAAGCCTTAAATTGACCAGAAAATTAGTCAGTTTAAGGCTTTGATAATAAGTTTAGCTATAACAGAGATTTATAAATAAAAGATTAAAAGAATAATAATTTACTTTTTATAATCATATTAATAAATATTAATTTATCATATTAGTATTTATTATTCTAATAAGTGGGAGAACAAAAATGTATGATGTTATAATAATTGGAGCTGGTCCAGCAGGAGTTTCAGCAGCTGTGTATGCTAAACGAGGAGGCTTAAATGTACTTGTAATTGCTAAAGATACAGGAACACTAGAAAAAGCTAAAAAAATAGAAAATTATTATGGATTTAAAAGTATTACTGGAGAAGAGCTATATAGAAATGGTTTAGAACAGCTTAAACACTTAAACATAGAGCTAGTTAAAGACGAGGTAGTTCAATTAAATTATACAAAAAAGTTTGAAGTAACAACAGTAAATAACGTTTTTGAATCAAAATATGTAGTACTAGCAACAGGAGTAAGCAGAAATGTTCCAAATATAAGAGGAATAAAAGAATTTGAGGGAAAAGGCGTTAGCTATTGTGCAATATGTGATGCATTTTTTTATAGAAACAAAAATGTAGCAGTACTTGGAAGTGGAAACTATGCAATACACGAAGCAGAAATACTTAAGCCAGTAGCAAAATCTGTTACTCTCTTAACCAACAATGAAAAATTAGTAGAAAATAGAGACATAGATTTAAACGTAAATGAGAAAAAAATAAGAGAAGTAAGAGGTTATGACAAAGTAGACGAAGTTGTATTTGATGATGATACAAAAGAAAAAGTAAATGGTATATTTGTGGCTATTGGCACAGCAAGTACAAATGATTTGGCAAGAAAAATTGGAGCACGAGTGGAAAACAATAATATAGTAGTAAATGAAAATTTAGAAACTAATGTACCAGGATTATATGCTTGTGGAGATTGTACAGGAGGAATTTTACAAATAAGCAAAGCTACATATGAAGGCACAAAGGTAGGCTTAGAAATAATTAACAAGATAAAAAATGGTAAGAAATAAAAAGGAGGAATGAAAGATGTCAGTTATAAATTTAACAAGTGAAAATTTTGAAAACGAGGTATTAAAATCAGAAAAGCCAGTATTGGTTGATTTTTGGGCAGAATGGTGTGGACCATGTAGAATGATGGCACCAGTTGTAGAAGAACTAGAAAAAGAAATGGGAAACGAAGTTAAATTTGCAAAAATAAATATAGATGAATGCCCAGACTTAGCAGAAAAATATAATGTTATGAGTATACCAACTTTTAAATGTTTTAAAAATGGTACAGAGACTGGAACAACAGTAGGAGTACAAGGAAAAGGCGATTTAATAAGAATAATAAAATTATAAAGAAATTGGGACCAGATCATTTTTTCCAAAAAGCGTAAATTAAGATCTGATCTAAATTTCCTAAAAGAAGAAATTGGGATCTGGTCCCAATTTCTTTTCGATACTAAGATAATTAATATATAAAATTCTATATAAGTTAAAAATACAAATAATTTACAATTATATACAAATATGATATTATATAAAACTATAAAATATAGGTGTATTAAAATAAGAGAAAAAATATAGAAGATTAAAGAGGAAAAAATGAATTACAGAATAGTAAATGGCTCAATATCATATGGAGCTGAAACAATTTTAGAAGAAATAAATTTTGAGATAAAAGAAAAAGATAAAATAGCTATTGTAGGTAGAAATGGAAGCGGAAAAAGCACACTTCTAAATGCTATAGTAGATAATTCTATGTTTGAAGAAGGCATAGGAGAAGAAAAATTTAATATATACAGACAAGGAAATCCTATTATAGGCTTTTTAAAGCAAATGGAATTTGAAGATTCTTCTAAAACATTAATAGAAGAAATTTTGAAAGTGTATGAACCAATTTTAAATTTAGAAAACAAAATTGCGAGATTAGCAAACGAAATGCAAGATAATACAAATCAAAAATTAATAAAAGAGTACACAGAGGCATTGGATAAATTTAATATAATAGGTGGATATACTTATAAAAAAGAATATGAGGTAGCTTTAAAGAAATTTGGCTTTACAGAAATTGACAAAAGCAAAACAATGGACCAATTTTCTGGTGGACAAAGAACCAAAGTGGCATTTTTAAAACTTTTGTTAAGTAAGCCAGATATTTTACTTTTAGATGAACCTACAAATCATTTAGACATAACTGCAATAGAATGGCTTGAAAATTATTTAAAAAATTATACGAAATCTGTTGTAATTGTTTCTCATGACAGAATGTTTTTAGATAGAATAGTAAATAAGGTATATGAAATAGAGTATGCAACAATGACAGAATACATAGGAAATTATACAGAATTTGAAAAGCAGAAAAGAATTAACTATGAGAAACAATTAAAAGATTATGAATATCAACAAACAGAGATAAAAAGACTACAAGCTATTGCAGATAGGTTTAGATATAAACCTACGAAAGCCAAAATGGCTTTATCTAAACTAAAAAAGATAGAACAGATGCAAATAATAGAAGAGCCTAATAAATATGACTTAAAAACATTCCATTTAAATTTTAATATAAAAATGGAGAGTGGAAAAAGTGTACTTACTGTTAAAGACTTAGAAATAGGGTATGGTAAGCCTATTCAAAAGGTATCATTTAATTTATATAAAGGTCAAAAACTTGCAATAATAGGAGAAAATGGAATAGGAAAATCGACGCTTTTAAAAACTTTAAATGGTAATATTCCTAAAATAGATGGCAGTTTTGAATATGGCTATCATGTAGACAGGCAATATTTTGACCAACAAATAGAATTTAAAAATCCAGAAAATACAGTTTTTGACGACTTTTACGAGACATTTCCAGAGTTAACAACAACGCAAATTAGAACAATATTAGGCACATTTTTATTTTCAGGAGAAGATGTTTTTAAGAAAATAAAAGTTCTATCTGGTGGTGAGCGTGCAAGACTTCAATTGTGTAAAATATTTAAGAAAGGTCCAAATTTATTATTACTTGATGAGCCAACAAATCACATGGACATAATAGGAAAAGAGAGTCTAGAGAATATACTAAAAGAATATAAAGGAACACTAATTTTTGTCTCTCACGATAGATATTTTGTAAATAAAATTGCAGATTCATTATTAGTATTTAAGCCAGGAAATGTAATATTTTTTGATGGCACATATGAGGAATACGAAGAAAAATATAGAGAATATGAAGACGATGTTTCTTATATGCAAGAAGGCAACAACTTATCTAACCAGAAACCATTAAAAGACGAAAAATATAGCCATGAGAAATTAGAAAACGCGAAAAGCAATAATCAATATTTTATAAATAAAGAAATAAAAAAAGCTAAGGCAAAAATAGAAAAATTGGAACAAGAAATAAACAAACTAGAAGCTGAAATAGCAAATTTAAAACAAGAGATGAGCAAAGAAGAATATAGTACAGATTACTTGAAACTAAAAGATTTGCAGGAAGAAATAGATAAAATAAATGCGACAATAGAAGAAAAAATGACTGAGTGGGATGAGCTAAATGAAATGGTAGATAAAAATAAATAGTCAAAAAATAACTTAATAAAAAATAAGCAGAATTTTTAACAAAAGATAAATGAAATTATTAGCGATAAAAATTTATACTGGTCCACATGAATAAAACGTACGAAAAAATGAAAAAATTTACTTGACTATAAAAGTATAATGTGCTACAATAACAAATGTCAAGTAAATAAATGCGGATGTGGCGAAACTGGCAGACGCGCTGGTCTTAGGAACCAGTGCCAACGGCGTGGGGGTTCGAGTCCCTTCATCCGCACCAATGACGTATCTGTTCGAACTAATAGAACAGAGTTGATACAAAATCAATCAGAAAATAAAATCTGGTTGATT
>CALXVM010000010.1 GCA_944392105.1 uncultured Clostridia bacterium | reverse complement strand
CTTTTTTATAGTTTTTCCTCTATCTTTTTATTGGTCTTCTCAAAGGTTTATTGTTTACTTTTCAATGTACTTTATTTGGTCTTTTAAGTGACCGATGTTTGATATTGTACTACGGAAAATATTAATTGTCAATACTTTTTTGTGAGAAAAATAATAAATTAGTATAGGTGTAATTTTTGTTCAGTTTTTTCTTACTAATTTATAACTTTTTTATAAATATTTTATTCATTTGTAGCACTTCAAATATAATACCATAAGGGATACATAAAGTCAATACTTTTTTTATTATTTTTTAATATTTTTTGTCGATTTTTTATGTACTCGCTCGGTACTTTTTTATTGTATCATTTTTTATGCAGCATTGCAAGTATTTTTTCAACTTTTTTTATAGTAATTCTTACCAATTCATATTACACTTCAACTAATATCACATCTTCTCCTATACATTTAATTTTATTCCATTCAATTGTTATGTCATTTCCCGAATTAAATATTCCAAATATTTTATTGTTGCCAGGAACTATAATAGCGGTTATTGCTCCGCTTCCCAAATCTGCACACACGTCTTGAACATATCCCAATCTTTTTCCATCTCTTATATTTATAACTTCTTTATGTTTAAAGTCCATTCCTTTGCTATTCAATATTCAATCCTCCTAAGTATATAAATTTATTTCTAATATTATTATATTCTTTCTTTATTATATTAATTCTTAAATCTAAATTTGCTCTATATTTATTTATCTTTTACTTTAAAAACCATAATCTTTATCTATCTATTTAGTTTAAAATTCATAGTTTTTATTTATCTGTTACTTCAAAATCCATATATTTATATCTATCTGCCTAATTCAAAATCTATAATTTTTATCTATCTATTTTGCTTGCACACTCTATATATCTGTTTACATCTATATTAATAGTAAAATCTTAAATTTGATTATTGATTTTTAACAAATTTATTTTCACAATATATTTATTTGTATAATCTTCTCATATGCTTTATAGCTTCTTTTTCTAATCTTGACACTTGTGCTTGTGATATACCAATCTCATCTGCTATTTCCATTTGGGTTCTTCCCTCAAAATATCTTTTACTTATTATAGATTTTTCTTTTTCATTTAGGTTTAGCATCATTTGAGCTATAGTTAAACTTTCTGTCCACATTTCGTCGGTGTTTCTTTTATCACTTATTTGATCTATTACATTTATAGTATCACTTGAATCCATATATGCAGGTTCTTGTAATGAAATAGGTTCCTGTATGGCATCTAAACTCATAGCTATTTCTTCTTTACTTATCTTTAGTTCTTTTGCTATTTCTTCTATTTTAGCATCTCTATTTTCTTCTCTTCTTATTCTATCTTGTATTGCTAATGCTTTATAGGCAATTTCTCTAACAGATCTACTTACTCTTATAGAATTATTATCTCTTAAATATCTTTTTATTTCTCCAATAATCATAGGTACAGCATAAGTAGAAAATTGTACATTTTGCTCCATATCAAAGTTATCCATTGCTTTTATTAGTCCTACGCATCCTACTTGAAATAAGTCATCTAAATTCTCTCCTCTTGCATAAAATCTTTTTATTATGCTTAGAACCAATCTTAAATTTCCATTAATAAATTTCTCCCTCGCTGTTTTGTCTCCTTGATGAACCTTTTTCAAAAGTTCCTCTTTTTCTTCTGCAGTTAAAAGTGGTAACTTAGAAGTATTTACTCCCGAGATTTCAACTTTATTCATATAAAACTCCTTTTGAAAATAATTACTAATCTTATTATTTTCAAAAGGATGCTTTTTATACACTTATTCGTTTTTCTTTTTCGACAACGCTTTATCCAGTTTTGCTCATAATTTCTTTTTTCATTTTATTAATTATCTTTTTTTCTAGTCTTGAAATATAACTTTGTGATATTCCAAGCATATTCGCAACTTCTTTTTGTGTTTTTTCTTCGCCATTTGAAAAACCAAATCTAAGCTCCATAATATTTCTTTCTCTTTTGCTTAACTTTTCTATTGATATTTTTAATAATGCTTTATCAACTTCATCTTCTATCCTTCTAGATGTAACATCTTCTTCTGTTCCTAATATATCTGATAAAAGTAATTCATTTCCATCTCCATCTTGATTCAATGGTTCATCTATTGAAATTTCTCCTTTTATTTTATTGCTTCTTCTTAAATACATTAAAATTTCATTTTCAATACATCTTGATGCATATGTTGCAAGTTTTATATTTTTGTCTACATTAAATGTATTTATAGCTTTCATTAATCCAATTGTTCCTATAGAAATTAAATCTTCTATTCCAATTCCTGTGTTTTCAAATTTCTTTGCTATGTATACAACTAATCTTAAATTTCTTTCTACTAAAACTTGTCTTAATTCTTCATGCCCTTCAGATATTTTTTGCAAGGTTTCTTCCTCTTCTTCTTGCGTAAGTGGTGGTGGAAGCGTTTGGCTTCCGCCTATGTAATATATTGGTAAGTCATCTATATCCTCATTTTTTATATATTTAGCATATATTGCGTTTATACTAGACCTTAGCATTTGTAGCAAATTCATTTTCATTCCCCCTTTCTAGTATGTCTAGTCCTATTAAAGCCGAATATTTTTCACTTTTTGAAAATTTTCCATTATATATACCTATTATTATGTTTTTTAAATCTTCTATATTATCATTTATATCTATTTTTATTTTATCTGCTTTAAACCCTATTAACATTCCATTTTGTTTTCCTATTGATTTAAATGGGATTATTCTAAATCTAGAAAAATATTCATTTCTCTCTTTTGTATCTATTTCTATATTCTCATCACCTCCTAACGCTTTTTCTATGCTATCTAATATATTTTTTGGAATTATTTTATACAATTTATCTTTTTGAACTAACATTACCGGCATTTGGCTTATAGGGTCTTTTAATAAGTTCCCCGTATCTAGCATAGCTGTTACTTCTACTATTTTTCCTTTAAAAATTATTGTTACCTCGTAAAAAACATTTTTCTTGGTTATCCTTCCCTTTATAAGTTTAAACGCCAAGTAAGTAATTATAAATCCTACTAGTGCTCCTATTATTGCAACTTTTATAGGATATGTTCCTATATATACACCATTTTTCATTAGAATATTTTGAGGCTTTATTATATATAGAAGAGCAAAAGCACAACCTCCAAAAACAAAGGAAACTAAATAGAATAGTAATAACTCTTTTAAACATAATTTTATGTTTTTAGGGTAATACGCTATATATACCATTGAAATTGATAAAATTACTTTTGCAATTAGCGTAGAGTAAACAGGAATAATGTCCATGTATGAAATTATTGCATACACTCCTCCTATTGTACTTGATAATATTATTCTCAAATGTTTAATTTTAAGTTTCATAATATAACCAGTTGCAAATAGGATTATATAGTTCATACATAAGTTTTCTATTAATATAACATCTAAATATACTGTCAAATACGTTCCCCTCTTATCTATTTATATATGTAATAATTAATATATTCTTGTACAACTTTGTTTATATTAAATTTCTAAAACAATATATAAAATTTTGCTATATCATATTTTACAACCAAGCCATTTAAAAAGCTGTCGTTTTATAGGCATAAAAAAAAGAAATAATCTACAAATTGTGATTATTTCTTTTTTTAATTTGTTTTATAATTTAGTTTTTTACAAATTATTTATTCATTCCTTTATTTTTTCTTAAAAAAGATGGAATATCTAAATTGTCTGATGAATTTGAACTATCTGTTGACATAGGAATTGAGTTTAATTTTCTATCCCACGCTTTGTCTATTATATCTCCTACAGGTGTCCCAGAAGATAATGGATTTCTGTCGTTTTCAAAACCTGTTGCTATAACAGTTACTAAAATATCTTCATCTAAGCTCTCATCTATAACGGCACCAAAGATAATGTTAGCTTCTGGATCTACACTACGTTGAATTAGCTCTGCTGCTGTATTTACTTCATGTAATCCTAAGTTTGTACCACCTGTTATATTAATAATAACTCCTCTTGCACCTTCTATTGATGTTTCTAGTAATGGACTTTGAACAGCTTGTTTTGCTGCATCTTCTGCTCTATTTTCTCCAGATGCTCTACCAATTCCCATATGTGCCATTCCTGTGTTTAACATTATAGTTTTAACATCTGCAAAATCTAGATTTACTAGTCCTGGAATAGCTATTAAGTCAGATATACCTTGTACACCTTGTCTTAATACATCATCTGCCATTTTGAAGGCTTCTATAATAGATGTCTTTCTGTCTATTATTTGTAATAGTTTATCGTTTGGTATTACAACAAGTGTATCTACTTTTCCTTTTAAGCTTTCAATTCCTCTTTCTGCTTGTGATAATCTCTTTTTTCCTTCAAATGTAAATGGTTTTGTAACAACACCTATTGTTAATATTCCCATTTCTTTTGCTGCGGCTGCTACTATAGGTGCTGCACCTGTACCTGTTCCTCCACCCATTCCGGCAGTAACAAATACCATATCTGCTCCGCGTAATGCTTCTGCTATTTCAGCTTTGCTTTCTTCTGCAGCTTGTGCTCCTATATCTGGGTTTGCTCCAGCTCCTAAACCTCTTGTTATCTTTTCTCCTATTTGTATCTTAGTTGCAGCTTTTGATACTAACAATGTTTGTCTATCTGTATTTACTGCAATAAATTCTACTCCTTTAATTCCAGAATCAACCATTCTGTTTACTGCATTGTTTCCAGCTCCACCTACACCTATAACTTTAATGGTTGCTGTTCCATCTAGCATTGTGCTATCATCCATATTGTTATTATCCATCAACATAAAGTCTATTCCTCCTCTTTAATACTATATATATTTTTTAAAATTAATAACTAGATTTAACTATAAAAGAATTCTTTTATTCTTTCAACTATATTTTTAAATATGTTTTCTTTTGAATCTGTATCTATACTACTTGATACAGTTCTTACAAATGGTTTTGAAGCAATGTATCTTACTAATGAATATGCTGTTCTATATTCTGGTTTTATTGTACTTACTAATCTACCAGTTGCAATTTTTACAGGGATATTTAATATTATTTTTCCTGCTACATCACTTTTACTAATTGTTGTAATACCTTGTCCAGTTAATACAACGTTATTTATTCTTGATTTTATTCCTTTTGTAGTTATATCTTTATTTACTAGTGAAAATATCTCTTCTATTCTTGCTTCAATTATCTCTATTAATTCAGAACTTTTTATAACTTTTTTAGAGTCATCTTTATATGTAGTTAATAAGATTTCATTATCATTGTCTATATAAGACCTCATAGCTAAGCTATATTGTTTCTTTAATTTTTCTGCTTCCTCTTCTGAAATTCCAAGAACTATAGATATATCATTAGTGATATTGTCTCCACCTAAAGGTATTGTATTTGTATAAATAAAATTATTTCCATCAAATACTCCAAGTTCTGTATTTCCTGCTCCTATATCAATTAATAAAACATTATCTGTTAATTCGTTAGCGTCTAGTATTAAATTTCTTTCTGCTAAACTAACTGGTATTAATCCATCTATGTCTATGTCTACTTTTTTAAATATGTTTGCTATTTTTCTTATATATTCTTTATCTGCTAATATTACTTGTGCATTTAATGTAAATGATGCACTTAAACTTCCAATTGGGTCTTGTACTATTTTTCCATTATCTAAAATAAATTCATCTTCTACAATATCAATTAGTTGCATGCCTTCTGGTATAGTTATATCTTTAACTTGCATAATAGAAGATGATACATCTTTTGCGGAAATGCCCGCATATTTATCTTTTGCGTCTTTTGTAATAGTATTTTGTACTATTGTAACATATTTACCTGGTATAGTAACATAAGCAGAATTTATTCCAAAGTTTAGTTCTGTTTCTGCATCTTTTACAAGCTTACTAATAGATAACATTATTTCTTCTTCACTTATTATTTTACCTTTTTTTATACCACTACACTTTTGTGTGCCAGTATATAATGTCTCGACTTGATTAAAGCTGTTTACTTCACCTATTACTAAGCTTACTTTTGAGGTGCCAATGTCCATTCCTACAATTATATCTCCTACTGCCAAGACTCATTCCTCCATTTTTTCGTCCTCTTATTACAAATTCTTTTCCAATGTTAATACTTGTCTAAGAATATTACATTTTTTTAAAAAAGTCAATAGAATTCGTCGTATTTTTGTAATATTTTTGTAAAACTTTTGTAATATTTTTTTATAGTATTACTTCTTATTTTCGCCTTCTAGCTGTTCCGTTGCTTTTTCAGTTTCCACCTCTGTTTTTGTTCTTTTTCTATTTGTCCATTTATCTAAATAATATCTTCTTATACTTGCTAAATTATTAAACATTCTTCCTACAAATACTACTATTGCTGCTAAATAAATATCCACATTTAATTTTTGTCCTAATATTGTTAATAATATTGAAAGTATCGCATTTCCGAAAAAACCAGTTACAAATATTTTTAAATCAAAGTTCTTTTTTAATAAAGAATTGATTCCTCCAAAAACCGAATCTAAAGCAGCTATAATTGCTATTGCTAAATATCCAGAATATGTATAAGGTATAATTGGTGCATATATTCCTATTATAGCTCCTATTAAACAACCTATAATTATTGCTATTAAAACCATTACTCTTCATCCTCCTTTTCGTATGCATAATTAAATTCCATTTCTCCTTCGTACTTAGGAATTTGTACTTCTCTTTTTTGATCTAATCTAACAATTATACCATCACTTGTGTATTTATCTATAAATCCGCTGTCTTTTAATGTAAGAATACTTGATAAATATGTTTGGTCTCCTATTGCTTTTACTTCATATGGTGACGCAATTCTTTTAGCTCCATTTATGATAATATATGAGTTATTTATTTCTGCAATTTCCGATGTATTTATTATTCTTGAGCCGTTTATAGATATAGCTTCTGCTCCTGCATATTTAAGCTCATTTACTAAATCTACTAAATATGATGCTACTACTTCCTTTTCTCCATCTTCTAAAGTAACAATTACTCCTGGTCCTTTTACATCAGTTTTTCCCAATATCATATTAGTTTGAGCAAGCTCACTTTCTACTATATTTTTAGTTTCTTGTTCATTATTGGTTTTTTCTTCATATTCTGAAATTCTATTAGTAGTTTCTTGCAATTGTTCACTTACTTCATTATATTTGCTTTTCCATTCTGATAAAGACGTTCTTAATTCCGCTTCTCTCATAGTCTCTATTGCGGTCACATCTGTTTCCTCAACAGTTTTAAATTGTACTAATATTGTTGCTATAAGAACTACACAGATTAAAGCAATTATAACCGACAATACAATTTTATTGACTTTTTCTTTATTCAAACTTTTCAATCCTTTCTATAAAAAACTATTATATTTCTATTTTAATTTAATCATCAGTCTCCAAATATTTAGTTGTTATAACACCATCATATTTTTCTACTGTTAATCCATCAGATTTTTTAATATCTACTATAACACCATCATTTTTCATTATGTCTAAGTATCCATCTGGTATACTTAATGATGTTTCTAAAGTAGCAGCTGAGCCAATTGCTTTAATAACATATGGAGATCCCAACTTTTTATTATTTATTTTTATAATGATGCCTTCACATGTAATAGATGAGGTTTGTACTATTCTTTCTCCATTTATAGATATAGCTTCTGCACCTGCATTTTTTAAGTCATTTACTATTTGTAGTAAATCTGAATTATGTACTATAACATCAGTCGCTGTTAGTGAAGATAACACGTCTGAATTATTTGTTGTTCCATCTTTTAAAGTTATTATAACACCTTCTCCTGTCATATCTGATTGACATAGTAGCATATTGTTTAATCTTAGTTCTTCTTGTTTTGCTTTTGCTTCACTATCGTCTTTAGTAGCGTTTTCTCTTACTTGTTCCAATTTTTTAGTTGCATTTTGTAATTCTGCATAGATATTATCATATTTTTCCTTCATTCTTAAAACTTGGTCTCTTAAGTCATTTTCTTCCATAGTTTGTGCTACTGTTGAATTTGAATTATTCGTAGTTTTTATTTGTACAAATATAGCTATTGTAAGAACAAAACAAACTATTCCTAAAGTAATTGCCGCTACTACTCTTTTATTTAAGTTCACTTATGCCTTCCTCCTTAAAATTATACTTTTTTTCTAAATATCGCACCTTTGTTTTCTAAATCTGTATTAACGAAAATTTCTCCTTCGTCTTTTTCTTTACTAATTATATCAGACACATATAACATTTTTAGAGCTAAATTTGTTGTGTCTCCAAAATGTACAGTTTTCTTTTCAGCTTTCATTTCTACTACATAGTCATTTTTATCTGATATATCTATTTTACTAATTAATTTTGCTAAATTATTTGATTTAGCTGACTCATATATTTTAAGAACATCTTCTAATTTCTCCAAATCCTCTATACACAATCTGCTACCCGGTTTTATATCTTCCTCATTTGTTGTAATTCCTACTATTATAGGTAAACTTTCATTTAATTCTGTAGCTTCTAACATATAACCTTGATTATTAATTAACATATACATATTAGAATAATTAATTTGATATGTAGCTGTTCTTTCTGTTACAACTATTGTAATTTTATCTGGTAATGTTCTTTTTATTTCTACAGTATCTATGTATGAGTTTTGCTTTATCTTTTCCTTTGTTTCTTTTTTGTTTATTTTAAATGTGTTTTCATCTTTTTTTAGTTGTGACAAACTTAAAATCTCTTCACTTGATATTTTACTATTTCCACTAACATTAATTTCTGTTATATTAAATATTGGCGATAATAAGAAAAATGCTATTCCTCCTATTAAGACAAAAATTATCATTAGTATTTTTATTGTTCTAAAAACTTTTCTTCTTCTCTTTTTCTTTTTTTCTTTTTCCTTTGGAGATTCATACCCCATAATTTGTTCATCATCATACAATTTTTCGCTAATGTTTATTTCTTCTACTTCTAAATTGTTTTTGCTTGTTTTTTTAGAAGTTTTATCATTAGCATATTTATTTTTTATTTGTTTTTTATTTGTTGCTATATTAGAGTCATGTACTTTTGTATTTGTTTTTTTACTTTTGCTACTTTGGTTAGCATTATCTTTATTTTTTCTTTTATCTTTTTTATTTGCAATATTATTGTTTTTCTTGTTGGTGTTCTTTTGTTTTTTTACAGGCTTGTCCTCTATTCTTTTTAAGCCAATAATTATTTCGTTTTCTAAATCTATTGGCTCTTTTTCATTTTTCTTAGATTTCTTTTTTTTAGGTGATATATTATTTCCTTTTGCTTTATTTTCTTTTTTCGTTTTACTTTGTTTATTTACTTTTTTATTTCTATTTTGCTCTTCTTTTTCTTCTCCTAGATAAAAGAAATCTAAGTCTTCTTTTTCTTTTGCTTTTTTCGCCATCTACTCACCTTCTTTTACAATAATATTTGCTCCTAAAGTTCTTAATTTTTTATCTAAACCTTCATAACCTCTTAATATATGTTCCACGTTTGTTACTTCTGTAATGCCATTTGCTACAAGCCCCGCTAAAACCATTGCTGCTCCACCTCTTAAGTCTGTACTTTTAACTTTTGCTGCTGAAAGCCTTCTTACTCCTTTTATAATTGCTGTTTTCCCTTCTGTTGTAATCTTAGCTCCCATTTTATTAAGTTCTGATGTATATTTATATCTATTTTCAAATATGTTTTCTACTACAACAGATGTGCCTTTTGCAGTTGTAAGCATACTTGCAAATATAGATTGCATATCTGTTGGAAAACCTGGATATGGCATTGTTTTTATATCTACTGCTTTTAGCTTTTTTGTTCTATTTAAAGTTATTTCGTTTTTTCCTACTTCTATATTGCAACCACATTCTTCTAATTTTGCAATAATTGGACTAATATGGTTTGCATTTACATTTGTTAATTTTACATTTCCACCTGTAGCTGCTGTCATACATAAAAGTGTTCCTGCTTCTATTCTGTCTGGCATAACTGTATAACTAATATTTTTTAAAGTTTTAACACCTGTAATCTTTATTATTTTAGTTCCTGCACCTTCTATTTTTGCTCCCATTTTATTTAAGCAGTTTGCTAAATCTACTATTTCTGGCTCCATTGCGGCATTTGTAATTTTAGTTGTACCTTCTGCAAATGTTGCAGCTAAAATAATATTTTCTGTTGCACCTACACTTGGGAAATCTAAGTTAATATCTGCGCTTATTATTTTATCACATTTACATGTAATAAATCCATAGTTTTCCTCAATATTTATTCCCATTTTTTTAAAAGCACTTAAATGTAAATCAATTGGTCTTGCTCCAATATCACACCCACCAGGATATGAAAATCTTGCTTCCTTAAACCTACCAAGTATTGCGCCTGCCAATACTACAGTTGACCTCATCTGGCTCATTAAATGTTCTGGTATTTCTTTATCTACCATATTTTTGGAATTAATTTCTATTTTACCATGACTTTTCTTTACTTTACAACCTAAATACTTTAAAATTTCTAAAGTAATTCTTGTATCTCTTATGTCTGGTATGTTGTATAACTTAGTAGTTCCTCCATTTAAAATTGTTGAAGCAATAATTGGAAGAGATGCATTTTTAGAACCAGAAACACTTACTTCTCCCTTTAGCTTCCTGCCACCCTCTATTATGTAACTAGACATTATATTCACCCTTTCGTAATTTATATTTTCTTATTTATTTGCTATATTTTATGTTTTCTTTACGTAAAAAGTGAATATATACGGTTATCATTTATTTTAATAATTGAATATAAAAAAATGATATATTTTCATATACCATTTTTTACAATAATGCCTTCTCTATTTTATCTATATTCTCAATTGTTTCTACATATCCTCTGTCATAGCAAAATTCTAATTGTTTTATATCAAAAACACTAGCTTGTGCAACATCTACTTTTAATATATAGTCACTATCAATAATTCTCTCTGAATCTCTGTCATCAAAAACTATATCTATGCATCTCATAAATATATCTATGGCATTTCTTGGGTTTGCTTTTTTGTCTGGCGGAAATGTTACAGTTATTTTTTTATCTACTCCTAATTTATTTAGCTCTTCTACTGGTATATTATCTAGCACTCCTCCATCTACAAATTTATAATTTTCGTATTCAAATGGAGAAAAAATTCCTGGATAGCTACAACTTGCTCTTACTGCTTTTCCAATTTCTATGTCTGTTATATATTGTACTTTTCCCTCTTCGGATATAGCTTTATACTCTCCGTCTGTTCCTGCAATTTTCTTTAATTTTTTAGTTCTGTCTATTTCTCTATTTGTAAATACATATTCTTTACCTTCTTTTATATCTACTGTTGGTATTGCTATTGGCATTTTTAAATCTTTTAAATACTTCATTCCCTTTAATCTAGCACATTCCTCAATCGCATCTTCTATTGCTTCTCCCGAAATAAAACCTGTTCCAAATATACTTTTAGTTGACCTAAACCCTGTTAACAAATATTTAGGGTCTGCTTTTAATATACTCTTTGCAAAATACTTTACAAGTTTAAAAATTTCGTCTGTATTATATCCCATTGCATATAAAACAGCTATAGCACTTCCTATACTTGTCCCTGCTATGGCATCAATTTTTATGTTGTTTTCTTCTAAAGCTCGTAGCACGCCTATATGAGTTGCGCCTTTTACTCCTCCACCAGATAAAGCAATACCAATTTTCATATTTTTTACTTGTACAATTTTTCCGTCTTATTTTTAATTTATAAAAAATTGTACAGTTTTCTCCTCTCTTTGAAAATTTAATTCTGTACGTTCATTTCGTTTTTCCTAATTATATCCAATTTATATTGTTTTGTAAACAGTTATTTTACTGAAATTTTATCTCTACAATAAAGCATATTTATTAAAATTCTGGATATAATTTTATATAAATATTTAAAATTAGGTTTATATAAATCCTAAAATCTAAAAATAATAAAGGAGTTTTGCTATGTACCCTGAACGTAAATATCTTGGTTATAAAGATATAAATTGTAAAATACCAATCACTTTTCCTGCTCAACATCAAAATGTTCAACCTGGAATGGAATATTTAATGAATCCGCAACCTATTTTTGAGGATCCAGACTATATTCCTTCTAACAAACTAAAAAACAAAGTCGCACTTATTTCGGGAGGAGACAGTGGTATTGGTAGAGCTGTTGCTATTTTATTTGCTAAAGAAGGAGCAGATATTGTAATCGCATATTTAAACGAAAAGCAAGATGCACAATATACTAAAAATCGTATAGAAGAACTTGGAAAACGTTGTATTATTATAGAAGGCGACTTACGAAATGAAAAGTGTTCTAAATTTATAGTTGATAACACTATAAATGCTTTTGGAAAAATAGATATTTTAGTTAACAATTGTGGTGTGCAATTTCCACAAAATAGCATTTTAGATATTACTGCTTCACAATTAATTAATACTTTTGAAACTAATTTCTATTCATACTTTTATTTAACAAAAGCTGTGCTTCCACATTTAATGGCTAATTCAAGTATTATAAATACAACTTCCATTACCGCTTTTGCAGGAGAAAAGGATTTAATAGACTATTCTTCAACCAAAGGAGCTATAGTTAGTTTTACAAGATCTCTCTCACTTTCTTTAGCAGATATGAAAATTCGTGTAAATGCTGTTGCCCCAGGTCCTATTTGGACACCACTTATTCCTTCTAGTTTTAACGAACAAAAGGTAGAGGTTTTTGGTACAGATGTACCTTTAAAAAGAGCAGGCGAACCTTTTGAGCTTGCACCTGCATATTTATATTTAGCATCAGATGATTCTAGATATGTAACTGGTCAAATTATACACGTAAACGGAGGAACTATTGTATAGTACCTCCATTTTCTATCTCAGGATATGTATCCATTTTTATAATATCCATTTCAGCAGTATAATTATTATTTCCGTATGCAAATATAATATACAATTCTCCATTTGCGCCTAAGAAAAATGTATGTATATTTGCTATTTCATAAATAGGACTTTCTAAATCTCTCTTGTATGTTTCATATCCTGCACTTGCTAATGCATCCTCTTGTGTTACTGCCTCTTGAGTAACTTGTTTTATTTGCTCATTTATTTCATCTTCTGTTAATCCATATGGCTCTATAATGTCTGCTAGTTCCACAGCTTGTTTAGTAGTTAAATTATAGTTATATGTTTGCACCATAACTCTTTGAGGATTGTTTCCTTCTTTTAAAGTTGATTTAATTATTACAGATAATATATCTCCATTAATATATGCTTGATAACTAATATCATATAGCACTCTAGTATTTGCAGATGTATCTATTGTTATAGTATTGGTATCATTTACAGTATTACTTGAGCTTTCACTATTTGTAACATTGTTAGTAGTCTGATTTGTGTTTTGGTTTTGTCCAGTACTATTTTCTCCTGTCATTATTTGGTTTGCCTTATTTATAAAACTTTGTTGTGTAGTATTGTTAAATTCTGCTGGCACGTCTCCTGCTATATTAAATACTGGTATATTAAGGTCCATTTCATATGATGCCTCATTTTTTACCATTGTTATTGGATAGATAATATCTTTATTTTCATCTATTTTTTCTATATTAGCTGTATTAAATCCTTTTTTATCTAATCTATTTGTAAATAGTGTATTAAACTCTGCTTTTAGTTCCTCTTGAGTCTGTTTTTCTTCTTCGGTTCTGTCTGGTAGTATATTTCCTTGATTTCCAGTTTCTTGAGCATCTGCTTTAAAAAATTGATAATATATTCCCATTATTAGCGCAATAACGCAAATTATCGTAATTACTATATATAAAATTATTGGCTTTTTCATATTATGCCTTCATCCTTTCAATAAAATCTTTAAATATTTATTAATATTAGCCATTTTGGACTAATTTGTGTTAAAATTATAAGGATACATTTATATTATATCATTTTATTTTGAAAAACACAAATTAAATTGACTATATCGTAATTTTGCTGTATTATTATAATGTATTAAAATATACTAAATTAAGTTAGGAGAATAATTAATTATGTTATGTTCAAACTGTAAGAAAAATACTGCAGTAGTTTTTATAAATAAGAAGAGTAGTGATGGTAAACAAGAGCTAGACGGTCTTTGCTATGACTGTGCAAAGAAAATGGGTATTAATCCATTTGATACTTTAATTAAACAAGCAAATTTAACAGAAACAGATTTAAACGATATGACTAATCAATTTGAAGAAATGCTTAAAGATATGACTGAAAATATGAATTTGTCTGAAATAAATCCGGAAATGCTTTCAAAAGACAATAATGAAAGAGACTTAAATAACTCTGAAAATAATGATAATCAAGCTTCTGGATTTGGTGCAATACCTTTAGGCTCAATATTTTCTAATATGTTTGGTATGTCTGATGGAAATCCAGAAGAACAACAAGAAGATAGTTCTTCTACTTCAAGTGAAAGAAAGAAAATTAAAGTAGATAAGAAAAATAAAAAGAGAAAAGCTTTAGATACTTTCGGAACAAACCTTACTAATAAAGCTAGAAATGGTCAGTTAGACGCTGTTATTGGTAGAAATAAAGAAATCCAAAGAATAATACAAATTCTAAATAGACGTTCTAAAAACAATCCTTGTTTAATTGGTGAACCAGGTGTTGGTAAAACTGCAATTGCACAGGGGCTAGCAATTAAAATTGCAGAAGGTAAAGTTCCCGCTAAATTATTAAATAAAGAAGTATATTTATTAGATATGACAGCTGTTATAGCTGGTACACAATTTAGAGGTCAATTTGAGGCAAGAATGAAGTCTATAATTGATGAATGTAAAAACTTAGGCAACATTATTTTAGTTATAGATGAAATCCACAATATTATTGGAGCAGGTGATGCTGAACATTCTATGAATGCTGCCAATATTTTAAAACCTTCTCTTTCTAACGGAGAAATTCAATTAATAGGTACTACTACTTTAAAAGAATATAGAAAATACATAGAAAAAGATAGTGCTTTAGAAAGAAGATTTCAACCTGTTATAGTAGAAGAGCCATCTGCAGATGACGCAATTGAAATTTTAAAAGGAATTAAAAAATATTATGAAGATTTCCATAAAGTAAAAATATCTAATGACGTTATAGAACAAGCTGTAAAAATGTCTGAAAAATATATTCATGACAGATTCTTACCAGATAAAGCAATAGACATTTTAGACGAAGCTTGCTCTAGGATAAACTTAAATAATAAAGAGTTATATCAATTAGAAGTTTTGAAAAATCAACTTACTTCTGTTCAAGAAGAAAAAGAGGAAGCTGCACTTGCTGATTCTACAGAAGATTATAAAAAAGCTGCTGAATTAAAAACTAAAGAATGTAATTTAACAGAACAAATTAATGCACTTAATAAAAAATTAAAACTAAAAAGTCTTACTATACAAGATATTGCAGAGGTAATTGAGAGCTGGACTAAAATACCAGTTACAAAAATTACAGAAGCAGAAACTCAAAAACTATTAAATTTAGAAACCAATTTGCATAAAAGAATTATTGGACAAGATGAAGCTGTTGCAGCAGTTGCAAGAGCTATAAGAAGAAATAGAGCCGGACTTAAAAGTACTAAAAGACCACCTTCTTTTATATTTGTAGGTCCAACAGGCGTTGGTAAAACAGAACTTGCTAAATCTTTAGCTTATGAGATGTTTGGAAATGAAAACTCTATTATAAGACTTGATATGTCGGAATATATGGAAAGTCACTCAACATCAAAATTAATAGGTTCTCCTCCAGGATATGTTGGATATGATGATGCCGGACAATTAACAGAAAAAGTAAAGAGAAATCCTTACTCAATTATATTATTTGATGAAATTGAAAAAGCACATCCTGATGTATTTAATATTTTATTACAAGTATTAGATGATGGTCGTTTAACAGATGCACAGGGAAACACAATTAGTTTTGAAAACACTATAATTATAATGACATCAAACGCTGGCTCTAATACTAATACAAACTCAATAGGTTTTGGAGGTAGCTCTGTTAGTAAAAATAAAGTTTTAGAAAGTTTAAAAGAAACGTTTAGACCAGAATTTTTAAATAGAATAGATGAAATAGTTTTATTTGAACAGCTTACACCAGAACAATTATTACAAATAACAGATTTAATGTTAAATGACACAAGAAAAGCATTAGCAAACAAAGACATTTCTATGGAAGTTAGTAGTGAAGCAAAAAAATGGTTACTTGGCAAAGGAACAGACATAAAATATGGTGCTAGACCATTAAGAAGAGCTATCCAAAGATATGTCGAAGATGAACTTTCTGATATGATATTAAAATCTGAATTATTAAACGGTCAAACAGTTTTAGTAGATGTTGATAATGCTGACGACAAATTAAAATTTACAGTAAAATAGGAGAATTTTATGTTTAAACATGTACCAAATATTTTAACAATAATACGTTTTTTATTAATTCCATTTATAATTTATTTTTTAGCAATTAATCAATATATAATTGGAGTTATACTATTTATTATATCTGGAATAACAGATGTTGTAGATGGAGCAATAGCTAGAAAATTTAATTTTATTACAGACTTTGGTAAGCTTATGGATCCACTTGCAGACAAATTAACACAAATATCAGTACTTGCTACTTTAATGTTTAAAAATCTAATTCCAGTTTGGATTTTAGTTATAGTAATAGTTAAAGAAGCTGTAATGATAGCAGGAGCCTCTTTCCTTTATGGAAGAGATGTGGTAGTTTCTAGTAAATGGTTTGGAAAACTTGCAACTGTACTATTTTTTATAGCAATTGTATGTTCTTGTTTCATATCATACTGGAATTCTACAGTAACAATAGAAAGTGCTCTTCCTTTACTTCCAGATTTTGCACAATACATTTACTATTTAGCACTAGCTTGTTCTATCTTCTCTTTGGTAATGTATTTCCTTAAATTTACTAAAAAAGGTTATATTAAAAAAGAAGATTTTAAGTTACAAAATAAATAAAAGTGGAATGTAACATATTTATTAACATTAATTTAATACTTAATAAAAAAGCAATAAGTAATTTTTAAGTACCGCGCAGCGATCAAACGTAGCCGAAGGCGAAGTGCGATTCGAGCAACTTTCCTTCTATCAAAATAAAAATGCAGTTTTTATTTTGATAATAAGTAGTTGCGAGCAGCAAGGTACAAAAAATTACTTATTGCTTTTTGCAGTTAATTATTTAAAGGAAATACTACACCACTTTTATTTATTCAAAATCTTCTAATACACTATTAAGTTCTGCTTGTCCAATTGCTGTTATTCCTTCTTGAAGTTTTAATATATCTATTTCTGGTAAGTATTGTGTTTGAATTTCTGTATCTTTTACAAATACTTCTTCTCCTTCTGTGTTTAGTTTATATATTCCAAGGACCCCATTGTGTTGTTTTACAATATAATGTTCGTCACACAAGCCTCCATATTCTTTATATATTACAATTTCATTAGCAGAATATCCTTCTATTTTCCAATCTGAGTATTCTTTTTCCACATCTTCTTCACTTTTGTTAATAAGTTTTTGTGGTATATCTTCTACTTCTTTTTTTAGATGATCACATTTTTTATAGTATTCTTTTTTTATAATTTTAGCATTTGGAGATATTTTAGTTTCTATTGCAGATGTTTCTATACTATTATTCTCATTAAAATTATTTTTTGCAAGTTCAGTGGTTTCTTTTAGTTCTGTTCCTTTTGTTTCATTGTTATTTTGTATAATAGCAAATAAAACACCTAGTCCAAGTAAAGCTAATACACAAATAGTAATTATTACCCATTTTTTCATACTATCACCTTAATATTTTCCTTCCTCATATATTATTATTATGTAATATTATTGTTAATTTTATACATTAATTTAAAACATTGTATTTACATATACTTTTGAATTTTTATCAATTGTTAATACTATTTCTCCATTTAAATCTGTTCTATATATTTTACAGTTTAAAGAATTTAGTCTATTTAACACCTCACTATTTGGATGCCCAAAATTATTATTTTCTCCAACTCCTATTAATGCTATTTTAGGTTTTACTTTTTCTAAAAGTTCTTTTGTGCTTGAAGTTTTTGAGCCATGATGACCAACTTTTAAAACAGTAGATCTTAGAATACTACTACTTTCATATTTCTTTATTAACTCTTTTTCTGCTATTTCTTCTATGTCTCCTGTAAATAGTATGCTAAAATTTCTATAATAAAGTTTAGTTACAATAGAATTATTGTTAAGTATATTGTCTTTTATTAACTCGTTTGCTGGATGTAATAT
This sequence comes from uncultured Clostridia bacterium, assembly GCA_944392105.1. GTDB lineage: Bacteria > Bacillota > Clostridia > TANB77 > CAG-508 > CAG-273. The sequence continues at coordinate 42,314 of CALXVM010000010.1, read as the reverse complement.
ATAAAAAAATGTATCTTTATCAATACTTATCTTGTCTTTTGCTTTTACAATCTGTACTTTAATTTTTTTACTTTTTAGTATCTTCAAAAATTTTTTATAATTTTCTGAGACCTCTCCTTGTTTGCAAATAATTATTTTTTCTATTTGTATTTTTTCCATAAGAGTTAATATTCCTCCAACATGGTCACTATCAAAATGTGAAATTAGTACATAGTCCAATTTTTTTATTTTTCTGTCTAATAGATATGGTAGTAAAGTTTTTTCTCCTACATCAAAACTACCAAATTCACTTCCCCCTCCGTCTATTAATATCTTTTTATTTGTTGGTGTTACAATTAAACATGAGTCTCCTTGTCCAACGTCTATAAAATAAATTTTTAAATCTTTATTTAATTTTATTACTAAATTTGAAGTTAAAACTATAATTAAAATACATATTACTGCTATTTTTAAGTTTTTCTTGTTTTTTAAGTAAAATTTCTTTGCTTTTTCTTTATAATATAAAATAATAATTGTTGCATACCATATAATAATAAACCAAATACTCGGAGTAGTAATAAGTATTTTGGAAATAGGTAAACTCGCTGTAAGTTCTGCAATTTTTATTATAAACTTTAACATTATGTTTAGAATAAAAGCTATGGGGATTGCTAGAGAATTTAAAATTAAAGATAGAAAAAACATAATAAATCCTATTATAACTACAGCTCCTAAAATAGGTCCTGCTAATACATTAGAAAAGTAAAAGGTTAATGATACTGTATTAAAATGAAACATCATAATAGGAATTATTGCCAAGTTTGCACAAGTTGTAACAATTATCATTTCAAAGAAATATTTTATAATTTTATTTTTTATTTGAACAATATTACTTATTTTATCATGTAAAAATACAATTCCTATCGTTCCCATATATGATAATTGAAAACCTATATCAAGTATACTATATGGATTTATTATTAATAAAATTAGAGCAGATAAAGCTAAATTGTTATATACATCACTTTTTCTATTTAGTAGCTCTGCTATTAACATTAATATTGCCATAATACATGCTCTATTCACAGATGATGTACAACCTGTTAATAACATAAATAAAATTAATAATATAATGCTTATTATTTTTGAAAGTTTTTTTCTAAAACACATTTTGTTAAATATATATGTAATACTAATTATTATGTATGATACATTTGCACCAGAGACTGCTAAAATATGGGATAAATTACTATCTCTAAAATCCTCTTGCATACTTTCTTCTATATTGCTCGTTTCTCCAATTAGCATTCCAATGCATAGTCCTGCAGTTTCTTTAGGTAATAGCTCATTTATTTTCTGCTTCATAATGTTTTTTAAGCTATATATTTTATTTAAAATAGCATTTGTATTGTTATGAGAAATAACCTGCAAGTTATTTGACTCTACATTTACTGTACCTAAGATTTTCTTTGTTTTTAAATAATTGCTATAATCAAACCCCATATAATTTCTTGCAGCATTTGGTTTTTGATATTCTAAGTAAAAACCTATTTTATCACCATAATTTAATACTAAGTTATTATTATCTGATTTTTTTAAGTTTAATAGTAATTTAATGCCTTTATAATTTTTATTTTGTACTATTTTTTCATCTTTTTTGTTAAGTTCGTTACCATTTTTATCTGTATTGCTATTATCTTTTAACTCAATATTTTTATTTGTTTTAATATTTAATATTTCTATTTCATATACATACTTATATTCTTTCTCTTCTCCTTCTGAAATTACAATTGCAGTGCAATATTGTTCATTAAGATGTTCTAAAGCTTCATAATTTTTGTTGTAATTATTGTTTAAAATGTACATATAAAATGTTCCGCAAAGAAAAGACTATATTTTTAAAATATAGTCCCATTAAAATTTCTAATATGAAAAAAATGGTGACTATGCAAATTGGTCTTTTAATATTAACCTCCTTACTGCCCCCATTTTAATTAAATTTTTTATTATTATATCAAATATTTTTTATTGCTCATTATAAAAGTCTAATTGCTGAATAAAATCTTCCTGCATATTCTACATCTAGACTAGAAATTCTTACTTTATATCCAGTAGTAGAAGCATGTATAAAATTGCCATCTCCTATATATATTCCACAATGCCCAATTCCAACACCAGTTTCATAGTCTGTTAAAAATATTATGTCTCCTGCTCTTAAGTTATTTTTACTTACTTTAGTTCCATATCTTGATTGTGATGTTGCACCATGTGGTAAGTTTATTCCAAAATGTTTATATACATACATTGTAAAACCAGAGCAATCAAAACTTTTACTTCCAGCCGCTCCATATACATATGGGCATCCTAGATACTGTTTTGCATAAGCTACAACTTCTTCACCTTTTGTAGTCGTTGAATTTGTATGAGATGTTTCTTCATTATTTTTATTTGTCTCTTCTACTACTTGCTCATCTTTATTAGTCTTATTTAAAGAATTTTCGCTTGTAGTTCTAGGCTCTGCACTTCTAGATACTGTTTTTTCTGTATCTGAAACAAATTCTTTAGAAATGTAACCTTCATCTTCTCCAGATTTTACTTTATACCAATCTCCTTCTTCTCCAGTAATAGTAACTTCTGAATTTAAAGTTAAAATTTTTATAACTTTATCTTCTGTACTTGGTCCACTTCTAACATTTACGTATTCTTCGCTTATATATCCTGTTTTTTCTTTGTAATCTGAAGAATTGTTTCCATTACCAGAATTTTGTTCTGATGGGTCTGTATCATTTTTTTGATTATTAGATTCATTACCTTGGTTTGTTCCACTTCCTGCATTTAGCTTATCTGTTCTTACCCATCCGTTTATTTCATCTGTCTGAATATATGACCAACCATTAATTTCTGTAATTACTAATACTGTTATATCTTCTTTATTGTTTTCCAACACACTGGCATATATTAAAGGTAAAATTCTAATATCTGTATTTTTAGCTAATGTTTTTTCAATTGCTGTGCTATTATTTTCTGACTCAACAGTATTAGTCCCTTCGTTTTCAGTTGTTGAACCATTTTCTGTAGAATTTGATTGGTTATCATTGTTTGTTGCGTTTTCTGGTTCACTATTTGTAGTTTGATTTTTAGATGTAGTTTCTTCGTTTTCGGTATTTGTTGGTTCGTTTTCATCTGCGTCAGTTTCGTTATTTTCTCCAACTATTTCTGCATATTGTTTGCTAATAAAACCTGTATAATTTTGATATTTTATCTTATAGAAGTCTCCTTCTTCTCCAAGTAGTTCACATTCTACATCTTTAGAAAGCATTGCAATTACATCTGAAGAAGTTGACGCTTCTTTTCTGACATTTAAAGTATCTCCTGTAACTCTTACTGTAGTAGCATTTGATATATTTGAAATTGCTATTATTGCTATACTTGTTGCCATAATTAATAGTACTTTTTTTAGTGTTTTCATAAAAGAAATCGCTCCTTATTTTATTAAATTGTTACTATCTTTTGTAAACACGTTATTAGTATATAATTAAACTACTAAAAAGTCAATTTATTCCGCTGAATTTTGTAGAAATTTATTTTTTTAATATTATTAAAAATTATTATAGTTTATTATAATTTATTAAAAGTTATTAAAATTATTTACTTTATTTTTTGTTATGATAAAGTATTTAAATATATAACCTTCTTTCTATGCAAAAGAATATAAAAAAAGCAAGGATTACATTAAATTGTAATACCTTGCTTTTCTCTATTTATATAGTATTTATATTATACTAAATTATGCTAATATATCAGAAACAACTCCTGAACCTACTGTTCTTCCACCTTCACGAATAGCGAATCTTAATCCTTTTTCGATAGCGATTGGAGTAATAAGTTCGATTGTCATGTTTACGTTATCTCCTGGCATAACCATTTCTGTTCCAGCTTCTAATTCAATAACACCTGTAACGTCTGTTGTTCTGAAGTAGAATTGTGGTCTATATCCATTAAAGAATGGAGTATGACGTCCACCTTCTTCTTTAGTTAGAACGTATACTTGTGCTGTGAATTTTGTATGTGGATGAATTGTTCCAGGTTTTGCTAATACTTGACCTCTTTCGATTTCATCTCTTTGGATACCTCTTAATAGAGCTCCGATGTTATCTCCAGCTTCAGCTTGGTCTAATGTTTTTCTAAACATTTCAACACCTGTAACAACTGTTTTCTTAGATTCTTTAGAAAGACCAACTATTTCAACTTCGTCTTGAAGTTTAACTGTTCCTCTTTCTACTCTACCTGTAACAACTGTACCTCTACCGCTGATTGTCATAACATCCTCAATTGGCATTAAGAATGGTTGATCAACTGGTCTGTCTGGTGTTGGGATATAGCTGTCTACTGCATCCATTAATTCTTTAATTGGAGCATATACTGGATCGTTAGGATCTTTAGATGTACTTTCTAGTACTTTTAAAGATGAACCTTTGATAACTGGAATTTCGTCTCCAGGGAAACCATAGCTTGTTAATAAGTCTCTAACTTCCATTTCAACTAATTCTAATAATTCTGGATCATCAACCATATCGCATTTATTTAAGTAAACAACGATATATTTAACTCCAACTTGTCTTGCTAACAAGATGTGCTCTCTTGTTTGAGGCATTGGTCCATCAGCTGCAGAAACAACTAATATTGCACCATCCATTTGTGCAGCACCTGTAATCATGTTCTTTACATAGTCTGCGTGTCCTGGGCAGTCAACGTGTGCATAGTGTCTTGTATCTGTTTCGTATTCTACGTGAGCTGTATTAATTGTAATTCCTCTTGCTTTTTCTTCTGGAGCACTATCGATTTGATCGTATGCTTCGAAATTTGCTTGACCTTTTAATGCTAAATATTTTGTAATAGCTGCTGTTGTTGTTGTTTTACCATGGTCAACATGTCCGATTGTACCAATGTTAACGTGTGGTTTTGTTCTTTCAAATTTTGCTTTAGCCATTTAAAATTCCTCCTTAAATTTACTTTTTTATTTTTTAAAATTAAAATCAATATTAAATTGTATAAGCATTTTATAACACTTTTACTTATTTTGCAATAGTTTTTACCAAAATCTTTTAACTAATCGATATTAATTACTCAGATTTTTTACCTCTTGTAGCAACAATTGCTTCAAGTACAGATTTTGGAACTTCTTCATAATGTGATGGTTCCATAGCATATGTTCCTCTACCTTGTGTTTTTGAACGTAAGTCTGTAGCATATCCAAACATTTCTGATAATGGAATAAATGCTCTTATTTCTTGGCTTCCATTCTTAGCTTCCATTCCTTCCATTCTACCACGTCTAGCATTTACATCTCCTATAACATCTCCCATATATTCTTCTGGAACTGTTATTTCAACTTTCATTATAGGTTCAAGTAATACAGATTTAGCTTGTTTACATCCTTCTTTAAATGCCATAGATGCAGCAATTTTGAAGGCCATTTCTGATGAGTCTACCTCATGGTAAGAACCATCTACTAGAGTTGCTTTAAAGTCTATTACTGGATATCCAGCAAGTATACCACTTTCAGCTGCTTCTCTAACTCCTTCTTCAATTGGTTTAATATATTCTTTTGGAACAACACCACCAACGATTTTGCTCTCAAATTCTATACCTTTACCTGGCTCTAATGGTTCCATTTCTAACCAAACATCACCATATTGTCCACGTCCACCAGATTGACGAATGAATTTTCCTTGAACTTTAACTTTATTTCTAATTGTTTCTTTGTAAGAAACTTGTGGTTTACCAACTGTACATTCAACTTTAAATTCTCTCTTTAATCTGTCAACAATTATGTCTAAGTGTAATTCACCCATACCAGCTATAATTGTTTGTCCTGTTTCATGGTCTGTCCATGTTTTGAATGTTGGGTCTTCTTCTGCAAGTTTTGCAAGAGCTATACCCATTTTTTCGCTATTAGCTTTATCTTTTGGCTCTATAGCTATGTCTATAACAGGCTCTGGGAATTCCATTGATTCCAATACAACTGGATGTGCTGGATCACAAAGTGTATCACCTGTAGATACTTCTTTTAATCCAACTGCTGCAGCAATATCTCCAGCATATACTTTTTCAATATCTTGTCTGTGATTTGCATGCATTAATAGAATTCTACCTATTCTATCTTTTTTATCTTTATTTGCATTTAATACTGTTGAACCAGCATCTAATGTACCAGAATATACTCTGAAGAAACAAAGTTTTCCAACAAATGGGTCTGTTGCAATCTTAAATGCTAATGCTGCAAAAGGCTCTTTGTCGTCAGTTTTTCTTTCTACTTCGTTACCTTCTGGATCTACACCTTTAATATGTGGTATATCTAAAGGTGATGGCATATAGTCAACTATTGCGTTTAATAGTTCTTGTACACCTTTATTTTTATAAGAAGAACCACATACTACAGGAACTAATTTATTTGCTAAAGTTCCTTTTCTTAGTCCTTTCTTAATTTCTGCTTCTGTAAGGTCTCCCTCGTCAAGATATTTCATCATTAATTCATCATCTTGTTCAGCAGCAGCTTCAATCATTTTTGTTCTGTATTCTTCAGCTTGAGCTTTTAATTCTTCTGGAACATCACATTCTTCAATCTCTTTTCCTAAATCGTCTTTGTGAACGAATGCTCTCATTTTTATTAAGTCTACTATACCTTTGAATACATCTTCTGCACCTATAGGTAGTTGAATTGGAACAGCATTAGTGTTTAATCTCTTTTTCATTTGCTCTACAGCATTTAAGAAATTAGCACCTGTTATGTCCATTTTGTTTACATATGCCATTCTTGGAACTTGATATTTATCTGCTTGTCTCCAAACTGTTTCAGATTGTGGTTGTACACCATCTTTTGCAGAGAATACGCAAACAGCACCATCAAGTACTCTTAAAGATCTTTCAACCTCTACAGTAAAGTCAACGTGTCCAGGAGTATCTATAATATTTATTCTATGTCCTAACCATTGGCAAGTTGTAGCAGCAGAAGTAATTGTTATACCTCTTTCTTGCTCTTGAACCATCCAGTCCATAGTAGCTTCTCCCTCATGAACCTCTCCTATTTTATGAGTTTTACCTGTATAAAATAGAATTCTTTCAGTTGTAGTTGTCTTTCCTGCATCTATATGGGCCATTATTCCAATATTTCTTGTTTTCTCTAAAGGAAATTCTCTTCCAGCCACTTTTTTTATCCTCCTTTTAAATAATGTCAGGGGACACACCTTTTGCCTTAGGTCACTCCTCATTCGGTTCAAGGTATGTCCCCTCCCCTTATGAATTAGTGATTACCATTATTTCTAAGTATATCTCCTTTTTAAAATACTCTCTAAATTTTAATTAGAAGCAAGTATAACAAGGCAACCGAGCTAAAATTTTTGAAATAGTACGAATTGTTCATCGAAAAAAATTTAAGCAATGGTTAACGCAGTTAGACGTAGCTTATAATTAAAATTTTAGAATTTGTAATGAGCAAACGCTCTATTAGCTTCTGCCATTTTATGCATATCTTCTTTCTTCTTAAATGCTCCACCGTTTCCAGCTACAGCATCCATAATTTCATTAGCTAATTTTTGAGCCATTGTTTTTTCATGTCTTGTTCTTGCATATTTAACTAACCATCTTAACCCTAAAGTTTGTCTTCTTTCTGGTCTAATTTCTAATGGAACTTGATATGTTGCTCCACCTACTCTTCTAGCTTTAACTTCAAGAACAGGCATTACATTTTCAAGTGCAGCTTCAAAAACTTCTAATGGATCTTTTTGCTCTTTTTCTTTTATAATGTCAAATGCATCATAAACTATTGATTGAGCAACTGTCTTTTTACCATCTAACATAACATTGTTTATTAATTTTGTAACAACTTTGCTATTGTATATTGGGTCTGGTAAAACTTCTCTTTTTGCTATATATCCCTTTCTTGGCACTATTCTTCCCTCCTTTTTAATTTATCAGTACTTACATTAATAAATTTTATAAAATTAAATTTATTATGCTTAATTCCTGTTTTTGGTACTCTGAAAAATTGTTTTCATTTTTCCGCATAGTGCATATAATCTATTCTAAATTCAAGTGCATTAAATTTAGTAAGAATTACAAGCACTAGTATTAATTTTTTTAATTCTAATTATAGTTTTATGATTAGAATTAATTTTAAATAATATTATTAACGATATTTAAGTATCTTATAATATTATTTTTTTGGTTTTTTAGCTCCATATTTAGAACGACCTTGCATTCTGTCTTTAACTCCTGCTGTATCTAGTGTTCCTCTAATTATATGGTATCTAACACCTGGAAGGTCTTTTACTCTTCCTCCTCTTATTAAAACAACACTGTGCTCTTGTAAGTTATGTCCTATACCTGGAATATAAGAAGTAACCTCATATCCGTTTGAAAGTCTAACTCTGGCAACCTTTCTTAAAGCTGAGTTTGGCTTCTTAGGAGTTACAGTTTTTACAACAGTACATACTCCTCTTTTTTGTGGAGATCTTTGGTTTGTAACTCTTTTATTTCTTGAGTTGTAGCCATGTTGTAATGCTGGAGCTGTAGATTTAGCTCTAGTACTTTTTCTTCCTTTTCTTACTAATTGATTAATTGTTGGCACTTGAATTTCACCTCTTTTCTTAAAAATAATAAAACCGTTAGGGAAACACGCAATTAGCGTATTTTAAACTAACGGTTATATTTTATCATTTTTATGTCTTTAAGTCAAGGAATTTTCCTATTTTTGCTACTAATTTTTATTATGTTTTACTTTTACATTTTACCATATTTTTTATTACATCTCATTAATTCGTAATGATTTTCTAATTATATTCTATCTTTATAGTTCACTAATTTATTAATAAAAAATATAACTTTCTTATGGTATAATTATAACCATATGTAAAATACAATGTCAACAACTAAAAAACAGGCATCCTAAATGGATACCTGCTGTCGAGGGAAATTATTCCTCGTGGTCGTGTCTCCGATTTGTTCTGTCAAAAAATGCTGTCGTAAACAGCTTCATGACAGTCGCTGTTCCAAAACCAATTACGAAAGGCAACCAATTGTTACCGAACCAGGATAACACGAAACCGAGCTTGGTAGCAATCCAGAGGATTGCAAGTACAGCTAAAATAATTCCTATAAAAATAATAAACTGTCCAAGCTCCCGACCCAAACCTTTTTTCATCTTGATCTTCCTTTCTCTATGTTTTTTAGGTTTTAAAGGTTTGCATATTTTATTATACCATATTTTCCTTATTTTCTCAAGTTTATGTAAATAAGGAATAGAAGGATGCAGATATACTCTGCATCCTTCCGAAACATACATTTTTATTTATTCTTTTCTTGATTTATCTTTCTTCTTTGTCTTGTAACTCTTTATCCTTTGGTTTAGCCTGATGTTGTTCCATATATTTAGCTTCTTTTTGTTCTCTTACTTCTTTTCCATATTCTTTATCAACATGTTTTCTTAATTCTTCTAAGAATTGATCTCTTTTATCTGCTGGAATATTATCCATTTTTGAGTAATCTGGCTCTTTTGTTTCATCTTCTCCAACGAATATTTCTTTTATTTTACGTCCAGCATTTTTAAAGAAGTTTTTAAATTTCTCCCATCTTGGATGTTTTGGTGTTGGTGCTGGTAAGTCTGATTTTCCTTCACCTTCACCTTTATCTTTTCCATTATTTTCTTGTTGTTCTTTTTGTACATCATCAACAGTTTTTGCAATATCAGCTTTCATTTGCTCTTCTGGTGAAAGTTTTTTACCTTTTGCATTTTCTGGCTTTAATTTTGAGTTTTCATCAACTTTTCTAGTAAATTTTCTATTAGGGTCTAATGCTCTTCTTTGAATATCATCCCAAGTTTTTCCTGTAAACAAAGTTTTCCAAGCTAAGTCACATTTTCCAATTTTTGCTTCTAATTCTAATATTCTTTCTTTAGATTTTTTATATATTTCTGTTTGTTCTTTTAACTCTTTTTCTAGACTTTCCTTTTTTATTTGTAAATTATTATATTCGTCTCCCATCATGTTCATGGTAAGCTTTTCATCAGATAATGTTTTTAAAACTTCTTTTAATTCTGTTTCTGCTGTTTTAATTTTTGCTTCGCTCTCATCTCTTTTTTTAATTTCTGCTGGTAATTTCTTTTCCATATTAGCTTTAAAAGCTCTTATTTGTTGTATTTGAGCTTTGTTTTTGATATATGCTTTTAAATTAACTTGTCCTTTTTTAAATAAATTTTGTTGACGTTCATGTTCTGTTAATTTTCCTTGTGCTTCTTTTAATTCCATTTCTGCATCTGCTATAGCTTTTTGAATTCTAGGAGATGATTCTTTATCCATTAAAGCAGCTATTAATTGCTCTTTTGTTTTGATAGTTTCTTTTAGCTTATCTACTTCTTCATTGCTTCCTTCTGCTCTTGCTTCTCCTACAGCTATAAGCTCTTTTATTTCATTTTCTGAAAGTTTACTATACTTAGAGTCTATTTCTTGGTACATTTCTTCTAATTTATCTCTATGTTTTCCCATATTCTTTTATCTCCTTTATATAAAAAAATAATATCACTATGTTATATTTTACCATATTTCGATTATTTTTTCAACTGTTTTATGTAAAGTTGTTAAAATGTAATAAAAATATAATTCATTTGTTATATTATTGTAATATTTCTTAGCATATTATTTAAGTGTTCTATTGCTCTATCCGCTAGCTTACCATACTTTATTTTTTTATCTTTTATCTTTTCTGGAAGTTCTGGCAAAATTCCAAAATTTGCATTCATAGGTTGGAAATTATCATTATGGCTTGAAATATATTTTGCTAATGCACCAATCATTGTATCTTCTGGAAAAATAATTTTGTTTCTCTTTTCTTTACAAGTATCCGTATTATTATCCTTTTCATATTCTTTCTTTATCTTCTCTTCTTGCTTATTGTATTTATTGTTATCGTTTTTTAAGGTTTTATATTTTTCTATAGCATTTAGTCCTGCAACTAAGCCTGATGCTATAGATTCTACATACCCCTCTACTCCTGTAATTTGTCCAGCAAAATATATATTATTATTCTTTTTTAAGTTGTATGTTTCGTCTAATAGTTTTGGAGAATTAATAAATGTATTTCTATGCATAACACCGTATTTTTCAAATTCTGCATTTTCTAAACCTGGTATTAATCTAAATACTCTCTTTTGCTCTCCAAATTTTAAATTAGTTTGAAATCCTACCATATTATATAAATTGCCTTGTGAGTTATCTTGTCTTAATTGTACAACCGCATATGGTCTTTTTCCTGTTCTTAAGTCTGTAAATCCAACTGGTTTAAGTGGTCCAAAACGTAATGTATCTATTCCTCTTTTTGCCATTATTTCTATTGGCATACAGCCTTCAAATATTTCTCTTTTTTCAAAATTATGCAGTTCTACTACTTCTGCATTTACAAGTTCATTCCAGAAATTCTCATATTCTTCTTTGTTCATTGGTAAGTTTATATAGCTTTTGTCTTGATTTAAAATTCTATTTTTCCATGTTTCTATGTCTTCATCCTTTTCTCTTTCTTGCTCATATCTATTTCCATTAAATGCAATATCCATATTTATTGTATTTTTATCTATAATTGGAGCTGCTGCATCATAAAAATACAAATTATTATTACCTGTAATATCTAATATTTCTTTAAAAAGCTTATCTGAGGTAAGTGGTCCAGTAGCAACAATTACAATTCCCTCTTCTGCCATTTCTTTTAGCTCACTGGTTAACTCTTCACTTATAAGGATATCATCTGAATTATCCACTAAATCATGTCCAATTTCTTTTCTTATAATTTCTATATTATCCATGCTTTCTATTTGCTTAGTAACTTCTTCTGAAAACTTTTCTCTATCAACTGCTAATGCTTGCCCTGCTGGAACTGCTGTTTTATCCGCTATTTTTATTAAAAGCGAGTCTAACAATCTAAGTTCTTCTTTTAATAGTCCACAAGCATTAGTATGTAAATTTGACTTAAAAGAGTTGCTACAAACTATTTCAGCTAAGTTTTTATTGCTATGTGCTGGTGAAAATTTGTCTGGTTTCATCTCATATAATTTTACTTTTATTCCTCTTTTTGCTATTTGATAAGCAGCTTCTGTACCTGCTAAGCCACCTCCGATTATTGTTATATAATCTTTCATATATCACCTCGTTATAAAAATATATTTTATTTCTAGAATTCTAAATAAAAAAATTTATTAATATTTATATTTATTTTTTATTCTTTATATTATTTTAGACTAATTTTATCATAAGTAGTTATTTTAGTATACCGTTATATTTAATTTTTTCCAAAAAAGAGATACATAGTGTTGGCACTGCCTTCACCATGTATCTCTCATTGAGGGAATTTACATTATCCCTACGCGATTATTGTCTTCACTTTTACTTTGCTTCAGGTACTTTGAAATCGGAGAAGGATAACCCGGCCTGCTTGATGAACTCGTTTTTTTTCGCAATTACCTCTTCACTGGTAATAGTTTCATAATCATCCAGACCCTTTTCGTAAGAGATCTTAATGAGCGAGATGTCTTGCAGCAAGTCATCCTTGTAGTTCGGAACAAACCAGTCAATGCACTCTTGCGCATTGTCAGTTGTAAGAAGTTCTTTAAGAACCTCTTTACGGTTTTTCCCCGTATTGGCGGAAATTTCCGTACCTTTTTCCCAAATGGAGGACATTATGTATTCCTCCACCGCTTTTGTAAAGCTGCTGATGCTGTCATCGAGAACTCCTGTGATCTCACAGGTTCTCTCGATTCTCTCTGCCATGATTTCGACTCTTACATACTCGAGGCGAATGCTCAGCTTCACCTCTTTGAGTACCTTTTCCAGTTCCTCCATAAGCCCAATTTGGGCATACATCCGAGCAACCTTATCGTAAGGAATCTCGTTGTTAGTAAAATGCATAGTCATAGGAACAACTCCCTCTAGGAAATAATTTGTAGCAATAGCTACTTATATATATTTTACCACATTTTTCATTTTATGTAAAATCAGACAAAAAAAGAGTTACGCACAAATATTTAAATTGCATAAAAGAAAGCACACGTTACTTGTCAATAGACTTATAACGTGTGAAGTGTTATTACTCAAATAATTTCATAATATCTGCTTCTGAAAGTTTATTAATAAATGTTGTTTTGGTAGATAGCATATTATCTACTAATTTTTCTTTGCGTTTTTGTAATTCGTATATTTTTTCCTCTATAGAGCCCTTTGTTATCATTTTATATACATGTACATTGTTTTTTTGCCCTATTCTATAAGTTCTATCTGTTGCTTGGTTTTCTGCAGAAATATTCCACCATGGGTCATAATGAATTACCATATCTGCTCCTGTTAAGTTAAGTCCTGTTCCTCCCGCTTTTAATGAAATTAAAAATACTTTTATATCTGGATTTGTATTAAACTCATCAACTAAATTAACTCTATCTGGCACTTTTGTTTGTCCTGTTAATTTAAAATAATTTATATTACTTTTCTTTAATTCTTTTTCTACTATGTCAAACATTGATGTATATCCAGAAAATAACAATATTTTATGTCCAGATGATATAGCATCTTTTAATACTTCTATACATTGGCTTAACTTACTACTTTCTCCCTTATAATTTGATAAGAATAACGATGGATGACAACAAATTTGTCTTAATCTCATTAAAAGTGATAGTATTTTTATTTGGCTTTTTTCAAATCCATTTTCAGATATTTCTTGCTTTACTTCTTTTTTTGCTATTGCTAAATATGATTTATAAAGTGCCTTTTGCTCTTCTCCCATTTCATTATATAGTACTGTAACCGTTTTATCTGGAAGCTCTGTTAAAACTTCTTTTTTAACTCTTCTTAATACAAATGGCTCTATTAGTTGTTTTAACTTATCCATAGCATTTTCGTCTTCGTCTTTTACTATTGGAGTCTCATATTCTTCTTTGAATTTTTTATGCCCAAATAAGTATCCTGGCATTATATAGTCAAATATTGACCACAATTCTGATAATGAATTTTCTATAGGTGTTCCTGTTAAGGCATATCTTGTTTCTGCGTTAATTACCTTTATTGCTCTTGCATTTTGAGTGTTATTATTTTTTATGTATTGTGCTTCATCTGCAATAGCATATTTAAATTCATAATTTTTTTCTTTATATAAATCTATATCTCTTTTTAAAAGTTCATAAGATGTTATTATAATATTACATGACGGTATTTTTTCTATTTGTTTTTCTCTTTGTATAGCATTTCCACCTATAGCAATGCATTTTAAGCTTGGTGCAAATTTTTTTACTTCATTAAGCCAGTTAAGTGAAAGTGAGCTTGGACATATAACTATAGAAGGTTTTGCATTTTTACCATTTTCATTTACATATGATAATATTACTGCTAATATTTGAACTGTTTTTCCAAGTCCCATGTCATCTGCTAAAATGCCACCTAAGTGGTAATAATCTAAATTTTTTAACCATCTATATCCTAATTTTTGATATCCTCTTAATTCTGCATTTAGCCCCTTTACGTTTACATCTTCATAATCGTTTTCTTTTATTTCTAAATCATTTACAATTTTTTTATAATTTTCGTCTTTTACAATATTAGTATTTTTTAATTTTTTCAAAATATTTTCTAAGTAAATACCTCTATAAAGTGGAACTGTAATTACTCCATCTTTAATTTCGTTATACTTTATGTCCATACCATCAATCATGTTAGATAATAATTCTATGTCATTGTTATCTGCTATGTTAATATAATTTCCATCTTTTAGTCTATAATATTTCTTTTTTAATTTATATCTTTCTAAAATTTCACTTATTTCGTTTAAGTCTAGGCCTATATCTTCTATATTTATATTTAATAAATTGCTTTCTAGCCTTACTCCTATCGAATTTATTTTAAATGGTCTTATTTCTCTATTTTTGAAATTATCTGTTGCTAGAACCTCAAACTTTTTCATATATAATTCTATGTCTTTAGTTAAAAACTCATAAATTTTTTCTTCGTCTACTAATATTAATCTGTTATTTTTTATATCAAGCATAAAACCTGTATTTCGCATTATTTCTAAAGCTTCATCTTCAGCAACCATGTTTCTTACTTCTTTTATGTTTTGATTTACTAATGGATTAAACTCTTCTTCTCCATAGCAAAATTTTATGTCTGCAACAATTCTATTTTGATTATCATAATCTAGATAAATTTTTACACCAAGTTCTTTAGGTATATATTTTTCTAATTCTTCAACAGATACTCCTTTAAACTCCACATATTTTTTTAATTTTGGATTAACTATACTAAAAAAGTCCTTTAATTCCTCTTCCGTATTTAAGTATATTTCTCCTGTATAGTTTTTCTTGTATATGTCTAATGTCTTTAAAATTGTATCTTCGTACTGTTTATCACATTTATATAATGTATCTTTTAATAAAATGTATATATAATCTTTTCCATAAATAACATCATATGAATAAATATCTATATTAGGTGTAATTTCATATTTATTATTTTTTTCTTTTGATAAGTTTAATTTTATATTAGGTTCTTCTGTTAAAAATCTAACATTTGTTTCTACTTGACCACTAACAAATTTTACACTTTTATTATTTAATATTTCAAATAACTCATCCAATGCTGATTTTGAAATAGTAATATTTGCCTCGTTTAACTTTTTTCCATAGCTTGTGTACAAATTGTTAGCTTCATTTGTATATTTTATAATTTCTGCATATTTTAAAATGAATTCTAATAATTTTATACTATCTTCATCAAATGCTTCTTTAACATGTTTAAATTCTAATTTAGAGCCATATTTATAAACTTCTTGAGCCATCATTCTATCATAAAATTCAACTATGTTTTTTAATTTATACATCTGCATATTTCCAATTTTAAATTCTATTTTTAAAGTTCCATGGAATTTGTCATAAAAAATTGTTGGCTCTATATGTATGTTATTATCTAAATTTTTAATATTTTGTATTTGCTTATTCTCTACTGTTAAAAAGGTATTTATTAGCTGTTTAAATACCTTTTTATTTTCTTCATCATCTACTTTATTATTATTTAAAATCATGACCTTACCCCTAATAATTTACTAAATATGTATTATATATCATTTTATCTATTTTTACAAGTGAATAGTTAGTCAAATTTTTATAGTTATTATTTTTTAGCATTTTTGCTGTTTTTCGCTTTTTTACTCTTTTTTGTCTTTCTAGTAGCTCTTTTTGCTTTGTTTGTTTCTTTTTCTATCTCTGGAGACCATGCTTCTCCCACTTTTGGTTTATTCCAAGATATATAATTACAAGATTTAGGGTTATTCTCACAAATATAGTATTTTTTACCTCTTTTTGTTTTTCTAACTTGCACTTTTGCTCCACATACAGGGCAAGGTACATCTATATTTTCTATTAAAGGTTTTGCATTTTTACATTCAGGATAGCCTGGACATGCTAAAAATTTTCCATATCTTCCGTATTTTATTACCATCATTCTGCCGCATTTGTCACATGGTATGTCTGTTACTTCATCTTCTATTTTAACATGTTCTAATTCTTTATCTACTTTTTCTACTTCTTTTTCAAAAGGCCCATAAAATTCTCTAATAACTTCTTTCCAAGGTTCTTTTCCTTCTGCAATTTCGTCAAAATCTTCTTCTATTTTGGCTGTAAACTCTACATTTATAATATCTGTAAAGTTTTCTGTAAGTATTGTATTTACAACCTTTCCTAATTCTGTAGGTACTAATTGTTTTTGTTCTTTTTGAATATAATGTCTTTCTAATATAGTTGTAATTGTTGGAGAATATGTACTTGGTCTTCCTATACCTTTTTCTTCTAAAGCCTTTACTAAGCTTGCTTCTGTATATCTTGGAGGTGGTTCTGTAAAGCTTTGTTTTGGCTCTAATTTTTCTTTTATAACTTCTTGTCCTACTACTAGCTCTGGAATACTTTCATCTGTTTCTTCTTTTTCGTTGTCTAAAGTTTCTACATATAAAGTCATAAAACCTTTAAACTTTAAAGTTTGTCCACTTGCCTTAAAATTATAAGAATTAACATTTATATTAGCAGAAACTGTGTCATAAACTGCTGCCGACATTTGACTTGCTATAAATCTGTTATAAATTAATCTATATAGTTTATATTGGTCAGGTGTTAAGTCATTTTTTATTTTTTCTGGTGTTAAGTCTATATAAGTTGGTCTAATTGCCTCATGTGCATCTTGTGAGTTTTGTTTTGTTTTATAATATCTATTTTCATAATATGACTTTCCATAAGTTTCTTCTATATAATTTTTAGCAGCATGTCTTGCTTCTTCAGAAATTCTAGTAGAGTCTGTTCTCATATATGTAATTAAACCAACTGTTCCTCTTTCAGTCACTTTTACACCTTCATATAATCCTTGTGCAACAGACATTGTTTTCTTAAGTGTAAAGCCAATTTTTCTTGAAGCTTCTTGTTGCATTGTACTCGTTGTAAATGGTGGTGCTGGAGTTCTTTTTTTCTCTCCTTTTTTTACATCATCTACTACGTACTTTCCAGTTTCTATTTGTTTTAAAATGTTATTAACTTCTTCTTCATTATTTATTTCTAATTTCTTTCCGTCTTTACCATAAAATTTGGCTTCGAACTTTTTATTTGAATTTGGCTCTATTAATATAGCATATATGTTCCAATACTCTTGTGGGATAAATTTTTCTATTTCTTCTTCTCTGTCTACAATTAACTTAACCGCTACAGATTGAACACGTCCTGCAGATAGTCCTCTTTTTACTTTTTTCCATAAAATAGGGCTAATTTTATAACCTACTATTCTATCCAATACACGTCTTGCTTGTTGTGCATCTGTTAAGTTCATGTCTATCTTTCTTGGTTCTTTAATAGATTTTTGGACTGTTTCTTTTGTTATTTCATTAAATGTAACACGGCACACCGCATCTTGTGGTATTTCTAATATATGAGATAAATGCCATGCTATAGCCTCTCCTTCACGGTCAGGGTCAGTTGCAAGATATACTTTACTTGCATTTTTGGCTTCTTTCTTTAAAGATTTTATTAAATCTCCCTTACCTCTAATATTTATATATTCTGGTTCAAAGTCATGTTCTATATCTACTCCTAATTTAGACTTTGGCAAGTCTCTTATATGTCCCATAGATGCCATAACTTTGTAATTTCCACCTAAAAACTTTTTTATTGTATTTGCCTTTGCAGGCGACTCAACAATTATTAATTTATTTGGCATATTTTAACTCCTTTTTTTAAACTAAAGATTATAATAGCTTAAAAATTACAATTTTGCAAGTAATACTTAAAAAAAGATGCTCATAAATTCGACTTTTTTCTTAAGAATATTTATAGAAAAGTTAAGTATAGTTATTTTATAATGCCGCGCAGCGACCAAACGTAGCGTAAGCGGAATGCGATTCGAGCAACTTTCTTTCTATCAAAATAAAAATGTAGTTTTTATTTTGATAATAAGTAGTTGCGAGCAGCAAGGCATATAAAATAACTATACTTAACTTTTACTCAGCATATATAATAAAAAAGATTAGAAATTTTAAGCAAAAAATTTATAATTTTATATAAATTATTTTACCTTAAATTACTAATCTTTATATTTTAATAACTTACCAAATCTTGCAAAACGTCATCCAAACCAATTGGTGTTACCTTATAGGCTACAAGTAATTTCAAAATATTATCAGCATCGTTTTCTTTGTTTATAATATTTGTTATTTCTTTTTCTTCTATCTCTAGTATTTTTCCTGTTTGCGTTTTCTTTATTATTGTTACTCCATATGGCTTTTCCTTTGCTTTAATTTCTTCTTCATTTCTGTTTTTGTAATATTCTAAGTAGATTTTGTCAAAATTAAAGTTTTCTGATTCTTCGTTATTTATGGTAGTCTTACCGAAAAATGTTCTAAGATTATGCAATACAGTTTCCTCCTTCCCCTTAAGCCACGCGATTGCGAACGCGATATCCCCACTATATATTATAATCTTAAACTTTTCAATGTTTTTTCGTCTCCAATATTTTACATAATTCGACATAGATTTTATCTTCTACATTCTTAATTTCTACCGCATGAGCGTTTTCACTCATTCGACACATTTTTTCTTTGTCGCTAATAATTTCATTAATTGTCGAATTTAAGATATTATCATCTAATTTTGCGTCCAAAATTATTTTGGCTGCTCCTACTTTTTCTAAAACTTTTGCATTATATTCTTGGTGATTTTCTGTAGCATATGGGAAAGGTATAAATATGCTTGGCTTTCCTACTATAGATATTTCTGTTATAGTCATAGCCCCACTTCTACTTACTACTAAGTCTACACAATTCATTACTTCTTCCATGTTATATATGTATGGTAGTATTTTTACATTTGGAATATTATTAATACTAATGTTTAAACTCTGTAATTTTGTTTTTATCATGTCGTATTGGTTTGGTCCTGTTGCCCATATAATTTGATAATCTTTGTTTAGCTTTTTACTAATTATATTTATAAAACTTTCGTTTATTTTTTGAGCCCCTTGACTTCCACCAAATACTAATACTATTGGTTTTGACAAATCTGTTAAACCAATCTTATTTATTATTTCTTGTTTTTGCTTTTCAGTAAAATTTAATTTTTTTACTTTACTTGGATTTCCTACAACAACTACATTTTTTGCATTTTTTATTCTTTCTTTTGCGTCTTCAAATCCAACCAATATTGTTTCTGCCTTTTTAGCTAGCATTTTTATTGCAACTCCTGGAAATGCGTTACTCTCATGTAACACAATTGGCACATTGTATTTACTTGCAGCAATTCCGACTGGTAAACAAATATATCCGCCAGTTCCAATCATAATATCTGGTTTAAAGTCTTCTATTATTTTTTTGGCTTGACCAATAGATTTAAATGTTTTATACATTTTTTTTACATTGTCTATAGATATTTGTCTATTAAATCCATATGCATCAATTTTTTTAAGTTCATATCCTGCTCTAGGTACTAAGTCATTTTCTAGTCCTCTGTCAGTTCCTACAAATATAATTTCAGAATTTTTTTCTTCTTGCTTTATTTTATTTGCTATAGCCAATGCCGGATTTATATGTCCCCCAGTTCCTGCAGCTGCTATAATTACCTTCATAATTATTAATCCTTCCTCTCTATACTATAAATTTTAGCCATTGTTTTCTAATAAAATCTTATTATTCTTTAACTAAGCACTATAATTTTTAACAAAAACTTATTAATGTTAAATTTTCTATTTCTTGCTTTTATTTGCTATTATTTTTAATATATTGCTACTTATATTTGTTATTTTAAGACGGGTCCTAATTTTGCCCGTCTTATATCTATCTTTATACTTTTTTGCATGCTCTTGATATATTTAATAAAATTCCCATACTTGCAAGTAATATCATAAGTGCTGTTCCCCCTGCACTAAAGAATGGTAGCGCCATACCTGTAACTGGTATTAATCCTGTTACAACTGCAATATTTATAATTACTTGAACTCCTATTAATGTTGTTATTCCAACTGCTAATAGACTTCCAAAAGTATCAGGTGCCTTCATAGCAGTTAGTATTCCTCTCCAAATTAAAACTGCAAATAATGCTATAATTGCAAAACAACCAATAAATCCTAATTCTTCTGCTACTATTGAAAATATAAAGTCGTTTTGCGGCTCTGATATGTATAAGAATTTTTGCTTACTTTCTCCGTAGTCCTACTCCAAAAAATCCACCTGAACCTATAGCATAAAAACTTTGTATTACTTGCCATCCATCTCCTGTTGGGTCTGACCAAGGATCCAAAAATGATAATATTCTGCTTAATCTAAATCCTCCTGAGTCTTTTGCTTGCATTATTAACAATAATCCTGTTACTCCTACTGCTCCTATACCACATGTTGCCCATACAAAAAGCATTCGTATTCCTGCGGCAATCATCATTACTCCAACAATAGCTGCAATAACAATACATACACTTAAGTGGTTTTGTACAAAAAATAATATTGCAAATGGAGGTAGTAAAAATAATAATGGTTTTACAAATCCCTTCCAAAAATCTGTAATTTCTGATTTATGATCTGCTAAGTATCCTGCATAAAATACAATTAATAGTACTTTGGTAACTTCTGATGGTTGAAATTGTACAGGCCACTTTATCCATCTTGTAGCACCATTTGCTCCTGAACCTAGCCCAGGTACAAGTACTAAAAGCAATATTACTATAGAAACAATGTATGCTGGCCAATAGAATTTCTTATATATATGATAATCTATCTTTGAAATAATAATCATGGCAGTTACACCAATAATCGCAAATATTAATTGTCTTACAGCATATGTATAACTCTTACCATTTTCAGCAAGAGAAGTTGGAGCACTTGCAGAAAGAACCATTATAATTCCTAAGGCTAATAGGACTATTACAACAGTAAAAAGTATAAAATCAAACTTATTCTTTATGAAATTATTTGTTTTACTAACCCTTTGTTTCATTTATCCTCCACTAAATCTATATAACCATTAATCCTAAAGCACAACATATTAGAGTTACTATGCTAAATACTGATACAATTTTATTCTCTTTCCAACCAGAAAGTTCAAAGTGATGATGTAATGGTGCCATTTTAAATATTCTGTTACCTGTTTTCTTAAAATATGCTACTTGAATTATTACAGATAAAGTTTCTAATATAGGAACTAAAGCAATAATTAATAATAATAATGGCATTTTTAAATATATTGCTATTCCTGCTATTGCTCCTCCTAATAAAAGCGAACCGGTATCACCCATCATAACTTTTGCAGGATATAAATTAAATAATAAAAATCCTAAACATGTTCCTATTAAAATTGAGCCAAATACTGTGACTTCTTTAATTCCAAAAATTACACTAATTATAGTTAAACATGTTAATATTATTGTAGTAACACTTGTTGAAAGCCCATCTATACCATCTGTTAAATTTATAGCATTTGTTGTTGCTAAAAATACTAATACAACAAATGGTACATATAGCCACACCGGAAATGTAAAATAAACATCTGCAAATGGTATGTATATTTGTGGTTCAAAATGCATTACCTCTGTTAAATATAAAGAAAATCCAACAGATACTATTAATAGTCCTAACATTTTATATGACGGTTTTAATCCCTCTGTATTTTTTCCTATTAGTTTTTTTAAATCATCTATTAATCCAATTACTCCAAATCCTACTGTAACAGCTATAATTGGCAATAAATTTTGCGCTACTTGTTTTTCTCCTGCATCTATTGACCTTGCATAATCTATAAACATTACAGCACCAACTAGTATAATTACAATAATCATTATAATTCCACCCATTGTTGGGGTACCTTGTTTTTTTAAATGCGATTGTGGTCCTTCTACTCTTTCTATTTGCCCTATTTTTAACTTTTTAAGAATAGGAATTATTATAAATGCTAAAACTACAGTCATTACAAATGACAGCAATATTATTTTTGTTTGAAATTCCATATTTCCTCCTTAGTAGTTACTTATTTTCTATAATTTCTCTTACAATTACTCTTTCATCAAAAGGATATTTTTTATGATTTATTTCCTGAGTAAGTTCATGCCCTTTACCTGCTATAATAACAATATCGTTTTTCTTTTCCATTTTTATTGCAGTTTTTATAGCTTCTTTTCTATCTACAATACATTCATATTTTCCTTTTGTTTTCTTTATTCCTGCTTCTATTTCTTTTACAATTTCTTCTGGATTTTCTGTTCTTGGATTATCTGATGTAACAATAGTATAATCTGCTAATTTTCCAGCTATTTCTCCCATTATAGGTCTTTTTCTAGCATCTCTATCTCCTCCACAGCCAAATACACATATTACTCTACCTAGTGTATATTCTTTTGCAGATTGTAAAATATTTTCTAGGCTTTCTGGAGAATGAGCATAGTCTATCATAATTTTTAGTTCTTTTGAATTATCTACTAATTCACATCTTCCTGGAACTCTAACATTTAATAAAGCTTCTTTTATGTTGTCTGCACTACAATTAAACTTGTTAGCTACACTTATTGCAGCTAGTGCATTGTACACACTAAACCTTCCTGGAATTCCAACCTTTATTCTTTCATTTCTATCTCCAATTTTTACTTTAAAGTCAGCTGTTGTGTTTGTAACAGTAATATCTTTTGCAAGTAAATTTGCAGGATTATCTATTCCATATGTTTTTATATCACACTCCGGAACAAGTTTTAATATTTGTGATGTGTATATATTATCTATATTTATAAAACCACTTTTACACATTTTAAATAGTTGTACTTTTGAGTTGAAATAATCTTCCATATCTGGATGCTCTTTTTCACTTATGTGGTCTTCAGAAAAGTTTGTAAATATTCCAATGTCGAAGTCACATCCATCTACTCTTGAAAGTTTTAAACTTTGTGATGATACTTCCATAACTACAACTTCTGTTTTTGCTTCTACCATCATGCTAAATATTTTTTGCAATTCTAAGCTTTCTGGTGTTGTTCTATCGTTGTCGCCTAAATTTTTTCCATTTATATATGTGCAAATAGTGCCTACTAGCCCTACTTTATATCCTTGCTTTTCTAAAATATCTTTTATCATAAATGTAGTTGTGGTCTTCCCTTTTGTGCCTGTAACACCTATTAGCTTAAATTTTCTTGATGGATTGTTGTAAAAATTACATGCTACAATAGCTAACGCGTGCCTTACATTTTCCACTAAAACTATTGTAATGTCATTTGGAATTTTTAAAATGGCTTCTTTATTAATATCTATTTGTGCCATTATTACTTTTGCACCATTTTGAAGTGCTTCTTCTATAAATTCCGCACCATTAGACTCAAAACCGTTGATAACAACAAACATATCACCTTGTTTTACTTCTTTTGAACTACTTGATATGTTAGAAATGTCAACGTCTAAATCTCCCTTGGCTTTTACCCTGTCAAGCCCTACTAAAATTTCTTTTAGTTTCATAATAAATCCTTTCTATTATACAATGCTCCGATTTTAATCGTTTACATTATATAACTAAATTAAAGTTTTGTATACCTTTTTTGGAGTTTTTTTGACTATTATTTACCATTTTTTCGACTACTTTAATGTGTAATTATACATAATATATAAATAAACTATTTATGTTTAATTTTCTATTAAAATAATCATAGCAATTTTAGAAAAAATAATATTTAATATTTTACTATAACTTTAGTTCCGCTTTTTAGCTTTATTCCTTTTTTAGGAAGTTGCTCTTTTACTATTGTTTCCTTTTCGTTTACATTTTCTTCGTTTTCAATATTTATATCTAAGCCACTTTCTTTTAAAGTATTTCTTGCTTCTTCTATAGTCAAACCTTCTACATTAGGTACTTCAACATCTTCTACCACTTCTGCATCTTCATTTTTTTGTGCTTCTATATATGGTAATATCTCCGAAAATAGCTGCCCGCCTATAGGTGCAGCAACACCACCACCTTGGTGTCCACCTTCTCCTGTTGGATTATATAGTGTTACTAATAAAACAATTTGTGGGTCTTCTATTGGTGCTACCCCAACAAATGAAGTTACATATTTATTTGTATTTACTCCATCCTCAGATGTCCCTGTTTTACCACCTATGCTATACCCCTTAACTTGTGCATTTTTTCCTGTTCCAACTTCTACTACGGTATTCATCATGCTTAATACCTCATCTGCTGTTTTCTTAGAAATTACATTTTCTTCTGTTTCAACAGGGATGTCTACTCTTTCTCCTGTTTTACTGTCTATTTTTGCTTTAACAATTCTTGGTTTTACATGTGTTCCTCCATTTGCAATTGTTGCCACACCTGTTATCATTTGTATTGGTGTAATTTCAAATCTTTGCCCAAATGCAATTGTTGCAAGTTCAACAGGTCCAACTTTTTCTTCCTTTAAGAATATACTACTTGCCTCTCCTGGTAAGTCTATTCCTGTCTTTTTAAGAAACCCAAATTTTCTTAAATATTCATAATAAGTTTTTACTCCTATTTTTTCTCCTAAACCAATAAATACTGGATTACAAGAATTCATTAGTGCTTCTCTTAAGCTTTGCGAACCATGTGGTTTATACGACCTCCAGCACTTAATTCTAACTCCTGCAACTTCAATACTTCCTGTACAATTAAAAGCACCTTCTTCATCTGGTGTAGCTATACCTTCCTCTAATGCTGCTGATGCTGTGTAAAGTTTAAAAGTAGAACCTGGCTCATATGTATCTGTTACAGCTTTATTTCTCCACATTGCTTGCATTTGCTTCGTTTTCTCGCTTTCCGAAAGAGTATCCCATACTTCTTTCATCTCGTCAGTGCTTGGCTCATATGGATTATTTAAATTGTAATTTTGATATCCTGCCATTGCCAGTATATCTCCTGTTTTTGGATTCATTATAATTATGTTTCCACCATCTGTCGTTTTGTTATCTATGCACGCTTCTTCTAAATACTTTTCTGCAATTCCTTGTATAGTTGCATCTATTGATAATACTAAATCTGTTCCATCAACAGGTTCTATATAATTTTCTCCCTCTTCTTCAATGTCTCCACCTCTTGCATCTGTCATTTTTACTATTTTGCCTTGCTCACCTTTAAGTTCGTCATCATATATAGCTTCTATGCCATCTAAACCTTGATTATCAGAGCCAGTAAACCCTATAACCTGTGAAGCCAAATTATTATATGGATAATACCTCTTTGTATCTTCGTCTATATTAATTCCATTTTTTATATTATTTGCTTCCATCCAGTTTCTTAATTCATCTGTCTTATCTTTTTCTACCTTTTTTACAATTGTTTCAATTGAACTATTCTTTTTTACCTTTTTCAAAATAGTTTCATAATCCAGTTTGAATATATTTGTTAACGCTTCTGCAACTTTTTCTTTGTCTTTTTCTGCTATATTAACAGGGTTTACTGTAACTGTTTCCACAGTACTACTTACAGCTAAAATGTTTTTACTTGTTGCATCATATATTGTTCCTCTTTTGGGATTTACACTTCTGTCTAAAGTCTGTTGTACATACGCCATTGACTGTAATTCCGAACCTTTTACAAATTGTAAATATGCAATTTTTCCAAGTATAATAGCAAATATTAGGAATGAAACTAATATCATGTTTTTCATTCTTAGTTTTCTGTTTATTTCACTTACCTTATTTACTGTTTTTTGCTTTTTAATTTTATTTTTCTTTTGCAATTTTTCGTTTTTCTTTTGGAGCTTTTTCCTTAATTTTTCTTGATTGTCTTTCTCATTCTTTTTAAGATTTTTTATTTTTTGAATATTTGTCTTTTTTATTTTTATTTCAGGAATAGTAACCAATTTTTTATTCTTTTGTGTATGATTTTTTTTCATGCTACCACTCCTTTTTTGCATTGTTCTCTTAATTTTATTCACAATATGTGAAAAAAGAAGTGATTTTTAAATTTCTTTTAAATCTACATACTTAAATTCGTTATTTAGATATGTTATTTAGTATTTCTTCTATTTCTTCATCTTTTAAAACAAAATTTATATTTACAAAACCTATCTCCGGTCTAATTCCATCTTTATTGTGAAAGTCTGAACCAGCTGTTACAAAAAAACCATTTGTTCTTGCAAATTCATTCCATTTTTTAGTCTCATCAAATATATTATTATTTCTATCTACATATATATAATTTGCTTCTATTCCATCTGGTTGCATGTCCTTTACTATTTCTAAAATATCTTCTTCGGTTAAATTATCTTCATGAACATATGCCACAGGATGTGCCAAAACGACCTTTCCTTTTGCTTTCCTAATAATTTGTGCCGCTTCTTTTGGTGTAATTTGCTCTTTTTTTACATATGCAGGACAATTTTCGTTCATTATAGTTTCTATAAATTCACCTTTATTAGGAATATGTCCAAAAGTCTTTATAAGTTTTTCTTTGTTCTCATTATTGTGTATTACATCTAATGCAATATGTGCTTTAGTAACAGCTTCTATTTTATCTAAATCTTCAACATCTACAGCGTATCCTAGTTCTTTTAATTTTGCGGAAACATTATGCAAATAGTCATGTCTCGCATTTCTTATTTTGGCTAACCTTTCTCTAAATTCTCCATCATTTAAATCGTAGTTATAACCCAATACATGAATTCCCGCTTTATTTGCTTTTGTAGATATTTCTACCGCATTTATAAGTTTTATGTTTTTACTTTTAGCATAATTAAACAAATCTTCATTATATGCATCTATTGTGTCATGGTCTGCTATAGCTATAACAGATACTCCGTTTTTTTACTGCTTCATCAATTACTTCTTTTGGAGTTAAACTTCCATCAGATATATTTGTATGAATATGTAAATCTATTCTTTTTGACATATTTTAATCTCCTCAAAATCAGTTGATGCACCTTCAACTTTTTTAGTTATGCTTCCTATTGTTTCAATGTTTTCCATTTTTAACCTTCTTTTTTATTTGTATTTTCTGCTTTACTTTTATTATAGGTAATATATTATCATATTATCTATAGTTTATCAATTAAAGAAATTGATTTATAATTATATGCTTTGTTATTCGCAATAACTTAATATTCTTTTTTCTTTTAGTTTTACCAAAAAAAGACGCCTTTTAAAGCGCCTTTTTTATTTATTCTTTCATTTGTCTTCTATTCTTCTACTACTTCATACTTGCTTAAATCTGGTCTAGCTACATCTTCATCTGTTACTACATCTAATTTTAATTCTCTTTTAGACTCATTTTTATTAGTTGTAAAAATGAAAGCTTTACTTAAATCTATTCTATTTATTATAATTCCTGTTTCTTTGTCAATTGCAAATTTAGTATATGCTGATCCGTTTTTTAATTGTATATAAATAACTTGTCTTCCATCTAATTCTTTTTCTCCTAAGTATTTATAATCTGATTCAGTTACTATAGAATAATCCATGCCGGCTTGTTGATATTCTTGTTTTTGTAAATTATTATTAATTCCTGCCATCTCTTTATCTGCAGTTTTAAAAATCATGATATATTCATTGTTATTATAATCTTCTCTTAGTCGAAATTCGTCGTTACAATACTCTACAAAAACATTGTCTTTAACATAAATATCATATTTTTCATTATTAGAGCCAATAAAAGAAATATGGTAATTAGGATATTCCTCTCCTTTCTTTAATAATTCTAATACTTCTTCTCTAGACATTGAATTATCTTTTTGTAAATTTCCATCATTCCATAAAGCATATTCTCTTATTCCCCAAATGGCTATAAGAAGAACTACTATACATAAAACTACAATTAACACAACTTTTTTTGTTTTCATTGATTTTCCCCTCCTTTTTATTTATATACTAGCATATTGTTAAAATATTGTCAAAGCCAGAAAAAAGAGACCTATATATTTTAGTGTCCATTTAATTAGACTTGCTTAAATTAAGGTCTCTTTTTATTTATTTTATCCTATAAAATCCATTACTGAATTTAATATTTTTTGCCACCATGTTTCTTCTGTATCTATAATTACTTTTTCTGTTGCAGGTTCTACATAGTCTTTCTTTGGTAAACTTACATATACTTTTTGAGAAGCATCTAGTTTTTTCATCCCTAGCATATCTTTTGCAGATTTTTCTACATTTGCTAAGTTTAAGCTATTTTGAATATTAACTCTTGCTTGCTCATTTTCTTTTTCTAATGTTGCTAATTCTTGTTTTAAATCTTCTTTTTTGTCAAAGCTTTCGTTTATTAATGAGTTTTGATAACTTAATGCAAATAGCAAGGCAAAGCCAAAGAACACATATAATATTGTTTTTGCATGTGGTTTTAATTTTGTTTTAGTCTTTGGTTTATTATTTGTGTTTACTTTTTTTGTTTTATTAGCTTTTTGTTCTTTCCTTGGGCTATATTCTGGAGCTATTTTTCGTGGACTTGTCTCATATTGATATCCACTGTTTCTATAGCTTGCCATAAGTTATCTCACCTCCTTTGTTCTTTATCTTTTCTCAAAAATTCTTAATTTTGCACTTTTTGATCTTGTGTTTCTTTCTGTTTCTTCTTTTGTTGCTTCTATTGGTTTTTTATTTATTATTTTTCCTTGCGATTTTGCTCCACATACACAATATGGTAAATCACTTGGACATGTACAATTTCCTTCTGCTTCTTTATATGCTTTTTTTACTGCTCTATCTTCTAGAGAGTGAAATGTTAATACTGCTAATCTTCCATTTTTATTTAAACAGTTTATACAATCTAAAATAGTATTGTATAATGGCTTAATTTCGTTATTGACCTCTATTCTAATGGCTTGAAATGTCCTTTTAGCAGGATGCCCATCTTTTTGTTTTGAAAGTGGTATTGACTTTTTTATAATTTCTACCAATTCTCCTGTTGTTTCTATGGTCTTTTGTTTCCTAACATTACAAATATTTTTTGCAATTTGTCTAGAAAATTTTTCTTCCCCATATTCCCATATTATATTAGCTAAATCTTCTTCTGAATAAGAGTTTATAACGTGCTTAGCAGTAAGTTCTTGTTCTTTATTCATCCTCATGTCTAGCTCTGCGTCTGCCATATAGCTAAAGCCCCTATTTTTCTCGTCTAGCTGATATGAAGAAACACCTAAGTCTAATAAAATTCCATCTACGCCATTTATTTGTAATTCTTCTAAAATTTGTTTTATATTGTCATGATTGTCATGAACATATTTTACATTTGTATAATTTTTCAATTTTTCTTTTGCAGCTTTTAATGCTTCTGTGTCTCTGTCTATTCCTATTAATAGACCTTTTGGCGATAGTTTTTTTACAATTTCGAAACTGTGTCCAGCTCCACCTAATGTTCCATCTACATAAATTCCATCTGGTTTTATATTTAGTGCTTCTATGCACTCTTTTAGTAAAACTGGTTCATGCTTAAATTCCAATTGTAATACCACCTTTAACTCTGTTTCCTAATATTTTAAAATTATAGCATAAGCAGTTGGTATAAAAATACCAACTGTTATATGCTTCCTATTTTCTTTATCTTTTGTTTGGCTTTTTCTTTTGTGTAGATATTATAAACTTTAAGAAACAAATAATTTTTCTTATGTGTATTTTTTTACTTATCTTTAGTTTAATACTTTCGTATTTTTATATGTTTTTCTTTAGTAGGCTTTTTAAACCTTCTTTGGTGATACTTAATGCTTTTGTTAATTATTTGATTATCTTTTGTAAATACTCAAATAATTTTATCTTTTGTACCTTGTTTTTTATCTTTTGTTTAATTAATGGTTTTTCTTTTGTTTTTCTCTAATTTTCTTTTGTGTATATTTATATAAACTTTTTAAAGTTATATAACAAATTAATTACCCATGCTTTAAATTCCTAACATTGTCATGTTTTCTGCAATTTGATCTGCTGAAATGTTTTCGTCACTATTGTAAGCTTTCCATTTATCTTTATTCCAAATTTCAATTCTAGTACCAACACCAATTATAACTGCTTCTTTTTCTAGTGTTGCATAATCTCTTAAGTTACTAGCTATTAAAAATCTACCTTGCTTGTCCATTTCACATTCTGTTGCACCAGATAAGAAAAATCTTACAAAATCTCTTGCATTTTTGTTTGTAAGTGGAAGTGTTTTTAGCTTTTCTTCAAAGTTTGCCCATTCAGTTTTAGAAAATCCAAACAAACAGCCATCTAAGCCTTTTGTTAATATGAATTTTTCTCCCAAGTCTTCTCTAATTTTTGATGGTAATATTAATCTGCCTTTAACATCTAGAGAATGCTCGAATTCACCGATTAGCACTTTGTTTCACCTCGCTATCTTTTTGTGGCACTTTCCACCACTTTTCTCCACTTCAATTAAATTGTAATACAACATTTTAGAAATAGCAAGCTTTTTTTTAAATTTTTTTATAATTTTTAAAAATTTTTTTATTTTTTAACTTTCAAAAATTTATTTTTACTATGTTTATTTTCACAACCTTTTAACAATATGTGAAAAAAGAGTTAAAATACCAGCTTATTTTTTGGTATTTTAACTCTTTTTAATTTCTATTAACATCTTCTACTTTTGCTCTATAAATATATTTCCTACTTCATCTGTTCTGTAGATTTTACTTCCCACTTTTTCATATCTTTTAATAATTTCATTACTTGGATGTCCATAAGAATTATCTTTTCCTACAGAAATTATAGCAACCTCTGGTGCAGTTTCATTTACAAATTTTTCACTACTACTTGTATCTGAGCCATGATGAGCAACTTTTAAAATATTTATTTTGCCAAAATCTATTTTATTTTCCACATCCGCTTCTGTATCTCCTGTAAATAAATAGCTTAAATTGTTATACTTCATCTTAATTATTATAGATGACAAATTCAAATTTTCCTTGTTATCTCCAACATATACAACATTGCAATTAGCACTTCCTACAGTAAATTCATCTCCAGTTTTTGGAGTTTCTATTTGAAGTCCTTTATTTTTAGCTGCATCAATTACATCTTCAAAAGTTTTTGTATTTGTTGATACGCTTGGCATAAATATCTTTCCTATTTCGAAACTATTTATAATATCATCCATACCTCCAATATGGTCTTCATGAGGATGTGTTCCTACTAAATAATCTATTTTTTCTACACCTAAAGTCTTTAAATTATTTACTAGCGTTTCTCCATCTTCATTGTTGCCCGCATCTATAAGCATATTCTCACCATTATTTTGTATTAACATACTATCTGCTTGCCCTACGTCAAAGAAATATACTTTTAATGAAGTTTGGTCATTTGATACAAATTCACTTGTTATTTTTTTAGAAGTTTTAATAGTTACATCTTTTAAACTCTCTGGATTAGTAACATTTACTTTAACATCAACATCAGTATCATTATCATTTACAATACTTGTGTTTGATGCACTTGCATTTAAACTGTTGTTTTCATTTCCAAATAGTGTTTTGCTTACTTCATTATATAAATCAGGATTTATAAATTTAATAGCCAAAACCACTAATGCCACTAAGCAAATTATTATACCCGATATTCCTGTTTTTTTAGAAATATTCCTACTTTTCCTTAGTTTTTCTTTCATTTTCTAGTCCTTTCTCTTCTTTTGGAAATTAGGACCAGGTCCCAATTTCCAAAATTTACTTTTTCCAGATGTCGTTCATTTTTTCTTCTATTCTATTTTCTATTTCTTTTTGCTTTGCTTTATCTATTTCATAATGCCCATTTTTTTCTGTAATTACTGTTCCATCTTTAATTTCCTGTGGCAATTTTTCTACTGGAATTTCCACCATTTTTCCAGTATCTCTATTTTCACAAACTGCTACATTATTTTCAATTCGGTCTACTACAAAAGTGTTTTCTTTCATATTACTCATATTGTTTAAATAATCTCCTAACTCTTTAATAAAGTTATGCAGAAATTCAATTATTCCGCTTTCTTCTTTTTGATGTCCTAATGTGTTTTCAAGATTTTCTTCTTTTTCTGATAAATTTTTTATCATATGGCTATCCTCCTTTATAAAGTCTAGCCCCCATTTCATATGTTTTATTTAATCATAATCAATATTTATTTGTCAATAAGTTAAAATAATTAATATTAAATAATATAAAAAGAAATAAATGTAGTATTTTGCAGTGAGACAAGGTCTTTCAATTTGTGAACTAGCACAAATTGAAAGTAGCCGTGCGTCCGCAGTCGAACGAAAAAATTACTACATTTATTTCTTAATTATCTATATTAGAGCTAATTATGTTTTGCCATAATTTTTCAAATTGAACAGATGACCTGTCCCCAATTTCCCAAATCGGGAAGTTGGGACCTGTCCCTAATTTCCAATTTTGCTTTTGATAATGCTTTTGCTTCCAAAGTATGTTGCCAAGAAGTATCCTCCATATATTATGACTATTAGTATTGCAGTAGTTATTATTCCTCCTAATACATCTTGTTTACCAAACATTTCAAGTATTTTACCTGCTGTTATTATTCCAAATATTGAGTGTATTATTGCTAGGGCTAAAGGTATCATATAAAATATTGCTATTTGTTTAAATAATGCTGTGTTTATCATTTTTTCGTCTGTACCTATTTTTCTTAAAATATCGTATCTTTCTTTATTGTCTGCACTTTCTGATAGTTGTTTTAATGCAAGTATTGCTGCACATGATATTAAGAATATTACTCCTAAGTATAGTCCTATAAATGTAACTATACTGCCTATTCCTTTGCTTGCTTCGTAGTTTGTTATTTTGCTTAGTGCCATCATGTCTCCTACTTCTGAGGCGTTTATGCTATCGTCTTCTGATAGATTTACGATTTTATCTTCTATAGCTTGTTTTTCTTCTTCGGTTTCTCCTACATAATTAGCATTTAAATAATTATATGTTTTCCATTCTTCTTTTAACGCATTATCTGGGAATATGAATAACCCTGTTTCCATTGGTTGTGTTGAGTCGCTTATAAATCCATACACGCATTCACTATATGCAGGTTTATATGTCTGTCCATTTAATTCTATTTCGTGTCCGCTCGCTAATGCTTTATTTCTAATTTCAACAACAGTTGCATAATCTCCTACTATTGCATATTCATTTCCATTTAAAGTGATTTCTTGTTTTCCAAACATCTTAGCTACTTTATTGTAGTCAGATACTTTCATAGCTCGTTCTAATTGGTCATAAGTAACAGCAGTATAGTCGTTTTTTATGCTATTGAATATTTCATCTCCTACTCCTTTGCCAAATGTTAGCTCTTCTGTTACATATACAGGGACTTCTATATATTCACTAAAGCATTCTTCTGGGTCTATTCCTATAGATTTTAATGTTTCTGCTACTGTTTTTGGATTTCCGTTGTCACTCATGTGATTAGCACTTCTATATACTGTAATATCTACAGGGTTGCATTCTTCTAGTTGCTGAGTCATAGTGTTATTAAGTGATATTGCAGATGAAAATATACAAATTGTTAAAAATAGCAAAACAGATATTATTGTCATTGAAAATGTTGTTGTGTTTACTTGACTGTTTACTTGTCTTAATACAAACATGTTTAAATTTTTCATGTATATTTTTTTACTTGTTTGTATAAATTTTAGTAAAAAACCTGATAGTGAATAGAAAAATAAAAATGTTCCTACACAACCTAATGCAATTGCTACTAAAACACCAGTTGGCATTTCGCTAGTTATTTCAGTAATTGCTAAGTAATAAGCTATTCCTAATACTACAACAGATACTATAAAAATAAGTACTGATAATATAGGATTTCTAAATTTTACTTTTTCATTTTTTCTATTTGCTGTTAATAAGTCTATTAATTTATATTTTGATGTTGTAAATAAGTTTAATAGCATTACGATTATATAAATTATTGCAAAATAGATAATTGTTTTAATTAAAGCAGATTGTGAGAATATAAATTTGTATTCCGTCATATCTGCCTCAAATAAGTTAGCTACTAAAACAGACATAAATTGAGATGCAAAAACGCCTATTAATAAACCAATTGCTAGTGAAAATATACCTATTAATAATGTCTCAATTAATAAGATTTTAGATATACCTCCTTTGCCCATTCCAAGAAGCATATATAACCCAAATTCTTTTTTTCTTCTTTTTATTAAAAAGTTGTTAGCAAATACAATTAAAAATCCTAATACAAAAGAGACAAAAACTGAAACTCCTCCAAGCATTTGTATCATTAAGTCTATAATTTGTCTTTTAGATTCAGACATTTCTAACATTGCCTGTTGAGCATCTAAACTGTTAAATATATAAAATATTGCTACTCCTAAAACTAATGTTAAAAAGTATATAACATAGTCTTTCATGTTTTTCTTCATACTTTTAAAAGCTAGTTTAAATGACATCATTTAAATCACCTCCAAGAAGAGTTACAACTTCAATAATCTTCTCAAAGAATTGCTTTCTAGTATCGTTTCCTTTTACTAACTCATTAAATATTTTTCCATCTTTAATAAATAAAATTCTATTTGCATAACTTGCTGTAAATGCATCGTGTGTAACCATTAATATAGTTGCGTTCATTATTTTATTTAAGTACTCAAAATTTTCTAAGAGCATCCTTGCTGCCTTTGAGTCTAGTGCACCGGTTGGCTCATCTGCCAAAACAAGCTTAGGGTTTGTTATTATTGCTCTAGCAGATGCTACTCTTTGTTTTTGCCCTCCAGAAACTTGGTATGGATATTTTTTTAATATATCTGTTATTCCCAATTTTTCAGATACTTCTTTTACTCTTTTTTGAATTTCTTTAGCTGGTACCTTTTGAATAGTTAATGCTAACGCTATATTTTCATAACAGCTTAAAGTGTCTAATAAATTAAAATCTTGGAATATAAATCCTAGTTCTTCTCTTCTAAATTTGTTTAATTTGTTACCTTTTAAATTTGTAATTTCCTCTCCATTTACTTTTATGCTACCTGCTGTTACTCTATCTATAGTAGAAATACAATTTAAAAGAGTACTTTTTCCGCTTCCGCTTGCTCCCATTATTCCAACGAATTCGCCTTTTTCAATTTTGAAGCTAATATTGTCTATTGCTTTTGTTAGGTTGCCTTTGTTTCCATAGTATTTTTCAATATTTCTTACTTCTAATACTTCTGCCATAACTTTTCCTCCTTAATATTCTAAATTTTATATTTAGCAGATTAATTCTTCTTCATCTATGTTAATTAATTCTGCTAAAATATTAATTTAATATTATTATAGCTTCTATTTATTAAGGTTACCATCGATTTAGCTTTCAATAATATTACATTTTCGTAAGGTTAAGTAATAAAATTTAATCTACTTTAATTTTATGGATTTAATTACAAACTTTTGGGACCAAATCTAAATTTTTATTGTAAGAAATAAGTCAAATCTAAAAGTAGATCTGCTTAAAATTTCTTTTTTTAGGAAATTTAGATCTGGTCCCAATTTCTTATTCTGCTAAATGATAAGTATTTTTTGGAAATACTAGTTTTACATCTGTGCCCACACTTTCTTCTGAATTAAGCTCTATGCCTATTCCTAATTTTCCACATAGTTTTTTACATAAATATAATCCTATACCTGTGGATTTTTTTCCGTCTTTTCTGCCATTACTTCCAGTAAAGCCTTTATCAAATACTTTTGTTATTTCTCCTTTTTTTATTCCAATTCCATTGTCTTTAATTTCTAATATAACTCTAGCTTTCTTTGTTTCAACATTTATATTAATTTCTGCATTTTCTTGCTTTGAATATTTTATACAATTTGTTATAATCTGATTTAATATAAATGCTATCCATTTGCTATCTGTATAAACTATTTCATTAGTATCTTCTATATTTATTTTTATTTTATTATTTATTAGTGCGTCTTTGTTCCTTTTTATAACAGAATTTACTATATCTTGTAAGTTGCATTTTGTAATACAATAATCTTTTTCTACAGTATTACTTCTTGCATAATATAATGCTTGCTCTACATAGTATTCTATTTTATCTAGTTCTTCATCTATACTTTTTGTGACTTCGTTTTTATTATTCTGTGCTATTAACTTTCCTGCCGCAATTGGCGTCTTTATTTCATGTATCCATAATTCTATGTATTCTTTGTATTCCTCTTGCAAGTACTTGTATTTATTAACATGTTCAATCATAGATTTATCTGTTTCAACTAAAATATTTTTTAGTATCTTGCCATCTAAAAATGAAGGATTATCTATAGTTTCAGCAATTAAATATTTTTCGTCTAGTTCTAACAAACTTTCCTTTATTGCTGTATAAAACTTCTTCTTTTTTATGAATTCTACTACTAATACAAATACATAAACTATTAATACTGCTACAGGAATATATATTTTTATAAATAAATCTATTTGCGTAATTGCAAGAAATACTACTATTGATATAATTAAGAATGCTGTTAAAATTATTCCTAATATTTTATCTTTTAAAAATTCTTTTATGCTCATTTTTATACCTTTCTTTATTTTTTTACTAAAACTAATATTTTACTTATCCGCAGTTACCTAAGGTTAGATATCAATTTATATAATCAATTTTTGTTACAGCTTATTACTAATCTACTAGCAAAAACATTTAATTTTTCATCAAGCACTTTTGCTTTGTACTATATTTAAAATAACTCTACCACTGGAAATGCATTTAGAAGTAGAGTTATTTTATAATAATCTTATATCAATATATATCCCTGCCCTCTTCTTGTTTCTAGTATATCTTTTAAATTAACTTCTTCTAATTTATTTCTAATTCTTGTAATATTTACTGTTAGAGTATTGTCATCAACAAACATTTCACTATCCCATAAATAATTCATTAGTTCTTCTCTAGAAACAATTTTTCCTCTATTTTGCACTAAATAATATAATATTTTAAATTCATTTTTAGTAAGTTCAATTTCTTTTCCATCTTTTTCTATTGTACTCTTTGATAAATTTAAAATAAAATTTTCGCAATTTATTTTCGTTTGATCTTTATTGTTAGAACTTGTCCTTTTTAGGATTGTTGCAATCTTTGCAAGTAAAATTTGAAGATTAAATGGTTTTGTAATATAGTCATCTGCTCCATAATTTAAACTTATTAATTCGTCTAATTCGCTATCTACACTTGTTATCATAACAATTGGTACATCTGAGATTTTTCTTACTTCTTTGCATATATATTCTCCGTTATTTCCTGGTAAGTTTATATCTAATAATACCATGTTACATTTGCTATTTAATATATCATTTATTACATTTTCAAAATTAGTAATTCTACTTGCCTCATATCCATTTTGTGATAAAAATTTTTCTAACTCTTTTGATAATTTTTCGTCATCTTCTACTATTAAAATATT
Organism: uncultured Clostridia bacterium; assembly: GCA_944392105.1. GTDB lineage: Bacteria > Bacillota > Clostridia > TANB77 > CAG-508 > CAG-273. Next base: position 4,463 of record CALXVM010000010.1, on the reverse strand, counting down.
TTGCATTTTGCCTCCTTTTGGAAATTAGGGACAGGTCCCAATTTCCTAAATTGGGAAAAAAGGGACAGGTCATCTTATTCTTTTTTACATTATCTTAAATCTTCACTGTTAAATGGATATGGGCAAATCTGTTCTACTGTGTATTTATCCACATTGCCATTTGTGTCGTAGCAATATACGGCACAATTTTTTTCAAACATTTCACTTATTACTTGTCTACATATAAAGCATGGCATTCCTATTTTTCCGCTACCCACCATAACATGTAGCTCTTTAAAGTCACCATTTCTATATCCGTTACTTATTGCACTAACAATTGCACTACGTTCAGCACAAATTGCTGCACCATAACTTGCATTTTCTACATTGACCCCATTAAATTCTTTTCCATCTTTCATTACAACTATTGCTGCAACTTTAAAGTTTGAATATGGACTATAACTATTTTTTAATAATTCTTTTAATTTTTCTTGCATACTTTACTTCCTTTCTTTAAAAATATTTCATTTTATAGCTAGTTTTTTACTATTTTATACTTTTTATTATTTTATATTTATTACTTTTATAAGGTTATATTTTTCTTATAACATATTGTGAATTGTTTCTACAATTTTTACTATAATTATTCTTTTACTATTCTTCCAAACATTCATTAAATATTTTTTCTAAATGCTTTGTGTCTACAATTGACTCTATACTAGCATTTAATACTTCTTCTGGCATTACTTTGCTTAAGTTTAATTTATATCCGTTTTTTAATGCTAGTTGTCTTATAAATTCTCTAGTTGTCCTTCCATTTCCTTCCCTAAAAGGATGTAAAACGTTTAATTCTGATAAATAATATGCTAGCCTTTTAGCCAATTCTTCTTTATTTAGGCCTTCTAAATAATTCTCACTTTTTAATTCTTCCATAAGTCTATTTAGTTCTGACTCTATATATTCAAAACTTGCAAATCTAAACTCACCTTTTGAAATATTTTCATCTCTTAAAATTCCGGCAAATGGATATATGTCTTCAAATAAGAACTTATGTATTGATTTAAAATGTTCAACATCAAAATTTCCAGTAATACCTTTTTGTCTTAATGCTAATGATTTCGCTGCTGTTATTTTTGCCTCATATTTTGACAATTTTTCTCCATCTTTTATATTTAGTTTGTTTATTAATATATTAGTACCTGGATAACAATGTATTGAACCTCTATCTTTATATATTTCTTCCATATTTACCCCATCTGTTGCTTTTTTCACTCATAAATTATGAAATGCAACTTTCTATATATAATTAATAATATGAATTTTTACTTATATTATACTTAATTTTATCATATATTCAAGTGCTTTTCTTTTAAAAATATATTTCCACTTATTATAAAATTCAACTCAATTGTTCTAGAGTTAGAGTTTTGTTTCTGTTAATTTTTATTTTCAAAAGCAATTAGTATTTCGACATAATTTTCTAATTATTTTAATAATTTAAGTATATAATACCAAAAAGAGAATTTTAATATAATATAAAAAATAGCAACTTTAAATTTTTTAAAGCTACTATTTATCTATAATTATTAATATTTTCTTGCTATTTTACTTGTTATAATGATTCTTTTTTTATCATTTCTATTAAATCTGGCATTGTTACTTCATTGTTTGCATACATTCTATACTTATCTATATCGTTTTGTGAAATGTCCATTCCTTCTATTGCTAAGTCATTTTTTATGTTATCTATATTAAATTTAAATTCGTTTTCATTAAACATATAAATTACCTCCACAATAAATTTTCTTTATAAACACCACAATATTATTATACCACAAAACAGCCAAAAAGTCCAGTATTTTGGCTGTTTTATTTGACTTTTTCGATTAAAACACGAATTTCTAGTATGATTAAAAAATAGTATTTAGTTTTTAGTTTAACTGTTTTATTTGACTTACATTTAGACTTGTATTAAAATTATAGAAATTTTAATTTACTCCCTTAATCAATATTAAGTAAACATTTTTGAAATATAAAAATTTAAGAAAGGAATGATAGTATTTATGGAAATTGTTGATAAGTTAAATAACAAAAGACAATATTTAAATAAAACAGCTGAGCGAAGGGAAAACACGTTAGGAGAATACAGGCAAAGTGCTCACACTTGGATTATAAATAGTGAAGGAAAATTCTTAATGCAAAAAAGATCTCCAAATAAAAGGACATTTCCTAATATGTGGTCAATAACTGGAGGTGCAGTAGATAGCGGCGAAACGCCTTTGCAAGGAGCTTTAAGAGAATGTAAAGAGGAACTTGGTATAGATATTCCCAAAAGCAATATTGAGCTTATACTTTCTTTCAAGAGAAAATACGATTTTGTTGATATATGGTTAGTTAAACTTGATATAGCTTTAAATGATCTTGTTTTACAGACAGAAGAAGTTGCAGATGCTAAGTGGTGCACTATAGATGAAATACGTGACATGCAAAAAAATGGTGAATTAGCTCCAAGTATTGATATATATTTAGACATGTTTATTAACTTATTGAATTATGAATTTTAATTAAGCGGTCAATGGGGCGTTCAACCTCGCGGTCAATGGGGACGGAGATTTTTGACAGAAAAATAAGACTTATATACTTTTGTAAATAAAAATATATAAGTCTTATTTTTATATTAATTTTATAAATTTTTGAATATAATTTTAGTCAAAGTACTTACTTATTTGCTCTAAATTGTCAAACCCTACTTGCCTAAAAACTTCATATGCAACTATTGCAACAGAGTTTGACAAGTTTAAAGAACGCAAATGTTCCCTCATTGGAATTCGTATTGTATTGGTTATGTATTTTTGTAGTAAATCTTCTGGAAGTCCTTTTGTTTCTTTTCCAAATAAAATAAACACTTCTTCAAAATTAGCATAATTTACATCTGAATAGCAATGCTTTCCCTTTGTTGTAGAAAAAAACATGTTATTTTCCTCTGGTTTATATTTATTTAAAAATGCTTCTAAAGAACTATGCATTTCTATATCTAATTTGTCCCAATAGTCTAATCCTGCCCTTTTTAAATATTTGTCAGTTATTTGAAAGCCCAGTGGTTCTACTAAATGTAGCTTAGCACCTATTGCTGCACAAGTTCTTGCTATATTTCCTGTATTTTGTGGTATTTCTGGTTCTACCATTACAATATTTAACTTCATTTAATCGCCTCTTTTTTGTATGCATTATAATTCAAATCATAGAATTATAGATTTCTTTTCTATCTTATATACAATATAATACTCCTTAAGAAACTAAATTTCAATAAATTATTATTTATTTTTAGCTTTACAAAATATATTTTACTTTTGCAATTTACCTGTCTTTTTTTATAAATACCCTTTTTAAAATAAAATTTACTTTTACAATTGGCATTTCTATTTAGTCTATGTATTTTTGATAAAACTATGCTTAACTTTTATTCCTCAAAATGTGTTTAATTTTTTATTAGCTTTTTTCTCTATAACATGCTATAATATACATAAGCAGAAATGCTATTTTTATTTAGAGGGGTGAACATCATGAAAAAGCGGAAATTTAAGGACCAGCTTGGAGACCTTATGCTTTTAGGTTTCCTAATTAGCACAGTGTACACCATTATTTTCCTCTTTATCTATTCCTTCAATGGAATTGATGGAGAGGAAGGAAAGACCCTTTTAATTCTCGGCATGTTCGTATGTTTATTCCTCGCAGGCTTTATTTTCACCCTGGATAGGAGAAAGTAAGTCCTAACGCAAAACCTAAGATTCGCTTGGTTGAATCTTAGGTTTTATTATTAACATTATATATATACTTTTTTTCAAATTCTGGTAATTGAATTTTCATATTTTATATAGTATATTATACATAGATTGGAGTTATTATGAAACGTAAGAAAAATTTATATGAAGATATATACAAACTAGAAAATATTTTTAATGCATTTAATGAAATATGTAAAAACACTAAGAATAAGAGAAAAGTACGTAATTATAAAGAGTATAAATGCATATATATAACTAGAGTTTACAATACTTAAAAAAATAGAAATTATGTAGTTGGTCCTTATAATGTTTTTACTATTTATGAACCTAAAGAAAGGCGTATAGTAAGTCAAAATATGCATGATAAAATAATTAATCACTTAGTTAGCAGATATATTTTATATCCTTCTTTAATGCCTTGCTTAATTAATGCTAATGTTGCTAGTAGAAAAGGAATGGGTACTAAAAGAGGTTTAGAGCTAGCTAAAGAATTTCATAGAATTTGCAAAATAAAGTATAATAATTATTATATTCTAAAATGTGATATAAGTAAATTTTTTGCAAGTATAGACCATGATGTTCTAAAGGAAAAGCTTAAGCGAAAAATAAAAGACAAAGAAGCTTTGAACTGAACCCAAAAAGTTAGACACTTTTTGATTAAGTTTATATTAGGCTACTTTTAAGGAATGAATTCTGTAA
>CALXVM010000009.1 GCA_944392105.1 uncultured Clostridia bacterium | reverse complement strand
TACAGAATTCATTCCTTAAAAGTAGCCTAATATAAACTTAATCAAAAAGTGTCTAACTTTTTGGGTTCAGTTCAAAATCTACTTGTTTTAAAAAATTCTATATATTTTTTTACTTAATTATATACTTGAAAGGAGGAAACTATTGCTATTACTACATTTTTTAACTTTATCATAATGTAACACCATCGTAACGACCAACGCTATTAGTGTTATTCCGCTTGTTATTCTTATGGTTTTTCTGTAATAATTTAGCACTTATTAAGTTTGTCCTCTTTCTTGTTTCTTCTTTCATTTTTTCCTCCTACATATTCTTTCTTTTGTTATTATTCCCATTTTTTTGTTTTTTAATCATTTTTTTAATAGGAACAATCCTTTCTTTTTTATTTCAATTTATGATATTATTATGTCATCTCATTATAAGATTGTGTGTTTCTTTTGTATTACATTTTCATTACAATTTTATTTCATCTTAATTTCATTTTTTTAGTGCGTTTTGGTTGGTCTGCAATTATTAGCTTATATACTCTTTAATTTTATAAAAAAATAGCACTTTTATTACTTGAAAGATTTTAGCTTTTGTTTTTGCAAAATTCTAAGTAATCTTTCATAATAAAAATACTATCTTTATTTATTCTGTTTTATATTCAATTAATTATATTTGTCACTATTTCTTCTTAATCGTCACGTTTTTGCATGTGTTTTTGACATTTTTATCACATTTTTGTAAAAATTCTATGTTATATATTAATATGTGGTCAAACATCTACGTCCCTATTGACATTGACAAATATTCTATCATAAATAAAGGTATATTTATTAAGTTGCCATCTTTTTGTAAGTTTTTCATAGAAAATCTTAGTCTAATTTTAGGATTATATCTATCATTATATATTTTTAAACTTGTATTATTAATGTTTTCACTAGATTTTACTTCAATAGGGATTATTTCATTTTTATATTGTATTATAAAGTCTATTTCATGTCTATCAAATGTGTAGTAATTAGGCACATTGTCTAATGTTGCTGTTAACATATTTAATACATAGTTTTCTGTAAATGCTCCCTTAAACTCTTCAAACAGTTTATTTCCTTCTATTACAATTCTGCTATCCAAATTAGCCATTTTTCTAAGCAATCCAACGTCATTTATATAAATCTTAAATGCACTTAAGTCGTTATAAGCTTTTATTGGAAAATCTGGTTTTGTTATGTTATAAATCTTGTAAATTAAATTAGAATCATTTAACCAATTTAATGCTGATTCGTATTCTCTAGCTCTTGCCCCATCTTTTATTGTTTGATAAAGAAACTTTTTGTTTTCTTTTGCTAATTGTGATGGTATGTTGTTCCAAATTAAAGAAATCTTATTTGCTTCGATATTATTGGTGTGTTTCGCAAAATCACTTTCATAAGCTTTTAAAATGTTATCTTGTATAGTATTTACTAGTTCCATATCTTTTTCATTTACCCAAGCTTTAACTGCCTCTGGCATACCACCAATTATAAAATATGCTTTCAGTTTTTCTTCTAATTGATTAAAGAATATATCTGGAATATTTTCAATGTTGCTTATGCTGTCCATGTAATCTACTAAATTGCTACAATTATCTGCAATTAAAAATTCCCTAAATGTCATTGGATACATATTTAAAAATTCTACTTTTCCTACTGGAAATGATGTATGTGACAATCGTATTCCTAATAAACTGCCTGCACAAACTATATGATATTCATTTGCTTCTTCTTGGAAATACTTTAAACTGTTTAATGCATTAGGGCATTCTTGAATTTCATCAAAAATTATTAATGTCTTTCCTGGAATTATTGCTTTTCCATAAATAAAAGCCAGCTGCTCTAGAATTCTTTTTGGATTTTTTGTATTAGTAAATAAATTGTATAAATCTTTATCATGGTCAAAATTAAAGTATGCCACGCCTTCATAGTTTTCCCTGCCAAACTGTTGTAAAATATATGTTTTTCCTATTTGTCTAGCTCCTTTTAGAATTAATGGCTTTCTATATTTGCTATTTTTCCAATTTATTAATTTTTCTAATATAAATCTTTTCAAATAAATCATCTCCATAATATAGTATATAATTTGTTTACTATATTATACCGCTATTATCACACTTTTACAAGCTTTTTAGATGTTTTTTTCACGTTTTTGCAGATATTTTTGGCGTTTTTGTCACATTTTTGTAAAAATTCTATGTTATATATTGGTATGTGGTCAAACATCTACGTCCCTATTGACAAGTTGTCAAAAATTTCCGTCCCCATTGACAGTTAATTTTATTATTAAATCCATGTTGTCGTCTATTGCGGCTTTGTTTCTTCTAATTGCACCACATTTTTTACATTTGAAGATTATTACGTAGCCTTTTTTTGAGTCGAGTTCTACGCTTATTGGCTCTAGTATTCCATGGCATTGTTCTTCTCTGTCTCCTGGGTTTATATCTACATGTTTTGAGTGTAAGCAGTAGTTACAGTGATTTCTACATGAGTAACCAAGTGGTTTTACTAGTTTGCCACAATTTTCGCATATAAATTCTTCGTCTATTTCTGTAAATTTTCTTCCCATTTTTTTCTATACTCTTTCTATATAAAAAATTTAGGCTTTTTAAGGAAAGCCTACTAAACCTTTTATAAAAATATAATTAATTTATCATACTTAACTATTCTTATAGAGTTATTTCGTCAGTCTTGAAACATATCCTTGTTTCCTAATATTCAAATATACTGTCTCCTATAAATTCTCTTAATAATGAGTTTTTTGGTACATTTTCCATGTCTATTGTTTCAAAGTATTTTAAAAATTCTAATAGTCTTCTTGCTTCTGAGTATTCAGGGTAGCTACTGTTAATACTTTCTAGCAAAGGTACTGCAAATTTTTTTAATACACAAAATTCATATATTAGTGATGTGTTAAACATGCTATCCGCTTCTTCTTGGAACGGATAAATATATTGCTCTTCTCCTCTATTAACAGAGTTCCATATTTGAAGTGTGTGCATTGCATTATAGCTTCTAAATTTATAGTCTCTTACTATTCTTCTTATTAGTCTACTATCTGTAGTTGAAATTCTATTAAAGTAGTCAATATTTAAAACAGTTAAGTTGCTAATATATATTTTATATTTGTTTTCTCTTGGAATTGCTGCTGTTAGTTTGTCATTTAAACAATGGATGCCTTCTATTACTAAAATTTCATCAGAACCCAATTTCATTGTTTCACCAGTATATTCTTTGCAACCTGTTTTAAAGTTAAATGTTGGCATTAGTATTTCATTACCTTTTAGTAGTTCTATTAAGTCATGGTTAAATAGTTTTAAGTCTATTGCCTCTAAACATTCAAAGTTATATTTTCCGTTTTCGTCTAAAGGAGTTTCTGTTCTTTCTACAAAGTAGTTGTCTACAGATATAGTTACTGGTTTTAATCCATTAAGTCTTAGTTGAAGACCTAACCTTTTAGCAAATGTAGTTTTTCCAGAAGATGATGGTCCTGCTATTAATACTACTTTTACGTCATTTCTATTTACAATTTTATCTGCTATATCAGATATTTTTTTCTCGTGTAATGCTTCTGCTAAAAGTATTACGTCTTTTTCATTTCCACTTAATATTTCTCTGTTTAGCTTATATATTGTATTAATACCTAAAACCCTATGTATGTCCTCATATTCTTGAAGAGTATTTAATAATTTTTTGTTTTCTTTATATTCTTCTAATTCCTCTGGATTTTTTCTACTTGGATATCTTATTAAAAATCCATTATTATATACTTTTAACTCAAATGTTTTTGTATATCCAGTTGAAATTGGCATAACTCCATAAAAGTAATTATAATAATCTTCGCAGAAATATAGTGAAACTGTATCTTTATCCTTGTTGTCAAGTTGTAACCTTCCTCTTAACGTTTGCTCTTTATCGTAAAACTTCGCTGCTTCTTCTTTTGTCATAACAACTTTTTTTATTTCTATGTCAGAAGCTATTATTTTTTCCATTTCTTTGCTAACATTTTCAATCATTTCTTCTGTAGCTTCCATGTTATCAATTTGACAAAATGTTGCATTTGATAGTTGATAATTTACTGTAAGCAAAGCTTCTGGGTATAGTTTATGAAATGCTTTTGACATTATTAAAAGCAATCCTCTTACATATATTCTCATACCATCTGCTGAAGAAACATCTATTAATTCTACTGTTTCATTTTCTTCTGGTTCATAGCTTAAACTTCTTATTTCGTTATTACATTTGCAAGCTATTATTTCTGTTTTGCTGTTTTCTATTTCATTTTTAAATATATCTATAATTTTTTTATGCTCTCCCATTTTTATTTTTGTATCGCCTTTATAGACTAAATCCATATTATTTTTATTCCTTTCTAGTTCTCATATTCTACTACATTTACCTTAAGTACTTTACTAGTATATTCATCGTCATACACATTAATGTTAAATGTTTCTTGATTTATTTCTTTTATTTTTGACTTAAATGTATCAAATAAAATTTCTGTAGAAATGTCCATCCCCACTGGTAAAGTTTTGTTAAAATTGTCGTAAAACACATAGTTTGTGTAAAATGCAACTGGCGTATTTTCTTTTATATTAATTTTATACAAATACACTTCTTTATCTTTTGAAAAGTCCACATCTTTGAATTCATTTTTTGGATTTATATTGAATATGTTTAAATTTTCTATTTTTATTTTTTTGCTACTTAGCTTATATATAGAAAGTTCTGAATTTGTTTTTATTTTGTTTAAAACTTCTTTAACTAGATTTAAGCAATTTCTAACATTGTCTATAAAATCTTCAAGTGTTATTTCTTTATTGATGTTTAATATTCTGTATTTGTCTTTTTGATTTTCTCTGTGTCTTACATTGTTAATTGAAGATTTATCTTTTTCGTTTGAAAGAATACTTCCAAATACGTCAAATTCTATAAGATTTATATTTTTTAAATCTGCATTAAATGATTTTTTAAGTTGTTTTAATTCTTTTTCTATTTCTTTTAATTGTTTTTCTGTTAAATCTGTACTCTTCTTAGTTTCATTTAAAATTTGCATAGTTCTACTGCAATATCTAAACACAAACAAAGCATCAGCTTCGTTTTTAGAAAGTTTTACTCTTTGTACTTCGTCTATTTTCTTACCTAATTCTGCAATGTCACTATCTACATCAAATATTTTTCCTATTTTGTCATTCTCATTCTCGTCTAAGTCTCCTTCATTTAAGCCTGGTAGTTCGTCTTTATTGGCAAATTTCCAGAATTCAAAAATGCTCTTTTTATGACTATTTATTTCTGCAATATATATTTTTGCATTTTTTATTTTTCTTGTTAAATTTTCTGTTTTTAACTCTGCTGCTTTTACATCTAAATCTATATTCTTGTATTCTTTTCTAATAGAATCTAGCTTAGTTACTATTTCTATAATATCTTCTATTGTATATATCTTTTTCTCTACAAATTCATATGTTACAATTTCTTTTTGAGGAGCTTGAACCTCTTCTTGTTCCTCTTCATTGTTTACTCTTCTTTTTATTGACACAACTTCTTTTTTCTTTCTTCCATTAAAGAAGTATTTAACCTTTCCAAAAAAAGTTTTTTTACACTCCAAAAATGTAGAAATTTGTTTTTGCTTTTCTAAATATTCTGCGTTTTGCTCTTCTATTTTTTTCTTTAATTTTTTTAATAATGCTTCCTTTTTTGCTTTTTCTTTAATTGTAGTCTTAATTTCTTCTGTCTTTTCTTTGGCTTGCTCTTTTATAAATTCTGGTAAATTTTCATATTTTATAAATTGACCATTATATTTAAACTCCAACTCGCCTTCTTCACCTATTGCTGTTTTAAATGTATAATCATTTGGAAAGCTTGTAGAAAGCAAAAACAAAGCTTTTAATAATTTATATTTTTCTATACAACTGTCTTTATCTTTAAACTCCATTATATAGTCACTTACAATGTTGTCATAAACTTTTGCCTTTCCTACTATTTTAATTGTAGAATTACCTCTTTTATCAAACACTTCAAATATAGTAGGCCATTCTTTGGTAAAATACCATAAATAGTTCTCCAAATCTGTTATTTGGAGACTTGTATACAAATTGCCTGAATATTCCATATGTGTTATTGGAACAAATATATAAGATTTCTTTTTAGATTTTTTGCTTTCTATTTGTTTTTTTATTAAGTAAAACAAAGCACTATTATTTACTTCTGTTGTTGGTACAAGCATAAAATATTTTTTACTTTCCGGAGCATAGTAAATTTGCCAGATATAATTATTTTTATATTTAACTTTTAAAGGAATTTGCTCATTTAGTTTTTCTTGTTCTTGGTCTAATTTTTCTATTTCGTCTAAGTCTAAATTGTCTAGCATTTCCATAAAAGTCTCAAACTTTTCTGCATTCTTTTTAGTACTTGTATCTAGATAGTTACATAGTGGCTCTGCTTTTTTATATCTTTGTTCTAAATCTGCGGTTCTATCTAGTGGAGTAAGCAAAATTTCTACATCTAATACATTTACATATTTATAAATTTTATAATTTATGTCATCATGTGATTTTGTAGGCTTAAAATTTAAAGGCTCAAAGTCCTTTAAAAAGCTAGGTAGCCTTTTTAGGTTTAAGCCTATAAATTTTAATTTATCTTCTAATATGTTTTTGTTTTCATCTGTATTTCTTGGCATCTTTCCTCCAATATTATTTATTTGTAATTTTTAACTTCATCTACAACTTTTTCTACAAATTCGTCTAATTTCATTTGACCAATGTCTCCATCTGTTCTAGAACGTACTCCTACTGCATTTGCTTCTATTTCTTTGTCACCAATTACAAGCATATATGGAACTTTTTGAAGTTGTGCTTCACGGATTTTATAACCTATCTTCTCGCTTCTGTCATCTACAGAAACTCTTATTCCTTTTGCTTGAAGTTTTTCTTCTACTTGTTTAGCATAATCTATTTGCTTGTCTGAAATAGTTAATACTTTTACCTGTGTAGGTGCTAGCCATAATGGGAAAGCTCCTTTTGTCTCTTCTATTAAGAAGCACATAAACCTATCAAATGTACCTAAAATGGCTCTATGAATTACAACTGGTCTATGTTTTTCTCCATCTTGACCAACATATTCTAGCTCAAATCTTTCAGGCAATAAGAAGTCTAATTGACATGTAGAAACTGTTACATCATGTCCTACAGCAGATTTTAATTGAACATCTAATTTTGGTCCATAAAATGCTGCTTCTCCTTCTGCCTCATAGAAGTTAAGTCCTAGTTCTGTTAATATTTCTCTTAATTGACTTTCTGCTTTTTCCCACATTTCGTCATCATCGAAATATTTATGTTTATCTTGTTTATCTCTTAAAGATAATCTAAATCTATAATCTTTAAATCCAAAGTCTTTGTAAACAGATAGTATTAATTGTACTACTCTTGCAACTTCTTCTTTAATTTGGTCTGGTCTTACAAATAAGTGTGCATCATTTTGACACATTTCACGAACTCTTTCTAGTCCGCAAACGCTTCCGCTATCTTCAAATCTAAAGTCATGTGCAAGCTCACCAATTCTAATTGGTAAGTCTCTGTATGAGTGGATTTTGTTTTTATATACTAACATGTGGTGTGGGCAGTTCATTGGTCTTAAAACTAATTCTTCTGTATCTATTTTCATTACAGGGAACATATCCTCTTTGTAATGGTCCCAATGTCCAGATGTTTTATATAAATCTACATTTGCAAGAGATGGCGTATATACATGTTGATATCCCATTGCAGTTTCTTTGTCTTGAATATATCTTTCTAAAAGCTTTCTAACAACAGCACCATTTGGCAAATACATTGGAAGTCCAGAACCTACTAATGGATGTGTCATAAATAATTCCAATTCTTTACCAATTTTTCTATGGTCTCTTTGTTTAGCTTCTTCTAGCATTTGTAAATATTCTTCTACTTGACTTGCTTTAGGGAAAGAAATTCCATATATTCTTTGAAGCATTTTATTGTTTTCGTTTCCTCTCCAGTAAGCTCCTGATGTAGAAAGTAGTTTTACTGCTTTAACTTTACCTGTGCTCATTAAATGTGGTCCTGCACAAAGGTCTGTAAAGTCTCCTTGTTTATAGAAAGAAATTTCCTCACCTTTTGGTAACTCCTCTATTAATTCTACCTTATAAGGCTCGTCCATCTTTTTCATTAAAGCTATAGCCTCATCTCTTGGAAGAGTATATCTTTCTAAAGGTAAGTCCTCTTTTATTATTTTTTTCATTTCTTCTTCAATTTTTTCAAAGTCATTTTCTGAAATTGGATTTTCTACATCAAAGTCATAATAAAAACCATTTTCAATTGAAGGTCCTATAGTTAACTTTACATTTTCACCATATAATCTTTTAACTGCTTGTGCCATAATGTGTGCAGTTGTATGCCAGTATGCCTTTTTTCCATCTTCGTCGTCAAATGTTAAAATTTCTAATTTGCAATCTTTCTCTATTGGGTAACGTAAATCTTTTACTTCCCCATCAACTTTTCCAGCCATTGCATTTCTGGCTAATCCTTCACTTATTTTTTTTGCTATATCTAAAATAGACATGCCTGACTCTATTTCTAGCTTAGAGCCGTCTTTTAATTCTACTTTTACCATAAAATCATTTCCCTTCTAAATTGCATTTTACTTTATTATGGCTTATTTTATACTTTGTTATTTCGTTTTGCTCTGATTTGTTTTAATCAACACTTAAATTAAAACGAAATAGTTATTATAAAACTCAACCTTATTTTTTATCCTCGTATCCTGGTTTCTTTAGTAGCTTAAACATATTTGTCTTATATTTTTCTACACCTGGTTGATTAAATGGATTTACTCCTATTAAATTTCCAGACATTGCAACTGCTAGTTCAAAGAAATAAATTAGGTGTCCTAGTGTTTCTTCATTTAGCTCACTCATATTAATAACTATATTAGGTACTCCACCATCTACATGTGCACTTATTGTACCTTCCATAGCTTTTTTATTAACATAGTCTAGCTTTTTACCTGCAATATAATTTAGCCCATCTAAATTATCTGCATCTTCTTTTATTTCTATGTCATTTTTGCTTTTTTCAATGTTTATTACAGTCTCAAATAAGTTTCTTCTTCCTTCTTGAATGTATTGTCCTATTGAGTGTAAGTCTGTTGTAAACTCTGCTCCAGTTGGGAAAATTCCTTTTCCGTCTTTTCCTTCGCTTTCAGCAAATAGTTGCTTCCACCATTCAATCATATAATGTAGTTTTGGCTCATAAGAAACCAAAATTTCAATATTTTTACTGTTTTTATATAATAAATTTCTTATAACTGCATATTTATAACAGTCATTATATTTTAAGCTTTTGTCTACATACTTTTCTTGTGCAAATCTTGCACCATTCATTAATTTTGTTATATCTATTCCAGCAACTGCAATAGGTAACAAACCTACTGCTGTTAAAACAGAATATCTGCCTCCTATATTATCTGGTATAACAAAAGTTGTATATTTTTCTGTATCTGCAAGTTGCTTTAATGCTCCTTTTTTCTTATCTGTTGTAACATAAATTCTTTTTTGAGCTTCTTTTAGACCATATTTATTTTCCAATATTTCTCTAAAAATTCTAAACGCAATTGCAGGCTCTGTTGTAGTACCAGACTTAGAAATTACATTTATAGAAAAATCTCTATTTCCAATTAAATCTATAATATCATTAATATAGTTTGGATTTAAGTTATTTCCAACATATAAAATCTGAGGAGTTTTTCTTTGCTCTTTTGGCAAATATGCATAAAAAGTATGTGTAAGAGCTTCTATAACTGCTCTTGCTCCCAAATAAGAACCACCTATACCAATAACAACTAGTACATCTGAATTATCTTGTATTTTCTTTGCAGATTTTTTTATTTTTTCAAACTCTTTTTTATCGTAATTGGTTGGTAACTCCATCCATCCTAAAAATTCTTTTGGGTCATTTGCTTTTTTATGTAACTCATCATGTATTTTTTCTACCTCTTCGGCATACTTCATAATATTTTTTTCGGTTACATCGACATTATCAAAATTCACTTTAATATTGTCCATCTTATCCTCCTCCTTCGTTTTAGAACTAGAAATAGTATATAACATTTGGAAGGTTTATTCAATAGAAAATAGAAAAGTCTATGATTTTTTAGATAAATTTGGAGCTGTATCTTGGAAATTGGGGACAGGTCCCAACTTCCCAATTTGGGAAATTAGGGACAGGTCATGAAAGAAAAAAGGACCAGATCTAAATTTCCTAAATGAGGAAAAAATGATCTGGTCCCAATTTCCTAAAATTCTACTTTTTCTTGTATCCAAGCTTCTAGCTCGTCTATTTTTACTCTTACTTGCTCCATTGTATCTCTGTCACGAATTGTAACACAGTTATCATCTAATGTGTCAAAGTCTATAGTTACACAGTATGGAGTACCTATCTCGTCTTCTCTTCTATAACGTTTTCCTATACTTCCTGCCTCATCATAGTCACACATAAATTTCTTTGATAAATTACTATATACTTCTTCTGCCTTTTCGCTTAACTTTTTAGATAATGGAAGTACTGCAACTTTATAAGGTGCTAATGCTGGATGCAAATGTAATACTGTTCTTACATCTCCTTCTGCTATTTCTTCTTCATCATAGGCATTACATAAAAATGCTAAAGCTACCCTATCACATCCAAGTGATGGTTCTATGCAGTATGGTATATATTTTTCATTGGTTTCAGGGTCTAAATATGTCATATCTTCTTTAGAATGCTCCATATGTTGTTTTAAGTCATAATTTGTTCTGTCTGCAATCCCCCATAGCTCTCCCCAACCAAATGGGAAAGTAAACTCTATGTCTGTTGTTCCATTACTATAATGTGATAGTTCTTCTGGTGAATGGTCTCTTAGTCTTATATTTTCCTTTTTCATTCCTAAACTTAATAACCAGTTTTCGCAGAATTCTTTCCAATATTTATGCCATTCTAAGTCTGTTCCTGGCTTACAGAAAAATTCTAATTCCATCTGTTCAAACTCACGTGTTCTAAATGTAAAGTTTCCTGGAGTTATTTCGTTTCTAAAAGCCTTACCTATTTGTGCTATACCCATAGGTAGTTTTCTTCTTGTTGTACGCATTACATTTTTAAAGTTAACAAATATTCCTTGTGCTGTTTCTGGTCTTAAATATATTTCAGATTTACTATCTTCTGTAACACCTTGAAATGTTTTAAACATTAAGTTAAATTTACGAATATCTGTAAAATTTTCTTTTCCACAGTTTGGACAAGGAATATGATTTTCTTTTATGAAATTTATTAATTGCTCATCGCTCATTCCGTCTGCAATCATATCTTTTCCTTGTTCATGTGCCCATTCTTCTATTAACTTATCTGCTCTATGTCTAGTTTTGCATTCTTTGCAATCAATTAAAGGATCTGAAAAGTTTCCTACATGCCCTGATGCTACCCAAACTTCAGGGTTCATAAGTATTGCTGCATCTAGTCCAACATTATATTTGCTTTCTTGTACAAATTTTTTCATCCATGCTTTTTTAATATTATTTTTTAGTTCTACTCCTAAAGGTCCATAATCCCAAGTATTTGCTAAACCTCCATAAATCTCAGAACCTGGATACACATATCCTCTGTTCTTACAAAGTCCTACAATTTTGTCCATTGTTAATTTTTCCATAATAAAACCTCCTATTTCTTGCTGTGTCAAAAGCTTTTGTAGCAAAATACAAAAAACTTTCGACACTAGCTAAATTAATAGCTAGGGACGAAAGTTAAATTTTCCGCGGTTCCACCCTAATTGATAAATAAAAATTTATCCTCTTTATTTCATAATGCTCCAAAGCTCCCCATATAGCTCTTATGATTGGCTTTCACCTATCCCAATTCTCTTTTGCATAAGTTACCATATTTTTTCTTTTTCATCGCACTTTATTAATATTATATATACTACTACGATTTTTATTTATTGTCAAGAAAAATAAGTTATACATTTTTATATACATTTTTATATATCTAATATTTTTATATTTATATTTTAATTTTAATTTTACTTTTACTTCTTAATTTTCCTTTTAATATAGTATTTTAATTAAAAATTAATTTTACTAAATTTTTTCTATATCTATTCTTGCTCTTGAATATATTATATCTTCTATCGATACTCCCTGTAGTTTTAATGAATCTCCTGTATTTAATTTTAAAATTATAGTACTTGTTAAAGTCATTCTATTTATTACGTTGTCCCTTAATATTGGTGTATCGTTAAAAGTACTTTCTACAGCATTGTTATTCACTAATATTACAGCTGCAAAATTAAAAGTTCCAAAAGTCTCCCTTTCTCCATATAATTGGTATGAAATTTGATAAATTCCTGTTTCATTTATCTGTATTTCATCACTTCCATTTGTATGACTTATTGCGTTTCCTTCTACCAATTCATTTGTACTAAACTTTATACTAGTCGTCCCTACTGCAGTATTATCCCCTTCTACTGCAATCGCCGTTAAAACATTTGGTGTCTCATTTTTCGAAACGCAACAGCCTATAGTAACTATTATAATAATTACTATAGAAATAATAATTATAACTTTAAATAAATTTTCATATAAATTATTACAACATTTCATAATCTCTCCTCCATATTATATAGTATGTATATTACATGAAGTTATCCACAAGTTATATTTTAATTTTTAGTCTAAATAAAAATACGTTTGTAACCTATTTGTAATAATATGTCCGACAAAATATTTTATTATATATTTTTTTATTTTATAAAGCACAAAACTACGACAAAGTTTTTATACAATTGTTACAAAAAATTTACATTCTGGAAATATTTATTACACATTTGTTGTTTTTAGTTTACAAAAATATTTTTTAGCAGGTTGTGGAAAGTGTGGATAACTCTGTGAATAACTGAAAATAGTCACTTCTATTTTTGAGTTTTCCACAGTTATTATTGCTTATATTTTATGAAAACTTATTATTATATTATGTAATTGGAAATTAATGTTATTTGATGTTTTGTTATAACTTTTTTATATAAAATACTCTAATTTTATTAAATAATTTAAATTGTTACTACCGGCATAACCGTAAGATTATTTATGTATAAAAAGTATGAGATAAAACAATCTCATACTTTTTATACTACACTATATTAAAATAAAAACTACTAACAGTATTTCACAAATTAATATAAGTGGAAACCCTATGTAAAATTTTGCTTTTTTTGTTTTATGTCTAAAAACATACATCCCAGCAATACCACCAATTCCTCCACCTAATAAAACAGGTAATAATAATGTATTTTCTGGAATTCTCCATTTTCCTTTTTGTGCTTTTCTCTTATCCAACCACATTATAAAAAATGCTATCAAATTAATTACAATTAAATAAATGATTATATTTTTTATTGAAAAAATTTCTTCTAAACTCATATGTGCCTCTCCTTTTTATCTTTCATCTCCATTGGAATCTCCAATAGTTGCTCCTGCTTTTTCCTTTTCCTCTTGTAAGACTTCCTCAATTTTACTCTTTAATGCAGAAATTGATGGTGTATCTAATTCCAAATATTCTTCGCCAATATCTATTGCTTTCATATATTCACTAACTTTAGAATATGCATACGCAAAAAATGCATATTCTTTTCTTCCTAAGAGCTCAGGATACTTGTACAATATTTTTTGTATTTTTAAGTCTACTGTATCAGCTTTCATTCTTATTGAATGTTGCTGTTTTGCATTAACTGATGACCTTAAACTAAGCATATCTAGTTTAAAATCGGCTTGTTGTCTTGCAGTACTTATAGGCTTTTCAACTTTGCCTATTACTAATTCTTTCATTTCTAATATAGTCTCTCTTCTTAACTTTGTAATAGCTACTATATCACTTTCACTCTTTCCCATTTGTAGTAATTCTATTGCTTGTTTTCTTTTTGGATTATTAGCTATTGCTCGTTTCATTTGTACAATTCTTTCGTTTAATCCTTCTAATGCTTTTAAATCAACTCCAGATTCTTGTGCTATTTCTTTTAACGTTTTTTCGCCCTTATCTATCAAAGAAATTATATCCTCTCTTGGTAATATATTATTTTTTCTTAAAAGATTTCTTATTGTATATTCTGGTATTCCTAGTACTGCTACTATTTTATCTACACTTTTAGCTTTTCGAGCCATTTGCAATATAGCATTATTAGTTTTATCAGGATTTTTGCTTTCACTTTTATTTATGCTAGAATTCTCTTGCAATTCTCCAGTTTTTTTAGAAGAAGTACTACTTGCTTCTTTTATTATTTTATCTTCTCTAAGTTCGCCTTTATTTTCTCCATTACCTATTGTACTGTCAACTCTCATAGCTATTTGTTGGCGTGGGCTATGCAAATCCTTAACATCACTTATTTGCTCTTGCTTTAACTGCTTTCTTATATTTTCAACTTTTTCTACACTCACATTTCCTAAGTCTGCTATTTCTTCATTTGTTTTATTAGCTTTAATCAAAGCAATTATTTTTCTTTTTCCATACACAGCTCCCGGAATATTTCTACTTGTCTTATTTTCTTTTTTTCTCCTTAATTCTTCAATTTCGTTTTTTAATTCTATAACTGCTTCTATATTTACATTTCCTTCTTGTGCTATTTCTTCTGGACTTTTTCCTGCTTTTATTAATTGTTTTACTTTTGCTCTAGTATATATTCCTTCTTCGTCCATGATATTTTTGGCATAAGTATATCTAATTTGTAATGCTCTCTCTATTTCTACTCCTGATTTTAAATCTTTTGCTTTTTCGATTAATTGTTTCTTTTTTTGCTCGTCTAATTTTACTCTTTTCCTTCTATGTTTTCCACTATTTTCACTTTTTTGCCTTCTTTCTAACTTTTCCTTTTCTTTTTTCTCTGCTTCTTCTTTTTTTCTTAGCTTTTCCATTTCTAGCTTTTCTTTTAATTTTGTAACTGCATCTAAGTTAACATTTCCATCTTTAGCTATCTCTTCTGGAGTTTTTCCTTCTTTTATTAATTGTTTTGCCCTTCTTCTTGAATATATTCCTTCACTATTTCTTACAAAGCAAACATACTCTTTTGAACTTTCTAATCTTTCTGCTATCTCTTTATCTGCAATTAAATCCTTAGAAAGTTCTATTATTTTTTTACTTTTGGTATTTTTTTCTTTCTCCCTTTTGCTACTCTTTTCTAATTCTTTTCTTAAATTTATAACTGCTTCTAAATTTACATTTCCCTCTTTTGATATTTCTTCTGGACTCTCTCCTGCTTTTATTAATTTTATTACTTGTCTTTTTGAATATATTTTATTTTTTTCTCTTAAAATATAAACATAAGCTCGTGAGCATTCACATTCTTCTCCAATTTCTTCCGGTCTTTTCATTTCTTTTAGAAGTTCTAATAGTCTGGCTATTTTTATACTATTTTCTTTTAATTCTGCAACTGCTTCTAAATTTACGTTTCCTTCTTTAGCTATTTCTTCCACTGACATGCCATTTTGCAACATTTTTTCTACTTTTTGCCTTGAATATATTCCTTCTCTACCCCTTACACGCCAAACATATCCAATTGAGGTTTCTAATCTTTCTGCTATCTCTTCATCTCCAATTAAATCCTTCGAAAGTTCTATTATCTTTTTAACTTTTGGTGTTTTTTCTTTTTTACTAATCTTGTCTAATTCTTCTTTTAAGTTTATAACTGCTTCTAAGTTTACATTTCCTTCTGTGGCTATATTTTCTGGACTCTCTCCTGCCTTTATTAGTTTTATTACTTGTCTTCTTAAATATATTTTATTTCTTTCTCTTACATTATAAACATGAGCTTGTGAGCATTGACATTCATTTCCAATTTCTTCTGGTCTTTTTATTTCTTTTAGAAGCTCTACTACTCTATCTGATTTTATATTACTTTCTTTTAATTTTGCTACTGCACCTAAGTTAACGTTTCCTTGTGTTGCTATATTTTCAACACTTATTCCTTTCTCAATCAATTCTCGTACTTTTTTTAATGAATATATTCCTTCACTATTTCTTATTGTCCTAACATAACTTTTGTTACACTTAACTTTTTCTGCAATTTCAGCGATTGTTTTTAATTCTTTAGCCATTTTTATTATTTCGTTTTTTTTACTTGGTCCTTGCTCAATTCTATCTTTTTCTGACTGCTCTAATGTGCTTTCAACAATCTTTCTTACAGCTTCCATATCTTCATTTCTGTATAAACGTCTTATTATGCTTTCTAAATCTTTTGTTAGTTGCTCTGTAGATTTTATTTTCATACAAACACCCTTCTTAATTAATTTCTAGCACATTATAGCATAATTTACATAAAAAGGCAATATAAAAAAAGCCCTTGAAACTCAGAATATTCTCTATGTTTAAGAACTTTTTTATTATTATGAAAAAGCTTTTCATTGTTTAAAATAAATTTCAATAGTCTACTTATTTTATGCAAAGTATATTTATCCAAATAAACTCATTTGATTGCTTTGGCTCATGCCTTTTAAGCATCCTGCTTTATCTAATAGTTCTATTACAGATTTTCCTACTTTTGAACGTATTTTTAAGTCGTCTATAGACATAAACTTGCCATCTTTTTTAGCCTCTTCTATTCCTTCTGCTGCAACCGTTCCTAGTCCAGGTATACTATTAAGTGGAGGTCTTATTCCGTCTTCTTCTATCCTAAATTTTGTTGAATGTGACTTATATAAGTCTATAGGCAAGAAGTTTATACCTCTTTCATACATTTCCATAACCAATTCTAATATAGCATACATGTTTTTATCCTTGGTTGTTGCACCATTTCCTGCTAAGTCTATTTCTTTCATTTTGTTTTTTACTCGTTCTTCTCCATGGCACATAATATCACTATCAAATTCATCTGCTCTAATAGTAAAGTATGCTGTGTAGTATGCTTTTGGCTCGTGTACTTTAAACCATGCTATTCTAAATGCGTTTGTTACATATGCTGCTGCATGTGCTTTTGGGAACATGTATTTTATTTTTTCACAAGATTTTATATACCAGTCTGGAACATCTTTTTCTTTCATTGCTGCTTTAAAACCTTCCCATTTTTCTGGGTCTTTTAATGCTTTACCTTTACGAACCGTTTCCATTATTTTAAATGCTTTATTTGGGTCTAATCCCATTTTTATTAAGTAAATCATAATATCATCTCTACAGCATATAGCATCTTGTAAAGATACTGTTCCTTCTTCTATTAACGTTTGAGCATTTCCTAGCCATACATCTGTACCATGTGATAAACCAGAAATACGTATTAGTTCATCAAATGTAGTAGGTCTTGTATCAACTAACATTCCTCTAACAAACTTGGTTCCAAACTCAGGTATACCATATGAACCTACTTCTGAATGTATTTGCTCTGGAGTAACTCCCAAAGCTTTTGTAGAAGAAAATATTGACATTGTTTCTTTATCATCTAATGGTACTTTTGTTGGGTCTTTACCTGTTAAGTCAAATAACATTCTTATCATTGTAGGATCATCATGCCCAAGTATATCTAACTTTAGTAAGTTTTGGTCTATTGAGTGGTAATCAAAATGTGTTGTTATAATATCTGAATTAGGGTCATCTGCTGGATGCTGTACAGGTGTGAATTCGTATATTTCCCTTCCTTTTGGAACAACTATAATTCCTCCTGGGTGCTGACCTGTTGTTCTTTTTATACCAGTACACCCTTGTGCTAACCTCAATACCTCTGCATTATTTACAGGTATTCCTCTTTCTTCATAATATTTTTTTACATATCCATATGCCGTTTTGTCTGCAACTGTACCTACTGTACCTGCTTTAAATGTTGTACCTTTACCAAATATTACTTCTGTGTACTTGTGTGCTTTAGCTTGATATTCACCAGAGAAGTTTAAGTCTATATCTGGCTCTTTATCTCCATTAAATCCTAAGAATGTTTCAAAAGGTATGTCTATTCCATCTTTAACCAGTTTATGTCCGCATTTTGGACAGTCTTTATCTGGCAAATCAAATCCGCATAAATATCCATAGTCTGTAAAATCTGAATACTTGCAATTTGGACATCTATAATGTGGAGGAAGTGAATTAACTTCTGTAATACCTGTCATGTTTGCCACAAATGATGAACCAACACTACCTCTTGAGCCAACTATGTATCCGTCTTCATTTGATTTCCAAACTAGCTTTTGAGCAATTATATACATAACTGAGAATCCATTTTTTATAATAGATGTAAGTTCTTTGTCTAGCCTTTCTTCTACTATTTGAGGTAATGGGTCTCCATATAGCTCATGTGCCTTATTATAAGCAATTTCTTTTATTGTTGTTTCGCACCCATCAATATGTGGAGGACATTTTTCTGGAGAAATTGGTTTTATTTTCTCACACATATCTGCTATTTTATTTGTGTTTGTAACAACTACTTCATAAGCTTTTTCTTCACCTAAGTATTCAAATTCTTTTAACATTTCTTCTGTTGTACGTAAATATATTGGTGCCTGCTCATCACAGTCGTCATACCCTTGTCCTGCTTGTAGTATTCTTCTATATATTTCATCTTCTGGGTCCATAAAATGAACATCGCATGTTGCAACAACTGGTTTGTCTAATTTTTCTCCTAAAGCTACTATTTTTCTATTTATGTCTCTTAAAGCTTCTTCGTCTGGTACAATGCCTTGTCTTACCATAAACATATTATTTCCAATAGGCTGAATTTCTAAGTAATCGTAGTCATTAGCAATTTCTTCAATTTCTTCATCTGTTTTTCCTGCTACAATTGCTCTATATAGTTCTCCTGCCTCACATGCACTTCCCATTATTAAGCCTTCTGAATATTTTTTATATAAAGATTTTAATATTCTAGGTTTTTTGTAAAAATAATTTAGGTGTGAATATGAAATTAATTTGTATAAATTTTTTAGTCCTACATAGTCTTTAGCCAAAATTATTGCATGATATGTTGGAAGAGATTTATAATCTGCTTTTCCTATTTCTAAACTATCTACGTCATCCCAATTTTTAGCACCTTTTTCCTTAAGCATTGAAATCATAACATTAAATACTTTTACAGTTGTATCTACATCATCTAAGGCTCTATGTGCTACCTCAACTACAATGCCTAGTTTATCTGCAATAAATCCAAGTTTATACTTTTTAAAATCTGGGAATAGACTTTTTGCAAGCCTTAAGGTATCTACATATGTATTGTTAAGCTCATACCCTAATTGCTTAGCATTGTATTTTAAAAATCCAATATCAAAATCTGCATTATGTGCAACTAATACAGAATCTCCAACAAACTCTAATATTTTAGGGAATACTTTGTCTATTGTTTCTGCATCTTTTACCATGTCATCTGTAATGTTTGTAACTTCAACAACCTTTTGTGGTATTGGTTTTTCTGGATTTACAAAACAAGAAAATTCGTCTATTACTTCTCCATTTTTTATTTTCATTATTCCAACTTCTGTTATTTTCTCTGTTCTAAAAGAAAGTCCTGTTGTCTCTAAGTCTAATACACAATAAGTTGTATCTAAGTCTTGTCCTTTTGAAAAAGATATACAAGATACTGTATCTGGTGCTAAATATGCTTCTACACCATATATTACTTTTAAATCTGGATGAGCCTTTTCTAAATACTTATGGGCTTCTGGAAAAGCTTGTACTACTCCATGGTCTGTAATAGCAATTGACTTCATTCCCCATTTTACAGCTCTTTTTAATAAATCTTCTGCAGATGTCATGGCATCCATTTGACTCATTTGAGTATGCATATGTAATTCTACTCTTTTTACAGGAGCATTATCTTGTCTTACTACTTTTTTTATTCCATTGCTTTCTACAATAGCATTAGCAATAACTCCAAGTTCTTTTGCAAACGGATCGAATTGAGCGGTACCTATTACTTTAACACCTTTTACACTTGACATTCTTTTTAATATTGCCTTCGATTTTTCAGCTTCTAAAAATACCTTACATGTTATTGTGCTACTTCCGTCAAATAAGTTAAACATCGCTAAAATTTTACCAGATTTTAGTTCTCTCGTCTCTGTTGCTAAAATTTCTCCATCTAGCATTACTTTTCCGCTATCTATAGTTAAATCTGCTACTTTAACAAGAGGATCACTCATTTTTCCAACTCTACCATATATTACAGGGTTTGTTGTATCTTCCTCTTCTGCTGTTTTTCCTTCACTTGCTTCAGTTGATTGTGGCTCTCCATTTGTAGCATTACCACTATTTTCGCTTTTTTCTCCATTTGACTTTTTCTCTTTTGCTTCTTTTTTATGTTCTACAGCTTCTGCCATTTCAGCTTTTGCTTGATTAACAACTTGCTCTTCCAAACTTTCTAAGTGTGCTTGATATTCTTTTAATTTTTCTTCAGAAATATTTTCTTTAAATTCAACTTTATAATTTTCTCCATACAAATTTTTAATTATTTCAGAAAGTACTAAATTAAAGTTTTTTCCTTCTAATAAAGCTTTACCTTTAAACCCTAAATTAACATTTATAATATTGTTTTCTACTTCAATAATACTCCCTCTTAGCAAAGCTTTAGTGAGAGGATGTTTTCTAGAAATATAAGAAATTATATCTTCCCATTCATTTACTAAATTAAATTCAAATTTTTGTGCATATTTTAATTTTATTAAAACGCTTTTAAGTTGAAATCTATTTTCCAAATATATCTCAAATTTTTCTAAATCTTTTATTTTTATTTGATTTTCAGCTTCTAAAGTGGTTTCTAATCTTCCGCTTTTTTTAAATATATTTATGGATGTAATTAAAGAATTGTATAGTTCAAAACTGTCTGTAGTAAAGTCCTTAAAAACATCTCTTACTTTCTTTTTATCTTCTACTACTTTTTTTCTTACTTGTTCTTTTACCATTACGTTTTCTTGTTCCATGTGTTTTTCTCATTTCCTTTCAAAATTAAAAGTAAAATCTATTTAAAATCACAATATAACATTAATAAACCATAAACTATAAGCTATAAATTATAAGCTATAAAACATAATCAATAAACCATAACTTATTAAGTTTCATCCTTATTTATGTTAAAAAATTCGTAAAATATCATTATATGTTACATAAATCATTAGTGCCATTAAAAGCATAAAACCAACTAATTGTATATTTATTTCTGTTTTTTCTTGAAGTGGTTTTCTCCTAATAGCCTCTATTAATAATATTACAATTTTTCCACCATCTAAAGGAGGAAAAGGTAATAAGTTAGTAAATCCTAATGAAATTGATATTAAAGCTAAAATATACACAAAATCTGCAAACCCATTAGTTTGAGCAACTACACCAGATATTCCAACAGGTCCCATTAGTTGATCTACCGAAACTCCTCCTGAAAATAGCAATCTTAAATTGTCAACTATAGAAAATGCAAACTCTCCTGTATCCCAAAAGGCATAATAGATGTTATTTGCAAAATTATTTTCTGCCATTTTTAAATTTACACCTAGTAAATAATTAGACATAACCTCTGGAGTTATTGTAATATCTGTACTTTCTCCATTTCTTTCAACAGTAAATTTTATCTCTTCGCCTATACTCTCATTAATATAATCAACTAATTTTTGTGCATCATTATCAACTGAATTACCATTAACAGCAATTATTACATCATTTACTTCTAGTCCTTGATTTGCCCCAGGACTGTCTGGATATAATGCTGCAATTTTAGTTAATTCATCACTGGCAGTGTTTACAGCAATTCCTGTATAGTTATATTTTTCTTCTGTTGGCTTAAATTTTAGTTCTTGCTCTTCTCCATTTCGTTCTATTAAAATGCTTAATTCATTTCCATTAGATTTTTCTAATGCTTCATCTAAATCAGCCTTATTTTTTATTTTTTTACCATTTATTTCTATAATTTTATCATTTTCTTGTAATCCTGCTATTTGTGCACTATAATTTGGCATTACAGTGTCTATTACATTAGATACATTATTACCCACACATGACATTAATATGAAGTACACAATTAAGGCAAATATAATATTTACTAATCCACCTGCAGCAACTACAGCTATTCTTTTTGGAATACTTGCTTTACTAAAAGAGCCCTCATTTTCCGAACGTTCTTCTTCTCCTTCCATGTTGCAAAATCCACCTAATGGAATTAAACGCAACTGAAAAAGAGTTTCCTTACCTTGCTTTTTCAAAATAACTGGTCCAAATCCTATAGCAAATTCGTTTACCTTTATTTTACACAATTTTGCTACAATAAAATGACCACCTTCATGAATGAAAATAAGAAAACCTAATATAAAAACTATTTTTAATATCGTAAGTAAAGCCTCTACCAAAACAGCCTCCTAAACTCAAATTTATATATTCTGTTATATTTTTCTATATCTTAAAACTATGAATATGTCTAAATTACAAATAAGTATGATATTTTAAGATAGTTGCAATATAGAAGTTAAATCTGACAATTAAAATTATAAGTTTAATTTGTTAATATATAAGTAATTTACTAGTAGCTATAACTTTTTAATAATTTAAAACTTTTATTATTTCTAAATTATATATATTAAATGCAATAATATATATGCAAAAGGTGCTATAAATATTAAACTATCTATTCTATCTAACATGCCTCCATGCCCTGGAATTAGATGGCTAAAATCTTTAATTCCTACATATCTTTTTATGCTTGATGCAGCTAAATCTCCTACTTGCCCAACAATACTTAATAATATTCCAATACCTGCTATTAATAAATAATTTATATTCATTCCAAATACATTGTTACAAATTGCTGCATAGCCAACTATTAAAATGGTAGCTCCTACTGTACCTCCTACACAACCTTCTATTGTTTTATTTGGACTAATTTCTGAGAATTTATGAGTTCCAAAATACTTACCTACAAAATAAGCAAATACGTCAGTACCCCAACCTGCAAGAAGTACAAACCAAAGTATAATTCTACCATTTGGCAAATTTTCTCTTATTATTGAAATAAACATTAAAAAGATTACTATATAACATATTCCAAAAAAAGTAATTGATATATCTACTATGTTTCTTTTTAAATTACTCATTATTACAGTTAAAAATAAAGCTAATATTGAAACTGCAAGCACAGCTCCTATTATTTTAAGCATCCAGCTTACTGGAATTACATGTATAAAAGCTATGGATACAGCTGCTATATATCCTATAATTTCTACTGGATTGGCTTTTCCCTTAAAAGCATTATAGAATTCATGTAAGCTTAATATTGCTATTAAGCTAATTAATACGTCTACTAAATATTTATTTCCCCATATAAGAACTACTGCGACTAAAGGAAATAATATTAGTCCAGATACAATTCTTGTTACATTAATTTTTTTCTTTGCTGTTTCCATAGTTCTAAAAATTCCTTTCACTTTTTGTTTCTTAAATATTTTTCTCGGTTACTAATTTTTA
The DNA here is from genome assembly GCA_944392105.1 of uncultured Clostridia bacterium. Classification (GTDB taxonomy): domain Bacteria; phylum Bacillota; class Clostridia; order TANB77; family CAG-508; genus CAG-273. The sequence continues at coordinate 39,002 of CALXVM010000009.1, read as the reverse complement.
TAATTTAGTTTAGTAAATATATCATATATTTTAAATTTTATAAAGTAATTAATTATATTATTTTGCTCCAAACTTTCTATTTCTTCTTTCATATTCTACTATTGCTTCATCTAGGTCATTTTTATTAAAGTCTGGCCAATATTTGTCTGTGAAAATAAACTCTGTATATGAAAGTTGCCAAGGTAAAAAATTGCTTATTCTCTTTTCTCCACCTGGTCTTATTAATAAGTCTGGGTCAGGCATTCCTGCTGTATATATACTATTTGAAATTAAATCTTCATCTATATCGTCTATAGATATTTCGTTATTTTTAACTGCACTTGCTATCTTTTTAACAGCTCTAGTTATTTCGTCTCTTCCACCATAATTAAATGCAACATTAAGTTGTAAGCCAGTATAGTCTTTAGTTTTATTTTCTAATTTTAAGATTAGTTTTTGCGTTCCTGCATCTAATTTGGTAATATCTCCTAAAACATTTATTTTTACATTGTCTAAGTCCGAACTATTTAATAAGTCATCTAGATACCAATTTAGCAAAAACATTAGAGCCCCAACTTCTTCTTTTGTTCTTTTCCAGTTTTCTGTAGAAAATGCATAAACTGTTAAATATTTTATTCCTATTTCGTTTGCATATTTTGCAATTCTCTTTAAATTTTCTGCCCCTTCTTTATGACCTAATTTTGTCTCTAGACCTTTTTCTTTTGCCCATCTCCTATTTCCATCCATTATTATTGCTATATGTACAGGCAAATTTTCTTTATTAAATTCCATGCTTAACTTCCTCTTTCATTATCTTTTATTATCTATTTTTTAGTTTTATTAATCTTTACACAATTAAAAATACTTAATAGCTATATTGACATTACTTCTTTTTCTTTTCCTTCTAATATTTGGTCTATTTCGTTAACTTTATTGTCAGTTAATTTTTGTATATTGTTTTCTGCTAGTTTTAGCTCATCTTCTGTAATAACAGAATTTTTCTCTTCTTCTCTTGCATCATCTATTGCATCTCTTCTTATTGATCTTATAGCTACTTTTGCTTCCTCTGCCATTTTTCTTATATCTTTTACTATTTCTTTTCTTCTCTCTTCATTTAATTCAGGGAAAGCTAGTCTTATTACTTTTCCATCGTTATTAGGATTAATTCCTATGTCTGCTTTTAAAATTTCTTTTTCTATTTCTTTTAATAAGTTTAAATCCCATGGTTGTATTACTATTAATCTTGCTTCTGGCACAGATATACCAGCTACTTGGTTTATTGGAGTTGGAACTCCATAATAATCTACCATTATTTTGTTTAATATTGCAGGATTTGCTCTTCCTGCTCTTATTTCTGCTAGATTTTCCTTAAAAACGCTTATTGTTTTCTCCATTTTTTCTTCATAAACTTTAATATCCATAAAATCCTCCTAAATATTTACTAATTTCTTAACATTATTTATTTAATCTTTTCACTTGATTTAATTATTTAATGAGACAAACATATAATAATTTTTCATATATTATATACCCTATCTTATTATTGTACCAATTGTTTCTCCTTTTACGACTTTTATTATATTTTCTGGTTCAGCTATGGCAAATACTACTAGTGGTATGCTGTTATCTTTACATAATGATGTCGCTGTTGAGTCCATTACTTTTAAGTCTTTATTTAAAATATCCATATATGTAATTTCATCATATTTAATTGCATCTGGATTTGTTTTTGGGTCATCAGAATATACTGCATCTGCTGTTTTTCCAACTAATATAACATCTGCATCTATTTCTGCTGCTCTAAGTGCTGCTGCAGTGTCTGTAGTAAAATATGGATTTCCTGTTCCACAACCAAATATAACGACTCTTCCTTTTTCTAAATGTTTTAATGCTTTTCTTTTTATATATGGTTCTGCAATTTCTCTCATTTCTATAGCTGTCTGAAGTCTTGTATAAATTCCCTTTGATTCTAATGTATCTTGAAGTGCTAGTCCATTCATTGCAGTTGCAAGCATTCCCATATAGTCAGAAGTTGTTCTTTCCATTTTACTTCCATATTTGCCTCTCCAGAAGTTTCCTCCTCCAACAACTATTCCTACTTGTACACCTAATTTTACCAATTCTTTTATTTGATTGCAAAGGTTATCTAGTACATTAATATCAAGTCCTGTTTTTGCTTCTCCTGCTAAAGCTTCTCCACTTAATTTTAGCAATACTCTTTTGTATTTTAAATTTGCCAAATTAAACACTCTCCTTAATTCAAATTTTCTTTCTTATTTTATCATACATTTTTAAGAATTTGAATTTTTTTTATAAAATTTATTAAAAATTTTCAAATAATTTAAATAATATATAAATTTTATAAGTATTTAGCTATTTTTAATTATGTTTTTTAATGAAAATTATGAACATAAACTTTACTTTTAATATTTTTTTCATTATTGCAAATAATATAAATATAAAAAATTAGAAAGGATTATATTATGAATCAAATATTAAATGATTTTAATAATAAAAAAAGAAATATAAAAAGTATTTTAAATAAATCTAAAAATCAAAATAATAATGCCGATACACGTAATGAAACTAATAATATTATACAAGTTTCTCAACTTGAAAATACTCCTGCAAAAAGCCCATTACTAAATAATAGAAAAATAAAACAATACAAACTTCAATTTTTTATTTCTATTATTATTTTTATTATAGCTCTTTCTTTATTAATTAGTAACGTATATTCATATGAACAAAAAGAAAATGTATCAAAAGCATTATTAAACTCTATTAGCATTACAAAATTATATTCAAACAGTGAAAATTATACTACATCAGATTCAAAATTAGATTCAGATATTAGCGAAAACATCAACAATGTTGTACAAGAAGATCCTTTCGTTATTGGAATACTTCAAATAGATAAAATAAATGTAAATTATCCTATTTTATCTAAAACTTCCAGAGAACTTTTAAAAGTTTCGCTTTGTAGATGTGCGGGACCTATGCCAAATGAAAAAGGCAATTTATGTATTGCTGGTCATAACTTGGTAGATTACAAGCTTTTTAGTAGGTTAAATGAAATTAATATAAATGATATAGTAAAAATTTATGATTTAAAAGGAAATATGAATGAATATAAAATTTATAAAAAATACGAAGTCGAACCAACCGATTTATCTTGTTTAAGCCAAAATACTGATGGAAATACAGTAATTACTCTTTTAACTTGTAATAATGTAAATGGCAAGCGATTAATTGTTGTTGGACAAATTATTTAAAAAAAGAAGAATTATGCTTAAATTTTTAACATAATTCTTCGAATATTTCTACATTTTAATTTTACCATTATTTATATTACTATTTTTATTGTTTCTTAGTTTACACTTATACTTTTAAATTTATATATCTATAATTTTAATTATCTATCATTATATCTTCTGATTTTTACATATGCAAATACTGCTGAAGCCACACATAAAACTATAAAGAACATTATTGTAATATCTTCTGTTAGTCCTGTTTGTGGAAGTTTCTCAGTATTATTTATAACATTATTTGTACTTGTGTTGTTTGTAGTATTATTAGTAGAGTTTGTACCATTTGTACTTTGTTGATTATTTGAAGTTAATATTGGAAGTTCTGTCGTTCCACTTGTGTTATTATTTCCAGTTGTATTATTAAGTGCACTTGTAATATTTAATGGTGTGTCTGTAGCACTAACTATACTTTGTAAAACTAACAATGTAAGTACTGCAATTAATATAACTAACATAACTTTTTTCATTTTCTTCATAATTTACCTTCTCCTTTTTTCTTTCGATATCTCTTTACCTATATTATTAATTATTTTCTTAAATTTATGCACAATTACAAGAAAATAATCTCTTCACTCTTAATATTGTATAATTAAATATTTATATAGTCAAGTATTTTTTGTCAATTTTTAATTTTTTTTGCAAAATTTATAGATTTATTTTATCATATTTTTATGTTTTATGTTAATTTGTTTAACTTCATAATATTTTAATTATTTTAATCTTACCTAGAAATATTCAATTTTTATTAAACATTAAATCTAAATAAAACAATGTCTCCATCTTGCATTATATAGTCTTTTCCTTCCATTCTGACTAAACCTTTTTCTTTTGCAGTATTCATTGAACCACATTCCATTAAGTCCTTATATGAAACTACCTCAGCTTTTATAAATCCTCTTTCTATGTCTGAATGTATTTTTCCAGCAGCCTGTGGAGCTTTTGTTCCTTTTTTTATTGTCCAAGCTCTAACTTCTGGTTCTCCTGCTGTAAGAAAAGACATTAAGCCTAATAAGTCATAACTTTTCTTTATAACTTTATTTAGCCCTGACTCTTCTAACCCTAAGGCTTCTAACATTTCTTTTTCATCATTTTCATCTAAACTCGAAAGTTCTTCTTCTATTTTAACACATAGTGGTACTACTTCTGCATTTTCATTTTTTGCATAATCTACAACTTGTTTTACATACTTGTCATTTTCTATATTTGAAAGTTGCTCTTCTGATACATTTGCTATGTAAAGTATTGGTTTTATTGTTAATAAAAATGCATCCTTTATTATTTCTTTTTCTTCGTCGTTTAACTCTAAAGTCCTAGCAGATTTACCATTTTCTAAAGTTTCTTTTACCTTTTCAAAAACATCTAACTCTTCTTGATATTTTTTATCTGCTTTTATTTTTTTCTTTACATTATCTATTCTTTTATTAACTGTTTCTAAATCTGCCAATATTAATTCTAAATTAATTGTGTCTATATCTCTAATTGGATCTATGCTTCCATCTACATGTATTACATTGCTGTCCTCAAAACACCTTACAACTTCTACTATGCTATCTACTTCTCTAATATGAGATAAAAATTTATTTCCTAGTCCTTCTCCTTTACTAGCTCCTTTAACCAAACCTGCTATATCAACAAATTCTATAACAGCATGTGTTACTTTTTGTGGATTATACATTTCTGCTAGTTTGTCTAGCCTCTCATCTGGTACAGGCACTACCCCCACATTAGGCTCTATAGTACAAAATGGATAATTTGCACATTCTGCTCCAGCTTTTGTTATTGCATTAAATAATGTGCTTTTTCCTACGTTTGGAAGGCCTACTATCCCCATTTTCATAATTAATACCTCTTTTCGTTAATAAACTACGTTAATTATTTCTCTTTTTTGTAACAATTTGGAGCTTCCAGCCAGAATCGAACTGGCGACCCCAGCCTTACCATGGCTGTGCTCTACCTACTGAGCTATAGAAGCATATAATTTAATATGGAGATATTTTTTAGTTATCTCCATAATTAATATTTAATTATACATTTTATTTCTATTATTTTTTTATTATATATAGTATTACAATTTCTTGATTTACTATTTTTTACTCTTCCTTCTGTGTTAAATCTTTTATTGCTTTTTTTCTTATTCTTTGAATAGCATTATCTACAGACTTAACTGGTGCATCTAATTTTTCAGCTATTTGTACATAGCTTTCTCCTTGAACATATCTATTTAGAACCTTTTTTTCAAATTTGCTTAAAGACTTGTCTATAGCAAGTTCTACGCTTTTATAATATTCTTTTTTTGTTAATGTATCAAGAGGATCTTCTATAGTATCATTATTAAAAATTTCCATAACAGTTGTGTCATTATCTTCATCGTCTGTATCATATGCATTCATATTTAATGATAAATATGAGTTAAGAGGCATATGTTTTTGTCTATTTGAAGTTTTAATTGCTGTTATTAGTTGCCTATCTATACATAAATTAGCAAAAGACTTAAAGCTATTATTCTGTTCTGGACTATAGCATTTAATAGCTTTAAATAAGCCTATTAATCCTTCTTGGACAATATCGTCCTTTTCTGCTCCTGCAATATAGTATTTGCTTACCTTAATATTAACAAGATTTCTATATCTGTCTATAAGATAATTTGCAGCCAACTTATCCCCAGATTTAATTATTTTCACTAGCTCTTCATCTGTCTTTTTACTATAATCTATGTCTGATGAATAAAACATCTTTGTTTTGTCCATATAATACTGCTACCTCCTGAAGTTTTACTATTTCATTATAGAACATTATTTTAATTAATGTCAAGAGAAAAGTCCCAATTTTTAGCTATATTACTATATATTTTACTTACATTTTTATATGTTTATACAGCAAAATTAAAATTAACTTAAATATGAATTATCATAATTGATATTTTTGCCAATTTGTGGTATAAATTTATTGTTAAAGGAAGGATTAGTTATGGCTTTTGATGGTTTAATGATAAAAGGAATTATAAGTGAATTAAATAAAAATATTTTAAACAGTAGAGTAGAAAAAATATATCAGCCTAATCAAGATGAGGTATTAATAAAACTGTATGGAACAACTGGTAAAAGTAATCTAAGAGTTGTTACATCTTCTGATAACTACAGAATACATTTAACAAATTCTGTAAAAGGCAACCCTTTTACTGCACCAAATTTCTGTATGGTTCTAAGAAAATATCTTACAAGTTCTAGGTTAAGAAATATTTATACTAATGGACTTGAAAGAACAGTTTTTATAGATTTTGATTCTATAGATGAAGAAAAGAATTTACAAAAATATACTCTTGTTGTAGAACTAATGGGCAAATATAGTAATGTTATTTTAATTAATTCAAATAATATTATTATCAATTCTTTGAAGCACTTTAGAGAAACTGAGGATTCTAAGCGAAATATATTACCTGGGTATAAATATGAAGAAATACAATCTAATAAATATGATTTAACTAAAACTTCTAATTATAAAGAGTTTTTCAACATTATTAGTAATGCTGACAGCCTTGATGCAAAATCTAATTTAATAGATATTTTTTCAAGTGAAATGGTCGGAGTTAGTAAAGTATTAGTAAAAAGTATAATAAAAGATTTGAATATTACGTACTCTATTAAGGATGTTTATAATTGTCTTTATAATTTGTATTCAAATGCGGATAAGTTAATTTGTGTTAATTTTGAACAAAACTATACAGTAAAACTATCTAACAATAAAGATAATTTTACTCAAATAAATGACTTTATTGATAATTTCTATGAAACAAAGGAAGAAAGTCAAAACTTTATTTTATATAGAAACAGTTTATTAAAATTAATTTTAAATAAAGTAAAAAAGCTTAATAATAAACTGACTAATGTTAATAAAAAACTGGCTGAGTGTAATAATATGGATACTTATAAGCTTTATGGAGAATTAATAGTAAATAATATGTATAAACTTGACAATTCACACTTAGAAAATATTACTTTAAATAATTACTATACTGGCGAAGACATTACAATTCCACTAGATAAAAGCTTAACACCTTATAATAATGCACAAAAGTATTTTAAAAAATATAATAAATTAAAAAATGCTCTATCTTTTGTAAAAGAGCAAGAAAATGAAATACAAGAGCAACTTTCATATTTAGAAAGTATAGTTTACGAGTTAGAAGCTTCTAATACTATAGAAGAAGTAACAGAAATTTATGATGAAATAACTAATAATGTTTTAATTAAAGACATAAGTAATAAAAAACAAAATAAAGTAAATGTTAAAAAGAAAAAACCTAATAATAGAATATATAAATTTGACAAAGAACAATTTATACGTTTTAAAATTGATGATTTTGACGTCTTTGTTGGAAAAAATAATGTTCAAAATGATTATTTAACATTAAAATTTGCAAGTGATAATGATTTGTGGTTCCATACCAAAGACATCCATGGAAGCCATGTAATACTAAGAATTCAAGATAAACAACCTCCACAAGAAGTAATTAACAAAGTTGCTTCTATCGCAGCTAAATATAGTAAAGCCAAATTTTCTTCAAACGTACCTGTTGACTACACTTATGTTAAATATGTAAAAAAACCTAATAAAGCAAAACCTGGAATGGTTATATATACTCATGAGCAAACTGTAAATGTACAACCAGAAAAATAAAGATTTAAGGCTAAAAAATCAAAACCAATTTTTTTAAATTTTAAAAAATGTAGTTTAGAATTTATAAATAATATCAGTTAGGAGAATTGTAAAACTAACATCTATTGTAAGATATAATATCAGTTATAACTAAAAAGCGATAATTAGCATTGCTAAATATATAATAAAGTGATATAATATATTTAGTTGTACCAATATGGTGCAGCAAATATATATAGAGAGAGGTGTCGTTATGTATACGACCAACAACGATGTCCGCACAGCAACCATTACCATTAAGATTCGTCCCACGGGCGAGTACGGTAATCGGAGGAAGGTAATCATTACGCTTCCTGCTGAGTTCGATATCAACGACAAGGCTTCCACCGAGGTCTATTACCATGCGTGGAACGAGCATCGGAGTCTGCCCGCAGACCATCCCTATCGCACGGCCATCGAGTCCGTGGAGGACAAGGCTGTTGGAGGAATCCGTTTGCACGAGTTGATGCTCACTTCCTGCAAAGGAGTCACTTCCGTCTCCTTCATCGGTGAAACCCACGATCGCACCAAGACGATTGAGCGAAAGCTCTCTCAGATTTTCGGGAATAACGTCGAATACGACTCTTTTCCCGCTCTCTAAATCATAAACTCAATGAGCTTATGATAAAAACCCCAGACTTTGGTCTGGGGTTTTTCTTCTTAATAAGCTTCTCTATATAAATTAATAAAGTCTTCTTTTGTCACTTCTCTTGGATTTCCTGGTTTGCATGGATCTTCCATTGCCTTATCTGCAAGCATTGGGAAATCTTCCTCTTTTGCTCCTGTATCTTTTACTGTTTGAGTAATTCCAACTTTTTCTGATAAATCTTTTATTTTCTCGCATAAAGTTTTTATTACCTCTTCCTTTGTAAAATCTTTTGCATTTACATCAAAGCCTTCAATTAGAATTTGTCTAAATTCTTCATAACTTACCTCTCCATTAAATTTCATAACTGTTGGAAGAAGAATTGCATTAGCTAGTCCATGTGGTGTGTCATAAACAGCACCTAATTGATGTGCCATAGAATGTACTATTCCCAAGCCTACATTAGAGAATCCCATTCCTGCAATGTATTGTCCTAATCCTACTTGATTTATTGCTTCTTGGTCTTTTTCGTTAACAGCTTTTTCTAAATTATGATAAATTAATTGAATTGCCTTCATAGAAAACATTTGTGACATAGTGTTTCTACTTTTTGTTATATATCCTTCTATAGCATGTGTTAAGGCATCCATTCCTGTTGATGCAGCTATTGACTTTGGCATAGATGCCATTAATTCTGTATCAACAATTGCAACTATTGGAATATCATGCTCGTCAACACAAACCATTTTTATTTCTCTTTCTGGGTCTGTTATAACATAATTTATTGTAACTTCTGCTGCTGTTCCTGCAGTTGTTGGAAGTGCTATAATTGGAAGTCCTCTATTTTTTGTATTAGATGCTCCATTTAGTGAAACTATATCTGCTCTATCTGGGTTAGTCATAACAATAGAAATTCCCTTTGCTGTATCTATGCTTGAACCTCCTCCTACTGCTACAATTAAATCTGCACCAATCTCTTTGCACATAGCAATACCTTTATTTACATTATCTATCGGTGGATTTGGAAGCACCTCGTGAAATACTCCATATTCAATATTGTTTTCATCAAGTAAATCTGTTACTTTTTTAGAAACTCCAACCTCATATAAAGATTTATCTGTAACAACTAAAACTTTTTTAAATCCTCTTTTCTTAATCTCTTCTGGAAGAACGCTTCTTGCCCCCTCTCCAAAATATGATGTCTCATTTAAAACAAATTTTGTAATGTCCATTGTAATTTTCCTCCTAATTTTATTAAATTTCTGATATTAAATTTATCATGCAATAACATATATTTTTCGCAGTGAGCTTGTGTGGGGACCGGCAAACTATAAGCTGTTATAAACTTAAGCAATCTTGCGAAAAGTTTATTACAGCTTATTGTGCAGTTGGGACGAACAAGAAAAATATATGTTATTGCTATATAATTTTTATCTATTATAATTTACAAAATATTTTTTAAAATAATTGTCTTTGTTCTAGACATTTCTTGTAATGTAGATAGAACGCCCTCATTTCCTATACCGCTGTGTTTCCATCCTCCAAATGGCATTTCAAATGAACGATAGAAGCTTGCTCCATTTACTATTGCTCCTCCACATTCTAATTTGTTAGCTAGTCTTAATGCTCTTCCGAAGTCTTTAGAGAATACGCATCCGCATAATCCATATGAAGATTGATTTGCAATTTCTAAAGCCTCTTCTTCTGTATCAAATCCAATTACAGGAATAACTGGTCCAAATACTTCCATGTCTTTTGCAATCTCCATGTCCTTAGTTACATTATCTAGTATAGTTGGTGTGTAATAAGCATCTTCTCTTTTGCCTCCACATACTAATGTAGCACCTTCGGCAATTGTTTTGTTTACTTGCTCTTCTATTCTTTTTGCAGCATTTATATTAATCATAGGTCCCATATCTGTTTCCATAGATGAAGGATCTCCTACTTTTAAGTTACTTATAACTTCTTTCATTCTTTCTATAAATTCTGCTTTTCTAGAATTGTGAATTATAAATCTCTTACTTGCACAGCAAACTTGTCCTCCATTATATAGTCTGCCCCAAATTGTTTCTTTTACTGCCAAGTCCATATCTCCATCTTCTAGGAATATAAATGCATCATTTCCACCTAATTCTAATGTAACATGTGTTAAGTTTTTAGATGCTGTACCCATTGTTTGAATTCCTGCTGCTGTTCCGCCTGTTAAAGATACTAAACTTACTCCAGGATGTCCTGCTAGAGCTTGCCCTACAATAGGTCCGTCTCCTGTTAGTACTTGTATACATCCTGCTGGTACTCCAGCTTCTATCATTAATTTTACATATTCAATTAATGTTAATGGGTTATAATTTGAAGGTTTTATAATTATACTATTTCCCATTAATAATGCTGGTGGAACTTTCTGGCAGAATAAGTCACTAGGGAAATTAAATGGTATTATTGCTGCAATTACACCCAAAGGCTCTCTTTGTGTAATTTGCATTGTTTTCTCTTGTCCTGCCTCTGTTCCTGCTGGTATGCTTTCATCATATAAATGTTTTGCTCTTTCTGCAAATGCATATATTGCTATTTTTACATTAGCAAGTTCATTATGTGCCTCTTTTATAGGCTTTCCTGTTTCTTGTGATAATAGTTTAGCTAGTCTTTCTTCATTTTCTTCAACTAAACTAGAAAATTTATATAAAATGCTAGCTCTTTCATGTATTGGTCTTTGAGCCCATTTCTTTTGCTCGATTTTTGCAACATTAACAGCCTCGTCTACATCTTCCAAAGTTACATTAGGTACTGTATCTATAAGTTCGCTTGTAGCTGGATTTACAACTTCTATTTTAGCTCCATTTGAAGCTTCTTTCCATTCATAACCGATTAAATTTTTCATTCCGGTACCTCCTTTTAAATTTTTATTTTCGCTGGACATTTCTGTCAAGTCTGATGCCAGACTTTTGTTTAAATTTAGAAAGCCAGTATCAGACTCGGCTCTTCATTTTCCTATTCCTGTGAATGATAACATTAATCCTCCACAAGTATTTGCTCCATGATCTACTGAACCATATTCTCCAAATGTAAATATAGTAATAAATGGAACTCCTTTTGCTTCTTTCTTTATTAGTTTTGCAACTTCATCTATTCTGTCACCTATTCCTAATTTTCTTCCTCCACAGTGTACTAAAATGTAAGCTCCAACTTCTCCTCCAAGTCCTTTATTTATTTCTTTTACTGCTTTTCCTGTAGATTCTATTAGTTCATCTACTGTAGCTTCCATTTGTACAACTGCTGTATTAACAGACAAATGGTTTCCAACGTTTATAGAATAGTCTTTGTTTCCACCCATAGGATGACGAATTGCAATTAAATCTCCTAATCTATCTTTAACTCCAAGTGGTGCTAAAATAGATTCTGCAAGTAAATTTCCGCCCATTAATTTCTTTACATCTTTTCCTGTCCACTTAGCATATTTTTTTAGTGCTGGCTCGCCATCAATTTCTTGTAATACTCTTTTTCCATCTAATTTTGTAATAATTCCTGATTTTGTTGTTTCGTGATAAGCACCTGTATATACATTTGCCATTGGTTTATCTGTGTAGAAGAATGCTACTGCTACACCTTCACTAAACACTCCTTCATTAGTAAAGATTTTCCAGTCTCCTGAGACTGTGTTGTCTGCTGCACTGCCACCAAAGAAAGGAACTCTTCCTATAACATCTTCTATTCCTTTTAAGCAATCTTCTTCCTCAGCTGGATTTGCTACCATGTAAAAATATGCTGGTGGGCAAGTTTTTCCCGCCTTTTTCATAGCTTCTATAGCTACTTTTTTACCTGTTTCTCTTGCAGATTTTACTTTTTTAGAGCCTGCAACTCCTACTGTTGTGTCTGGATCTCCTATTGCCAAAGTTCCTACAAAACCATTTTCTGAAGAAATATACCCATCTGGTACTATAATTCCCCCACTTGATGTGCAACCAATTATTGGTGCTGTTCCAAACTCAGAAATAGCGCCTTCTAATACCTTATCTACATCATTATCAGATGAGGTATATAAAAGCGCTACCTTTGTCTCCACCAAATCTACTACAGCTTTTGCTGCTGCATCCTTTCCTGCCTTATAATTGTCTGCTTCTGTACTCCAACCTACATTTGCTTTTAACATAATAAAATCCTCCTTTGTTTTTATATTATATATATTTTAAAAATAAAAAAATCAAAATATAATATACATTTTTATTATATATCATATTTCGATTTTTTTGTATAGTTTATTTGTAAATTTTTTGTGATTTTTGAGTTCATCTGTTTTTCACTAATCTATTTGTTAGATTAAATATTTGTCTATTTTTTTATATTTCAATAAAAATTAAAGCCATACAAATTTTAAAACATTCTAATAAAATTTACAATGCAAATTCAAATAAATTAAATATAATAAATTTATACTAAATTCCTGTTTTATACTCAATTTCCTCCATGTGAGGAAACATCTCTTTTACACGCTTAAATGTAAGCATACTATGTCTTGGTTGAGGATTTTTTTCATGTTCTGTAAGAAGTTTTTGTGTATAACAATTTTCGGCAGTTTTATATAATAAATATCTGTTTCTTACATAAGTATAATAAATTTGATAACCATTATCTAAATTGTCACAGAACTCATCAAATGTATATTTTCCATCCATTGTTTTTATCTCCTTTGTTTTTTTGTTATTGTATCTCTTTTTTATTTTTAATATATAGAATATTTTAAATAAATTTTTTAATAAAATATTTCATTTAATTTTATGACCTGTCCCCAATTTCCAAATTCTCGAAATCTATCCTTCTGGTTTGTTTGTCGGCTGATATTACTCGTATTTTTATTTTATCTCCTATATGATACATTTTCTTTGTTTTTTCGCCAGTTAACGTTTTATTATCTTCGTCATATATGAAATATTCATTGCCTAAGTTTTCGAATCTTATAAGTCCTTCTACTGTATTTTCAAGTTCTACAAATACACCAAATGATGTAATACTTGAGATTATACCATCGTATTCTTCTCCAATTTTATTTTGCATATATTCTGCTTTCTTTATATCTTCTGCGTCTCTTTCTACCTTCTGTGCTATTTTTTCACATTCAGATGATTGCTCTGCATACTTTTCTGCTTGTCCCACATATTTTTCATAAAGATTCTCTGGTAATTTAGTTTTAATTAATACTGTATCTTTTTGTACGTCATCTTTTAATTTGCTTTTTTCGTCCACATTAACTGTTCCTCTAGTTTTTTTAGTGTTATATTTAATTTCTATTTTGTTATCATTATTCTTTAAATATTCTGATATAACTCTATGAATAAATAAGTCTGGATATCTTCTTATTGGAGATGTAAAATGACAATAGCATTTACTTGCTATTCCAAAGTGTCCTTTATTTTCTGGCTCATATCTTGCTACTTTTAGTGTTCTTAATATAAGCGTTGATACAACCTTTTCTTCTGGCTTTCCTTTAATTTGTTTTAATACTTCTTCAAATGTTATGGGCTCGACTGTATCTTTGTTTGTTTTTATTTTATATCCTAAATTAAATAAGAATTTATTTAAATCTTTTACTTTATCCATGTCAGGTACTTCATGAACTCTATAAACAAATGGTGCTTTTAGACTGCTAAATGTTTCTGCAACAACTTCATTTGCAGTTAGCATAAATTGCTCTATTATTTCATTTGCAAATGATGTCTCGTATTTTTTTACGTCTATGGCAATTCCATCTTTATTTAATACTATTTTACTTTCAGGAATATCTAAACTCAAGTAGCCATTTTTTTCTCTTCTTGCCTTCAAAATTTTTGCTAAGTCTTCCATCCTTTTAAAGTGACCAATATATTTCTTATACTTATTTAACACTTCTTTTTCATACTGTTCTTTCTTTTTTAAATCTTTTTCATTTATGTTTTGAAGTTGTGCTTTTTTTATTTCTATATTTTCGTTTTTAATATTTTTTAAATCATCTTTATTATAAATTTTAGATGTTTCTATTCTTTCTGTACCTTCTATATCTTTAATAGTGTTTTCTATAAATTCGTTATCTTTTTTCTTTTTGTTACGGCTTTCTAATATAATTCTAACATTATTATATGTCATTCTTTCATTTACATTTATTACTGATTTTGCAATTTTAGATTTTACTACATTTCCTTCTTTGTTTATTTCCATTATTGCAGAAATTGCAAACCTATCTTGTCCTGCATTTAAACTACAAATTCCATTTGAAAGTTCTTTTGGAAGCATTGGTATTACTCTGTCTAGCATATATATGCTTGTACCTCTTGTAATTGCTTCTTTGTCTAATTTAGACACATCTTTTACATAATGGCTAACGTCTGCAATATGCACACCCAACTCATGATTGCCGTTTTTAAGTTTTTTTACACTTACAGCATCGTCTAAATCTTTAGAGTCGTCTCCATCTATTGTAAACATTTCTTCTTTACGTAAGTCTAGTCTATTTTTAATATCTTCTTTATCTATTTCTTGTTTTATTGCTTTTGCTTCTTCTAAAACAGGTATAGGAAATTCATATGGTAAGTTATATTCCTTAACAAGACAAAGCATGTCCACTCCTGCTTGGTCTATATTTCCTATTACTTCGATTATCTTACCTTCTGCATTTTTATTTTTTTCCGGATATTTAGTTATTTTAACTAAAACCTTTTGGTTATTTTTAGCCTTATTTTTATTTTTTTTAGATATAAAAATATCTGTACCAAAACTAGAGTCATCTGGCACTACAAATCCAAAGTTTTTGCTATTTTGGTATGTCCCAACAACAGTATCTTTTTTATGACTTATTATTTTAATAATTTTAGCCTCATCTTGTAAATCCGAATTATTAGACTTTTCTATAACTTTTATTTGTACTGTGTCACCATCCAAAGCATTTTTCATGTTTTTTTCTGAGATATGATACTCTTCTTCTTTGCCTTCTACTTTTACAAATCCAAAACCTTTAGAGTTTCTTCTAAGTACTCCTTCTATTACTATTTTCTTATTTTTCTTCATACTTACACCTACTACATAACACAAAAGCGACAGATAACCCCGTCGCTCCAATGTATATTTTATTAATAATTACATCATATACAAAATTCCTAATACAATTGCTAAAACAGCAAATAGAACACCTAAAATGATAGTCCATCTCTTCATTTTTCCTTCTTTAGTTCTACCTTTGTTTTGCTCATAGAAATTGTTTGTACTAGATCCCATTATTGTTCCTGAAGCACCTTGACTGTCTTTAGCTTGTATTGTAGCTAATATAATTAAAGCAACACAAACTATTACATATAAACCTAAAACAATATATCTTACTATTTCCATATTTACACTCTCCTACTTATGTTTCTCATATCTTACAACGGATTATATTGTATCATATAAGTTAGAAAAATGCAAATACTTTTTATTTTATTTTAAATTAGTTCTTCTCTGTTGAATTAAAAAAGTAAAATACTGTATTCATGGGCAAACACTCTATATTTTTTATTTTCCGCTTCCACATCCAAAGTTAGTAAATAGTAATAAGAAAACTATTATAAAAAATAATAATGTACTATCATTTCCGCAGCCACCAAATAAATTATTTAAAAATCCACCATTGTTACAGCTATTACAACTATTGCAACAACTGCAATCTCTTACTTCATCTTGCATAAGCTTACCTCCTATTCATTTTTTATTTTGAACAGTGTATCTTCTATGATTTTATCCATATATAAAAAAATCGCACATTGTTCAAATTTTAGAAAATAAAAGACCATATTTTCTTTATATAATATTAGTATGCAAAAATTATATTTTGTGTTACAATAATATTGTCGAAGGTTTATAGATTACCAATAAAATCTAAATATTTTATAAGGATTGAATTTTTAATGAGAAAAATTGAATTACTAGCACCTGTTGGAGACTTTGAGTGTCTTAAAGCAGCTGTACAAAATGGCGCAGATAGCGTGTACTTTGGTGCAAATATGTTTAATGCTAGAGCTTCTGCCAAAAATTTTGATATGGATACATTAAAAGAAGCTATTGAATATTGTAACTTAAGAAATGTAAAGTCACATTTAACTTTAAATATTTTAATAAAGAATAACGAATTTGAAGATGCCGTTTTTTTAGCTAAAAAAGCTTATGAATTCGGCATAAGCTCAATAATTGTACAGGATTTTGGGTTAGCTAAGTTTTTAATAAAGCATTTTCCTTATATGTCTATACATGCAAGCACACAAATGTCAGTACATAATTTAGAAGGAGCTCTGGAGCTTCAAGACCTAGGCTTTAAACGTGTGGTTCTTGCAAGAGAGCTTGCTATAAACGAAATAGAATACATTTGTAAAAATTGTAATTTAGAAACAGAAGTATTTATACATGGTGCTCTTTGTATATCATATTCTGGCCAATGTTTATTTTCTAGTTTAGTTGGAGGTCGTTCTGCAAATAGAGGCAAATGTGCTGGACCATGTAGGCTACCATATGAATTAGTTTCGGAAAATTTTGAAACTAAAGAAGGTCTTATTCCTAAACTTTCAAACAAAAGAGATAAAGTTATAGATAAAGGCTACTTATTAAGTACAAAAGATTTATGTGGTCTATCTTATATTCCTAGATTAATTGACGCAGGTGTTACGTCTTTAAAAATAGAAGGTCGAATGAAAACTCCTGAATATGTTGCTACGGTTACAAAAATATATCGTAAATATATAGACCTAGCCTATTTTGATGAAGAATACAATATAGATGGTCAAGATTTAAAAGAGCTTATGCAAGTATTTAATAGAGGTGGTTTTTCAGAAGGTCACCTAAATGAAAAAGAAAATAAAGAATTAATATACTCTAAGAAGCCAAATAACATGGGCTTATACTTAGGAAATATAAGTCATTATAATAAATTAAAAGGGCTAATTACTTTAGATTCACATGAGAAACTATCAATTGGTGATACGGTAAGTGTTGAAAAAGAAGATTATACATACAAAGTTTCGGAGTTAATGATAAAAGACAAAAACGTAGTCTCTGCACCAGAAGGAAAAGCTATTACTTTTGGAAGAATGAAAGGCAATATTTCTGTTGGAGACAAAGTTTATAAATTATCTAGTAAAACTTTTGATAATGCAGTTAAGTATTCTTATGAAAACTATGAAAATAAAAAAATTAAACTTAATGCTGTTGTAACTGTAAAGAAAGGGGAAAATATATCTCTTGAGATATCTACAGTAAATACCAAGGCTAACGAAACCGAAGAAGCTACACCTTGTAATGATACAACAATTTATAATGATATAGATGTTAAACTTACATCTGATATAATTCCAGTAGAAGCTATAAACTCCCCTATTACAGAAGAAAGAATAACAAGCCAACTTTCTAAAACTAAAAATACACCATTCGAATTTTCGGCTATTGATGTAATACTTGATGATGGACTTTATGTACCAAGCATAGCTTCATTAAATGAACTTAGAAGAAAAGCTTTAGATGAAATAACAAATAAAATAATAAATAGATTTATAAAAAAGTCTAAGCTATCTGATGAGCAGATTAAAGAACTTATAGAAAATGAGTTAAGTCGTGTTGCCAATAATGGTGCTAGTACTGATAGAAATAATAATAACAATGTAAAAATAGTAAGTAGTAAAACAATTTCTGATAATAACCATGTCCAAATATCTATTTTATTTAATGACATAAATAAAAACGCCGACTACTCTAATCTTGATCTTAATAGCATAGAAAATATTTATATACCTATATCTTTCTTTATGAATAAGAATTATGCAAATATAATCAAAATGCTTGAAAAGCATACAAATATATATATTTATTTGCCAGTTATATTAAAAACAAATTACAAAAATCTTGTAACAAATATAATAGATAATATTTTAAAAGACTATAAAATAAAAGGTTTCGTAATATCTAATATTGCAGGATTTAAACTGATAGCAAATGTTATTAAAGCTAATAAGCTTAAAGATATAAAATTAATTGGAAATCAAAGTTTAAATGTATTTAATTCGTTTTCTATACAAGATTATAAAAAGCTTGGACTAAGTACTATTACTATGCCATTAGAATTGGATAAAACTAACTTAATAAATTTAGCAAATTCCTCTTGTTTAAATACAGAACTAATTGTTTATGGTAATATGCCTCTTATGTATTGTAACTACTGCTATTTAAGTAAAAGCAATAAATGCTACCCAGACTGTGGTACAAAATGCTCTTTAAATAAAAAATACTATTTAAAAGATAGACTTGGAATGAAATTTAGAATTATGCCAAATAATATTCAAACAATAACTACAATTTATAATTGTAAAAAGCTATCTATCTCACATAAAGACTATAATGTAAATTCTTTACGCATTGATATATTAGATGAGAATATTGATGAGATTAATAAGATTATTAATACTATTAAACTAGGCAATAAGTTAGAAGGAAAGAATTATACAAATGGAAATTTAGGTAGAGAGATATAATCATAACAACCCGTAAAACGGGTTGTTTGTTTTTAGGCTATGAAGGCTTTTATACTGGCACTTCTATATTCGAGTCCTTATCATTAAGCTACTTTTCCTTTTAAATATCTCATTATAATTGCTACACTATATTCGGTGATATACTTACTAGCATATGTACTAGTCTTTCATGACAAAATTCCCCATTTTCGATTATATTTATGGTTGGCCGACCACTCTTATTATATCAAAAAGGGGAAATTTTTACACCCATAGCTAGAAGCTTTTAACCTCCTGTAAAACAAGTTTTTTCGCTATACCAAAAGCTGAGGTAGAAAACTTTTAAGGTTTTCCGCCCCAGCTTTTGACATTGAGCTATACTTCTTATTCAATAAAGATATAACTAATTATTTTTATATTCCTAATGTATATGGGGCACCAGCTGAACCATTTCCGCCTGTTACTTTAACGGTAGAGTTTAAAGTAAATACAGGTCTAAAGGCATTTGTAGCTACATAAGCCTGAGAACTACCATATTTTTCTCTATAATAAAACAAACTACTTGTTTGAGTATTAGTTGTATATCCTGCAACATATAAAGCAAAGTCACAGTCTCCGGAATTAGAATATACATAACGTGATGCTAACCAGTATTTTTGTCCAATATTTAATATACCTAAATATTCCATTTGTCTTACATCTGTTATATAATTTGAATCTTCTTTTTTCATAAGGTGCCCATAATAAGAACCATAGTTTGATTCAGAATTTGGATTAGATGGATCACTTCCTACACATCTAGCTGTACTATATAGGCTATTATTATATTGATTTGCTGCATTATTTAATGTACTTATCGCATTGTTGTATGAATTTATTGCAGTTGAAGAGTCATTTCCTCCTAATGTAAAATTATCTGTTACTGTACCTACTGTTATTAATTGCACACCATAGGTAGATAAAGGTGCATCTTCTACTACTTTTGAATGTCCATATAGTACCATACAAAATTTATTTCCTTCAGGATATATTACATAGTCTCCTTCTTTTAGAATACTTGAAGCTAACGGGTAAGACACATTTGTACTTGCTGTCGCTGACTTTTCTATTGTATTTCCTGCTTTATCTGCAACAATAACCTTTAACGTATAACTTGTTCCTGCTGTTAATCCTGTAAATGTATAGTTGTTACTTGTACTTGTTGATTTTAATGCGTTATTTATATAATATTTATATGTTCCACTTGTTGCTAGTCCACTTTGTCCATCACTTGCACTTACACTTACTGCTATGCTATTTTCTGTTTTTGCTCCTACTGTTAATGTTGCTGTTGGTGCGGTGCTATCTTTATACACTACCTGTGTTTTTTCTGATGATATATTTCCTGCTTTATCTATTGTATACGCCGTTATTGTACTTGTTCCATTTGTACTTATTGTTATACTTGCACTTACTGTCCCTGCTGCTGTATCTGTTTGTAATACTGTTTGTGCTCCTGTCACCTTATATCTTACTTTATTTGCTCCACTTTGCCCATCACTTCCTGCTGTTATTTTTACTGTTACATTTGATTTATAGTATCCATTGTTTCCTGCTGTTCCTGATAATGTTATTGTTGGTACATTTGGTGCTATTTTATCTTGTATTATTACACTTGCATAATCTCCGTAGTTTACTCCATCTGTTAATCTTGCATATACTGTATCATTATGATTTAATCCTGTTACACTTGTTCCTGTTGTCCAACTTCCTTCTATACCATTTTTTTGCCACTGTATTGTTAACCCTGTACTTGTACTTAATGTTATACTTGCTTGTCCATTACTCCATGTTGGACTACTTGCTATTATATTTCCTTCTATTAATCCTCCTGTTGCCCCTCCTATTTCTTCTGTCTCTTTATTTAATAGTTTTCCCTCTCCTACATTTGAAGCTTTATCTCCATTTACTTCTACTTTTATGTCATATGCTGTTTTTTGAGCTAATCCTGTAAATGTATAACTTGCACTTTCTATTTCTGTTGCTTTTGCTTGATATGCACTGTCTGCTTCTCCTGTTTTCTTTATATAATATGTGTATGTTGGTGTTTCTTTCATTCCACTTTCATTATCTACTGCTTCTACATTTACTACTATACTTTTTGTTGTTATTGTTCCTTCTGTTACTACTACTGTTGGATTTATTTTATCTTCTACATCTATATTTGCTGTCTTACTTCCATTTGTTCCATCATATAATCTTCCATATACTGTTGTTCCATCTTCTAAGTCCCCTATTGTACTTCCACTTGTTGTGTTTTTCCAGCTTTCTTCTGCTATTCCTCCTATTTGGTATTGTAATGTATATCCTTCTTCACTTGTTGTTATTACTGTACTTGCTTTTCCATTTTCCCATTCTACTGGACTAAATTGTACTGCTCCTTTTGGCATTTCTCCTGTCATGCTGCTTGTTTCTTCTTCTGTTACTTTTCCGTCTTTTTCTACTTCTACTTTTATATTATATACTTTATTTTCTTCTAACCCATTAAATGTATAAGTATTCTCTTTTCCTTCCCCTGCTTTTGTCCACTCTTCTTCTCCTTCTTTTTTATAATAATACCTATATGTTGCTCCTTTCGCATTTACTGTATCTACTTCTATACTTATACTATTTGTTGTCTTATTAGTTATATTTATTTCTCTTATTCTTGGTCCTTCTATTTTTCCTACATAGTCTATTTGTATGTCTTCTACATTGTCTTTACTTGGTATTAATGTTATTATAAATATATACCCCGGTACTGTTATTACTTTGTATTTGCCATCTTCTATTTCTTCTTTGTCTTTATCTTTATTTTCTATTATTCCTTCATCTTCTATTCTTTGAAAATAGCTATCTGGATCATATTTTCCATTTCCTTCTATATATTCTGGTCCTTTTGCTAATTCTAATTGTTCTCTTACCTGTGCTATTTTTGTATTTTCATTCGCTTCTTGTGCTTTTTTTATTATCCCATTTGACCCAAATACTAACCCTATTGTTATTCCTGCTAATATTAAAAGAACAACAATTGTAACAACTAATGCTATTAGCGTTATTCCATTTTGTATTTTTAACTTCTGCATATTCTCCCTCCTTACCTTCTGTTCCTCTTTTTTAATGTGCTGCTTCTATTTTATAGTCTCTTGCATTTGCCACATCTGCTGTTATACTTGCATTTAACTTTATTGTTTGGCCTGGTTCTATTTTTCCTATTACTGGCTTTATTTCTGTTATTACTTCTTCGTTATCTCCTAATATTGTTATTTTTACTATTTCATTTTCATGGGTTGTTGTCCCATTATTTTTTACATCTGCTAATAGCACACTCATTCCATTTTTTGATGTATATTGCACATTACTTATTTCTAAATTTCCATATGTCTTACTATTATTAAACTCTTCACTTGTATTTAGCTTTGTTCCATCTTCTAATTGCTCTGTATATTTTTCTTCATTTGTTATTTCGTTTGTTGTTGTATTTTGTTCTTCTTTATTAGCTTTATTTCCTCCTATTATTACTGCAAAAAATACGATTGCTATTATTACTACTGCTACTAATAAAATTATCCATCTTTTTTCATTCTTACTCATTTTTTATTCCTCCTTAATTTAAATTTTTTCGAAACTTAAACTTATTGTTTATTATTAAACTTATTGATAAAAGCACTTTTTACTTTATTTAAGTTACATATAATTTTTCTTTAGTTTTATACATCATATTTTTGCCTCCTTTTATTTTTATATTTTTTATTCTATCATATTCCTGCAATTATTTTCAAGTGCATATTTAATTTTAATTATATTAGAATTTTGTTATATATTCCTATTCTTTGCATCACCCTATATAAACTTGTTATTGTTCTTGTATATCCTTCATTCCTTAATTTAGTCCACAACACTACTAATCCTGTTCCTTTATTTTTATGTTTGTAATTTTTTATTAATTTTATTTCTTATGTGTATTGGTTTTGATGATAGTGCGGTTTTCTTAATTTGTTCTTTAATGCCTGCACTGTTCCATCATATTTTTTACACCACCTATATATTGTTTTCTATGCATCCTAAATTTTATTGCTACTTTTATTTTTGCATGTTTAAAAGAATATTTTACAGCTTATTACTTATGCAACATATCTTGTGTTATACTATTCATAGAAAATACCTCCTTTCGATAAAATATTTTTGGTATTTCCTACTTTTTTATTTTCTATATTAGGTGTGCCATGTCTATTGTAAACATATAATATTTATTTTTAATTATATAATTGTTGCAGGAGATATGTATGAACAAGTTAAAAATTAGATCATTGTGGCGTAAGTAAAACATTGCGTCTTCATGAAAATATTGTAGACGATGTTCAAAACTTAGCCAATTTTAAAAATTTGTAATTTAATAAAACAATAATTACTTTGTTAGAATTTAGTTTAAACAATTTAGATGAACAAGATAGATTGCAACTAGATAGAATGCATAAATAAATTTTAAATTTAAAAGTTTTATTACTTTATTAAATATTATTACATATCATTAAGGAAGATATAATTTTGTATATCTTCTATTTTAATCTTCCTAAACAATTATCACTGTATCATTGTCTAAATATATTTTTATTTTATTATCTTTAATTTCATATTTATATACTTGATTTAAATTAATACTTAAATAAACTCCTTCTTTTTCATCTTTTATGGTTAAAGTGTCAATTTCTATTTTGTAACTTAAGCAATTTAATAAAAATTTAGTAGATATAAAGCCTGTTTGGCATATAACTATTCTTTTCTCATTTTTTCTCTTTAACTCATTTAATATGTTCTCTCTTATTTTATCTTGCATATATTTTACCCCTATCTTTTCTTATTTTTTCTATTTTTGAAAATTTTATGCAAGTTAGTATACTTATCTACCATTTCTCATTTTTTTAACTTTGACTTGCCCCTCATTTTCAAATTGTCAAAAATTGCATTATTTTGCTTATATTTATTTACAAATTTCTGTGTTTAATATAAAATAACAATAGTTAAAAGGAGTTGTTTTATGTATAAATTTATTTCAAAAAGTGAAGATGATACAATTAATTTTGCAAGTGATTTTGCTAAAGATTTAAAAATTGGAGATATTATAATATTATCTGGTGAGCTTGGCTCTGGCAAAACCAAGTTTACTCAAGGCGTTTTAAGACATTTTGGTTTAGAAAATGAAATTTCCAGCCCTACTTTTACCATTGTTAATGAATATAATTCAAAAGATGTAAATATTTATCATTTTGATTTGTATAGATTAGCTGATATAGATGAATTTTATGCTATTGGCGGTGAAGAATATCTTTCTAATGGCATTTGCATTTTTGAATGGGGTGAAATGCTTGAAGATGTTTTGAAAAAAAATTATACAAAAATTACTTTTAAGAAGAGTAGCTCTGAGAATGATTTTAGAGAAATTATAATTGAAAATTTTTAGCAAATCTTTTTATTACATTTTATTGCTCTTTTTATTATTTAACATGCCAAATTTAAATAACCAAATTATATAAATCAAAACAATTAAAGGAGATTATTCATGAAAATATTAGGAATAGACACATCTTCAAAAAGATGTACGGTTTGTATTTTGGAAGATAATAATGTAATTATAGAATTACATAGTGATGATGAGAAAACACATTCACAAATATTAATGCCATTAATTGATAAAATATTTAGAGAAACTAATCTATCATTAAAGGATGTGGAACTACTTGCTTGCTGCATTGGTCCGGGTTCTTTTACAGGCGTAAGAATTGGTATTTCAACAGCTAAAGCTTTTACTGATGTATATAATTTTAAAACTGTTGGTGTTAGTTCTTTAGAAGGGTTAGCTTATAATGTAAAAGATGATATTAATTTATTAAATAATACTTCTGAAACTAATTTATACCAAGAAAACGCTAAAAATGTTAATGAGTATACTAACAAAAATAATCCTATAATTTGCTCTCTAATAGATGCAAAAAATGAAAATGTTTATTACGGATTATTTGATGAAAATTTTAATCACATTGAAAGTCTTTCTACCTGCCCTATCGATGAGTTAATTGATAAACTAAAAGGTTTTAATAAACCTATTGCTTTTATTGGTGATGGAGCTATTGCTTATAAAGAAAAGTTAAAAAGTTCTCTAACTTCTACTAATTTTTTTGAAGGAGAAAAAAACTTAGCTTCTAGTATAAGTATTGCTAAATTTGCTTATACTAAGTATGTAAATGGTAATTACAATTCTTTCCTTTCTCCTATGTACTTAAAAAAATCACAAGCAGAAAGAAGTTTAGAAGAAAGAAAGGATTGTTAAATGAATATTAAAATTTCTCAAATGACTGAAAAAGATTTAGGCATTCTTAAAGATATTTTAATAGAAAATTTTGATGAGTTTTGGAGTTTTAATACTTTAAAAGAAGAACTTGCATGTACTAATTCATATTACATAGTTGCAAAAGTAAATAACAATATAGTTGGATTTGCCGGAATTAAGAAAATTCTGGATGAAGTTGATTTAATGAATATTGTAACTCAAAAAAATAAAAGAAATTTCGGTATAGCCTCTATGCTATTAGAAAATTTAATAGATAAATCTATAAAATTAGGTGCAAGCGTTATGACTCTTGAAGTGGATGAAACTAACTTTCCTGCCCTGCATCTTTATGAAAAATATAATTTTAAAAAAGTAGGCTTGCGAAAAAAATATTATAATGGTATAAATAATGCAGTTATTATGACAAAAGATTTAAAAGTTTTACAAAATAACTAAAACTTTTTTGTATGACTTAATTTAACAAAACACATAAGATGTAAAAATTATCTAAAAATAAAAATTGGAGGTAAAAACAAATGAAAAACGAATTAAATGTAAAGGATTTAAAAAATATATGTAATCCTAATATTTTTGATTTTGAAACAACAGATGAATTAGAACCTATTTACAGTGGTATTGGTCAAGACAGAGGTATAAAAGCTTTAGAGTTTGGCTTAAATGTAGATGTTAGAGGTAATAACTTGTACTTAGAAGGTCCTAGCGGTGTTGGTAAAACAATGTATACCAAAAATTACTTAGACACTATTTCTAAAAAGAAAAAAATCCCTGCTGACTGGTGTTACATTTATAATTTTGATAATCCAAACGAACCTATTGCTGTTTCTCTACCTGCTGGTGAAGGAAAAGAATTTAAAGACATGATGGATAGATTTATTACAGACATAAAAAATGACATTAAATCTACATTTAATAATGAAGAATTCGAACGTGAAAGAACTCTTATAAAACAAGAATTTGATGCAAAACGTACAGCATTAATGGAACAATTAAATGCTAAATCTGCTGAATATGGTTTCCAAGTTAAATCTTCTCAAACAGGAATTTATATGATGCCAATTATGAATGGTAAAGCTATTGCAGAGGAAGAGTTTGATAAATTAGATGAAGAGACAAAAAAAGACTATGAAGATAAATCTAATATAGTTCAACAACATATTATGGAAGCAATTAGTCAAATTAAGGCAATAGAAAAAGAATCTGAGCAAAAAGTTTCTGAGTGGCAATCTAATATTGCACTCCTTACAGTAAATGCTCATATAAATTATATAAAAGCTAAATATAAAAGGAATAAAAAAATTATTAAATTCTTAGAAGACATAAAAAAAGATATATTAAAAAATATTTCATATTTTGTTGCAGATGACAAAAAAGATCAAAGGCAAACACCTCAACCAAAGCCAGAAGTCGTTCAACCATGGCTTAATTATCGTGTTAATCTATTTATTGATAACAGTAAGTTAGAAGGTGCTCCAGTAATAATGGACTCTAACTATTCTTATCACAACATCTTTGGTAAATTAGAATACGAAAATTACTATGGTGCATTAAAAACAGATTTTACAATGTTAAAGCCAGGACTTCTTCATATTGCAAATGGTGGATATATTATATTCCAAGCACATGATTTGTTAAGTAATAGTTTATGTTATGAGGCTCTAAAAAAAGCTTTACGTTCTAAGGAAATTGGTATTGAAAATACTGCTGATGCTCGTTCTTCTATGGTTATGGTATCTTTAAAACCTGAGCCTATTCCTTTAAATGTAAAAGTTATTTTAATTGGTGACGATAATATTTACCAAACTCTACTTGCTATGGATAGTGACTTTAAAAAATTATTTAAAATAAAAGTTGAATTTGAAGAAGAAGCTCCAAGAAATACTGAAAATATGAATAAATTAGCTAGATTCGTTAAAAGCTATTGTAATCAAGAAAGTCTACCTCCTCTAGACAAAGAGGCAATGGCAAAAGTTGTTGAATATGCTTCAAAACTTGCAGATAGCAAAGATAAACTTTCTACTAGATTTAACGATTTAGCTCAAGTAATTGCTGAGTCTGCTACATGGGCAAAACTTGGCCACTCTAAAGTAGTTACTGCTAAATTTATTGAAAAAGCTTTAGACGAACGTGTTGAAAGGGTTAAAAAATATGACTCAAGATACATGGAAATGATAAAAGAAAACACATTATTAATAGACACTTCTGGTTCTAAAGTCGGACAAATAAATGGTCTTACAATTATGAATGTTGGAGATTATACATTTAGTAAACCTGTTAAGATTACAGCTAACACATACACAGGTAAAAGCGGTGTTGTAAACATTGAAAGAGAAGTTGCACTTTCTGGTTCTTCTCACTCTAAAGGTGTACTAATACTAAGCTCTTATATTGGAGAAATGTTTGCACAAAACATCCCTCTATCTCTAACTGCAAGTGTTTGCTTTGAGCAATTATATAATGGAGTTGATGGAGACAGTGCTTCAAGTACAGAGCTTTACGCAATACTTTCTAGCTTATCTGGTATGCCAATAAATCAAGCAATAGCTGTAACAGGCTCTGTAAATCAAAAAGGCGAAATTCAACCAATTGGTGGAGTTAATGATAAAATTGAAGGCTTCTTCCAAGTTTGTAAAATGCGTGGATTAGACGGTTCTCATGGAGTTATAATTCCAAAACAAAATGTAATGAATTTGAACCTTTCAGATGAAGTTGTTACAGCTGTAAAAGAAAAGAAATTTCACATATATGCTATAACTACAATTGAGGAAGGTATTGAAATTTTAACAGGAGTTCCTGCCGGAAAAAAAGATTCTAGTGGTAACTTCCCTGCTGGTAGCATAAATTACCTAGCTTTTGAAAAGTTAAAGAAATTTGCTAGATTAGTAACAGAGCAACGTGGCTGGAGTTGGTAATGAATAATAAAAAATAGACATTAAAAATTGTAATATAATAAAATGGAAGTAGGCACAACAAAAGTGTCTGCTTTTTTCTTTTTTTATAAGGTCATGCACTTTTAATTTCTTTAAACATATAATTTGTTATAGTGATTTTGGAGGTGCATTATGATTGCTATTTCTTTAGGTGGTTTTTTAGCATTCTTACAATCTGCTGTTTTTTTAGTTGGATACATTTCTAATAATAGTCTCTTTCCCGAACCTTTAAGTAGCGAAGATGAACAAAAGTATTTAGAACTATTAAAAAATGGCGATGAAGAAGCTAGAAATATATTAATAGAAAAAAATTTGCGTTTAGTTGCACATGTTTGTAAAAAATATTCTTCTACTAATATAGATTTGGATGATTTGATATCAATTGGTACAATTGGTTTAATAAAGGGAATTAATAGTTTTGACCCTTCTAAAAGTGTTAAACTTTCTACTTATGTTTCTAGATGTATAGATAATGAAATATTAATGTTCTTGCGAAGCAATAAAAAGCTTGGCGCTGAAGTTTTCTTAGAAGACCCTATTGGTAAAGATAAAGATGATAACACAGTTACCTTGCAAGAAGTTTTAGAAAATAACGAAAAAAATATAGAAGATGAAGTTGATTTAAAATTTAAAATAAAAAAGTTATATCAAAAAATGAAAGATGTTTTAAAGCTTAGAGAAAAAACAATACTTGAATTAAGGTTTGGCTTAGACGGCAACAAGCCTAAAACACAAAATGAAATTGCAAAGTCTATGGGCATAAGTCGTAGTTATGTTTCTAGAATTGAGACCAAAGCTATTGAGAAATTGGCTAAGGAGATAAAAGAATAGGAGTAAAAGAGAAGGACCTTTCCTTCTCTTTTACTCCTATTCTTTTATTTTATACATACTAAAAATCTATATATCTATACTTTATTTTCTTATTCGTTATTACATCTTATTGTAACTAAATTTATAAATCCTGTTTCTTCATTATAATTTATATCTGCATTATATTGTCCTTTTTCATTTGTAATTAGCTCACTTAAAGCATTATAATCACTACCTTGTGACATATTATATTTTTTATCGTTAAATAACACATTTACTTGATAATATTTATTGTCATAGTTATCTTGGTTCGAATTATATATATAATCTATCAACTTTATAACATAATTATAATCATACTTTCCAACACAAAATTGCTCATAAATTCGGTTATGATTTTGTAAATCTATATTCGTAATTTGCATATTACTATCTATATAATATCCAAATTTAGGATTACTTGTTTCTTTATATAGAGAAATATATTTAACTAGTAAAATAACTAATATCACAATTATTACTACTGCCAATATTAAAATTATTTTTGTTACCAAGTTTTTATCTTTCATATTAATTACTCCCCTATATATTCCTTTAAATCCTCTAATTGCTTCTTGCAATCACTTACTCCCAAGTCATACATTGCTTGTAACTTATCCACGTCTTTTTCTATTCTTTTTATTTTTAAATCTTTTGATGGTCTTATTACAAATATTTCTTTTTTGTTTTCCATGTCTATTATTTTTTCTACGGTTTCATTATATTTTTTATACCTGTTTTCCATTGTTTCTATTAATTTAGGATATTCCTTATATTTAATCTTAGCAAGTGTACTGCTTGCTTTTTTCTTTCTATACTCTATTGTTCTAGTTAAAACAACAATTATTTTGTCATATCCCATGCTTTTACATTTTTCTACTGGGATACTATCTGAAACACCACCATCTAAGTATTTTTTACCATCTATCTCTATTATTTCAGAAACAATTGGCATAGCAGAAGTGGCTCTTAATACTTCCATTTGATCAATTGGCTTTTCTAATTTTATATATTCCGCTTCTCCTGTCTCAATATTTGTTACTGTTGCCCAAAAATCCGTATCAGATTTTTCAAATGTTTCTTCATCAAAAATATCTAATTTAGTTGGAATTTCATAATATGCAAAGTCTTTATTTATTATATTTCCTGTAGTAAGAAAAGATCTCATACCCATATATCTTTTGTCTTTAGCAAATTTTTTATTATATCTTATAGCTCTACCTTTTTGTTTTGATAAATAATTTACACCAAATAATACTCCTGCAGAAACTCCAATTATTCCGTCTACTTTGATATTATTTTCTAAAAATACATCCAATACTCCAGCTGTGTATAGTCCCCTCATTGCTCCGCCTTCTAATACTAATCCAATACTCATTTTAATCACTCTTTCCTATCTTTCTTCATCATCGTCGCGACTTTTTTCTTTATTTAATAAATTATCTATTCCTACTGTTTATGCTTCAATAATTCCTCATGTATCAATTTTAATACATACTACAAACACATTTGCATTATAATTATCTCTTTTTATGTTCTAATTTTATCATATTATAATTATTTTTCCAATAATGTATCATATTTTTAATCATTATACATATTTATTACAAGGGGGATTGAATTACTTTGAAGTTTTTGTTTGATTATTTAAAAGGAATTGCAATAGGAGCTGGTGCAATACTTCCTGGTATTAGTAGTGGTGTTCTTTGTGTAATTTTCGGTTTGTACGAAAAACTAATAGATAGTGTTTTAAATATTTTTAAAGATTTTAGAACAAATTTTAAATTTCTGTTTCCAATAGGTCTAGGTGGAGTTACTGGCATATTATTATTTGGTAAAATTTTAAAGTATCTTTTTAATACATATCCAATGCAAACAAAATTTGCATTTATAGGCTTAATTATTGGCTGTATTCCTATTTTATTTAAAAAGGCAAACTCCAAAAAAGGATTTAGATTACATTATATTTTGTATTTAATAGTCGCTTTTGCTATTGGTACTCTTTCACTTTTATTAGAACAATTTTTAGAAAGTAATATTATGTATGGAGCAAATAATAGTCTCGTATTCCTAATTATTGCAGGATTTTTTATGTCTGTTGGAATAGTTGTCCCTGGTGTTAGTAGCAGTGTTATATTAATGGCATTTGGCATATACTATGAATATTTAGATGCTATTTCTACTTTAAATTTTTCAATATTAGTTCCACTAGCTATAGGCATCATTTTAGGAGGATACATATTTTTAAAAATAATTAAGTATCTTTTAGAAAATTATTTTTCTGAAACATTTTATGCAATAATTGGGTTTGTCTTAGGCTCAGTATTAATCCTTTATCCTGGATTTACTTTTAATATTACCGGGTTTGTCTCTATATTATGCTTTGCCAGTTGTTTTTTAGTATCTTTGCAATTTGAAAAACTAGAATGAAATAAATCATTCTAGTTCTTCTTTCTTCTTAATATCCATCCGTTTTCAGCTTTTATAGGTAAATGCATTTTTACACTCTGACCTGCTTTTCCTGGATTTACTGTTTGAATTTCCTCATCTGTCTCTGCATCCCATAGTTTATCTATTGTAAATGTTACAACATCTATTTTATTTGGAATTAATATTTCCATTGTATCTCCAACACTTAATTTGTTACGTATTTCTACTAATGTTTTGTCCTCTTTATATTCTTTTACTTTTCCACCAAATTCATAATGTGCATTATATTGTTTTCCTTCGTAGTCTTGGAAGTCTTTATTATTTCTATCATTAAAATAAAATGTTGTAAGACCACGTGTTTTAGTTTTTTCTAATTCTTTTAAATATTTTGTATAATCATATTCTTCTGGATTTTTGCAGTAATCATCTATTGCATTTCTATATGCATTTACTACTGATGCTAAGTAATATTCTGTTTTTAATCTTCCTTCAATTTTTACACTGTCTACACCCATATCTACAATTTCTGGAATTTCTTTTACTAAACATAAATCTTTAGAAGAAAAAATGTATGTACCCTTTTCATCATGTTCAACAGGCATTAAATTTCCTGGATTATTATGCTCTTCTACATATACATTATAAGCCCATCTACAACTTTGAGCACAGTCTCCTAAATTTGCACTCCTATTTGCTAAGAAATCGCTTAAAAAACATCTTCCTGAATATCCAAAGCAAATTGCTCCGTGTATAAATATTTCCACCTCTAAGTCTTTTTCTTTATTTTTAATTATGTCTTTTATCTGTTCTTTATTCAATTCTCTTCCTAATATAACCCTTTTAGCTCCATTTTTATACCAGAAATTCGCTGTATGGTAACTAACTGTATTTGCCTGTGTACTCACATGTATTGGAATATCTGGTGCTTCTTCTTTTATTACATCTATTACTCCACCATCTGCTGCAATTATTGCATCTACTTTTAGTTTATTTAGCATTCTTGCTTGTTTTCTTATTTCATCATATGTATCATCCCAAGCATAAATATTAATTGCTGCATGTACTCTTTTACCTATACTATGTGCATATTCTATTGTTTTTGCTAAATCATCATCATCAACTTCTGCTCTACTTCTAAGTGACAAAGACGATGTACCACAATACACAGCATCTGCTCCATACATAAATGCTGTTTTTGCTTTTTCAAAAGAACCTGCTGGTGCTAATAATTCTGGTTTTTTCATAAATTACTCCTTCTTGGAAATTGGGGACAGGTCCCAACTTCCCGATTTGGGAAATTAGGGACAGGTCATCTGTTTTTACTTTAAACTAAAAATATTCACAATTTCCATATTTTTATTTTTTAATAATTTTTTTGCAAAATAAGCAATTATAATAATACCATAATAATTGTTTATTTTCAAGTTTATAGCCTGCCTAGTAAATTTTATATTATTTAAAAATCAAACATAGTATTTTAATTTAAATTAATAAGGAATTATGATATAATGAAAATCAAATTAAGGAGGTAATATAGATGAGCAATAAAAAAATAGTTATAGTAGTTATCTTAATTATAATAATACTTCTTCTTATTGGTTTACTTGTTTATATATTGTATAAAAACAATACAGAAAATGCATGTAGAATTAATGCAATAAATAATGCAATTACAACTTTTGAATCTCTTAATGAAAGTGTATCATCTCAAGTTAATAATACAACTGATAATAACACAATATCTAGTAATGTTATAAATTCTACTGAGGAAAATTCTATTGTAGAAAATTCTACAAATAATGCTTTAATTTCTGAATCTACTAATATAGAAGAAAAAATAAAAAATGTTGCGATAGAATTTATTAATGCCGTGAATCTTAAGGATTGGGATACTGCAAGAAATTACGCTTCTGCATCTGCTGTAGAAACTGTGCAAAAATATAATTTAACTGATTTTACAATAGATTATAGTTCTTATGAGCCAAGAAAAACTTCTGAAAAAACTGTATATATTTATTATATAAACTATAAAATGGATTATGATGGAATTACTAATATTAAAGATGTTAGCTTAGGAAGATTATTATGCATAGAGGAAATTGACAGAAAATATAAAATTACAACCGTTGGTGCAACTAGTTTATAATCATATTAAAATTTACTTAAGGTAATTTACTTTTTCATAGTTTTTTGGTATCATATTGTTACTTGAATAAAAGGGAGTGACAAAATTGGCTGATGGTGAAAGCTTAAATAAAGCAAAAGATAATAATAAAAATGAAGAAAAAACAGCCTCAAAAAATGTAAAGACTGCAACTAATCAGTTGGTTGTAATAGATAAAAATAAAGAAAAAAATAAACTATATAATTTATTTTTATTTTTTCTTATATTTTCAATTATAGGATGGATTTGTGAAACCGCTTATACATCTATACAGCTAGGATTAACTAAAAGAGGGTTCTTACTTGGTCCTTATTGTCCTATTTATGGTTGCGGTGCCACAATGTTAATTATAGCTTTGTCTTATATGGAAAAAGGTAATGTTTCTCATAAATATTTAAAAATATTTGTTGGATGCATGATTGTTTTTACATTATTTGAGTATATTACTGGCTATGCTTTAGAAGCACTTTTTAAAATTCGCTGTTGGGATTATCCAAATGATTTTATGAATATTAATGGACGCGTTAGTTTGTTATACTGTTTTATGTGGGGATTAGCAGGAATATTATTTACAAAATTATTATATCCACTTTACAAAAAAGGTTGTAAAGCATTAGATAAACTAAACTTTACAACCAAAAAAGCAATAGTATATATGTGTGCTTTTGTATTCATTTTAGATATAATTCTTTCTTGTATTAAGTATTTATCTTAAAAATAAATACTAAGCAATAACCTTTATTATTGCTAACCCATCTCCTACTTCTAGAATCTTAGTTTCTAGAGTAGGATTTTTTGTTATTTCTGCAATAAATTCTCTTAAATTTCTTACTGCAGTTCTTTGTTTATGTTTGTTATAGTCGCTCATAACATAACCTTTGTACAAAACATTATCCGCTATAATATATCCGTTTTTATTAATTAACCTCAAAGCCTCTTTTAGAAAAATTGGATATTTACCTTTTGCAGCATCAATAAAAACTACATCATATTTTTTATTAATTGTAGGCAAAATTTCTACTGCATCTCCCTCAATGATGTTAATTTTATCTAATATGCCTACTAACTCTATATTTTTCTTCGCTTCTTCTACTCTTTCATGTTCTCTTTCTATTGTATCTATATAGCCACCTTCTGATATATATCTTGAAAAACACATTGCAGAATATCCAACAGCCGTGCCAATTTCTAATATAAATTTTGGTTTAATTTTGTTAAGTAAGTCTCCAACAACTTCTAATGTGTCATCCATAATTATTGGAATATGATTTTCTAATGCCTTTACTTTTATTTTTTCTAATTCTACTTCATCCATTACTATAACTCCTTTTTTAGAAATTGGGACCACTTTTGGCTTTTATATAAATCTTAGAAAAAATGATCTGTCCCCGATTTCCCAAATCGGGAAATTGGGACCTGTCCCTAATTTCCAACTACGCTGACTCAGTCTTTTTAGTAGTTTCTCTTTTTGCTTTTTCCTTTTTTGCTACTTCCCTATTATTGTTAATTACAAGTCTTGGAGGTTCTCCTTTTTCTACAGTTTCTTTTGTAATTATACATTTTTCTATATTTGGATTTGATGGTATTTCAAACATTATATCTCTCATTATTTCTTCTATTATTGACCTTAAACCTCTCGCACCAGTTTTTCTTTCTATGGCTTTATCTACTATTAGATTAATAGCTTCTGGTTCAAATTCCAAAGTAACATTATCTAATTCAAACAATTTTTGATATTGTTTTACTAGCGCATTTTTAGGTTTTGTTACGATATTTGCTAATGCTTCTCTGTCTAGCTCATGTAATGTCGCAATTATTGGAAGTCTACCAACAAACTCTGGTATTAATCCGAATTTTAATAAGTCTTGTGGCAATAATTCTTTAAATATTTCGTACTTACTCTCTTCTTTTTCGCTTTTAATTTCTGCTCCAAATCCAATTGATTTTTGAGATGTTCTTTCTTTTATTATCTTTTCTAGTCCTTCAAAAGCTCCTCCACAAATAAATAATATATTTTCTGTATTTATTTGTATTAACTCTTGATGTGGGTGTTTTCTTCCCCCTTGAGGTGGTACAGATGCTGTTGTTCCTTCTACAATTTTTAACAACGCTTGTTGTACTCCCTCTCCACTAACATCTCTTGTTATAGATGGATTTTCTGACTTTCTAGCAATTTTATCAATCTCATCTATATACACAATTCCTTTTTCTGCTTTTTCTACATCATAGTCAGCAGCTTGTATTAATTTTAGTAAAATATTTTCAACGTCTTCTCCAACATATCCTGCCTCTGTTAATGTAGTTGCATCCGCTATAGCGAACGGTACTTTTAAAGTTCTTGCTAAAGTCTGTGCAAGAAGAGTTTTACCACTACCAGTTGGTCCTAACAATAATACATTACTTTTTTGTATTTCTACATCTGAATCTTTTTGATTATTTATACGTTTATAATGATTATACACCGCAACAGATAAAGTTTTTTTAGCATCCTCTTGCCCTATTACATAAGAATCTAATACAGCTTTAATTTCTTCTGGAGTAGGTAATTTTTCTTGTTTGTTTATAGTATATTCAGCTTCGTCATTTTCATATAATTCATCTTCTACTATATTTGAACACACTTTTATACATTCATTGCAAATGTATACTCCAGGACCTGCTATAATTCTTTCAACACTATTTTGTGATTTTCCACAAAACGAACATCTTATTTCTTTGCTTTTTGTATTTTTAGCCATTTTAAGCTTCCTTTCCAAAATTTATGTTTAAATTTTATACATAATTTTTTCTTACGTTTCAGTCATAAGTTTTTAGTTTTATATAATCTTAAAAGTCACTATAATTTGCTATAATCTCTAATTTAAAATTAATTTTTCTATTAACTTACTATATAGTTTTAATTAGACATTAACAAAATTAATTAAATTTAAACTTTATACACATAATAATTTATTTTCTTTTTTCCATAATTCCATCTATAAGACCATATTTTAAAGCCTCTTCAGCAGTCATATAATGATCTCTTTCTGTATCTCTATTAATTACATCTAATGGTTGCCCTGTCTTTTCACTTAATATTTTATTTAATTTTTCTCTTGTTTTAACCATGTGATCTGCATGTATTTTTATTTCTGTAGTTTGACCAGAAAGACCTCCTCCTGCTATTAATGGTTGATGTATTAATATCTCTGAGTTTGGTGTTGCAAATCTTTTTCCTTTTTCTCCACATGCAAGTAATACAGACCCCATACTTGCTGCCATTCCTATACAAATAGTAGAAACTGGACATTTTATGTAATTCATTGTATCAACTATTCCCATTCCATCTGTAATAGAGCCACCAGGTGTATTTAAGTATAAACTTATTTCCTTATCTGGATCTTCTGACTCTAAAAATAATAATTGTGCAATTACTAAACTTGCTGTAGTTGCATTAACCTCTTCTCCTAAAAATATAATTCTATCTTTCAAAAGTCTTGAGAAAATATCGTATGATCTTTCTCCTTTTGCTGATTGCTCAATTACATATGGTACTAAACTATTTCTCTCTAACATTTTTATCCTCCTATAAATTATATTAATCTTATTTTAAAAAGTTATAATTATTTACATTATTTATATTATATCATTAAATTTGTATAGTCAAACATTAATTTAATATTTTTATGACTTTTTTTACTATATAAAAAAGTTAGTGGCTCTTACTAATACTTAAAAATATTAAATCACCCCTAACTCTTATTACAACTATTTCTTCATTTTTGCATTATCTAATATAAATGCAATTGCTTTTTCATATTTCATGTTATCTATTATATAATTTTTAAACCCTTCATTTTTTAGTAGCTCATCTTCTGGTCTTCCGTAATTTTTAGCCATTTCTTTAACTTTTTCTTCTACTTCTTTATCATCTGGTTTAATATCTTCTGCTTTTATAATAGCTTCTAATACTAGTCTAGATTTTACAGCTTTATTAGCTTGCTCATCAAATTCTTTTCTTAAATTTTCCACTGTTTTATTTGTTAATTTTAAGTATTGGTCTAAAGTTAAACCTTGATAAGAAAGTTTGTTTTCAATATCTTTAACCATATTGTCTATTTCTGTTTCAATCATTCCAGATGGAATATCTACCTCTACATCCTTGCAAACTGCTTCTATAGCTGCTTCCTCTGACTCATATTTAGCTCTTTCTTCATTTTCTTTTTCCATTTTTGACTTAATATCAGCTTTTAAATCTGCTAATGTGTCAAATTCGCTAACATCTTTAGCAAAATCATCATCTATTTTTGGTAATTCTTTTTTCTTAATTTCATGTAATGTTACTTTAAAAGTAGCTTCTTTTCCAGCCAAATCTTTAGAGAAATAATCTTCTGGGAAAGTTACATTAATATCTTTTTCTTCATTAACTTTCATTCCTATAACTTGGTCTTCAAAACCAGGTATAAATTTATTGCTTCCTATCTCTAACTCTTGATTTGTAGCAGTTCCTCCCTCAAAAGCAACTCCATCTATTGAACCTACAAAATCAATAATAGTAATATCACCTTTTTCAACTGGTCTATCATCTACTGTAACTAGTCTTGCATTATGTTCTGCCATATGTCCTAATTCATGCTCTACATCTTTATCAGATACAGTATACTCTATTTTCTTTAATTCTATACCTTTATATTTTCCAAGTTTTACTTCTGGTTTTATTTGAACAATAGCTGTAAATTTTAAATCTTTACCTTTTTCCATTTGACTAATATCAATTTGAGGTCTACTAACAGCTTCTATTTTATTCTCTTTAATAGCCTCATCATATATATCTGGTACCAACTCATTAAAAGTATCCTCATAAAAAATACTTGAGCCATAAGTTCTCTCAACTATAGCCATTGGAGCTTTACCCTTTCTAAAACCAGGTATTGTAAAATATTTAGCAGTTTTAGCATAAACTTTTTTCATAGCATCTTCAAATTTTTCTGCCTCTATTTCAAAACTTAATTTTACTTCATTTTTGTTTTCTGTCTTTTCTACTTTTACACTCATTTTTTTCAACCCTTTCAAAATATTTAGCTTAATTATTATATCACAAATATAAGTTATGTCAATACTTTTCAGCACATTTGGAAATTAGGGATGTAGGTTAGTCAATCATATGTCACACTTTTTTGAAAAATATATATTTCGAGTACTCTATATTGTTATAACCGATT
>CALXVM010000008.1 GCA_944392105.1 uncultured Clostridia bacterium | reverse complement strand
ATGATTTTTGCAATTTCACATCACTTTCAAAATAAATTTTTAAAAATTCACACACTAGACTAGACAAACTCAAAAATGGGATTTTCTTACAAAAAAAGTCTTGCGAAGCAAGACTTTTTTTGATACAATATTAAAGGGACTAAACTATTACTCTAACTTTCCGTATTCGAGCAATCCTTTCTTCAAACGCGGAGGCAATTACAACAATGGTTCTAATGCTGGCGTGTTCTATTTCAACAACAACAATGGCAATAGCAACAGCAATATCTCGTTCCGTCCGGTCTTGGTCGCACTTCGATACAACGAAAAATTCAAAAGAGGAATTTTTCTCCTAAGAAAATATGTTCACGGACATATTTTAGGAAGTATCAAAGAAGTTTAGTTCCATTGGTACAAATAAAAATAATAAACTTGCAGATGTTTAGAGTAAGTTTGTAAGAATAAAAAAGTATCATAAACACATTAAACAGTAAGCTTTAGTAAGTAGTAAAATGGCGAAAACTAAAGTTTATGGAACTAAAATTACTTTGAAAGTTTAAATAGAAAAGATTGAAACTACTGACGATACTGAGAAAGCCCCAAATAGAAAATATAAATTGACAGAGTAATGACAGAGTAGTGACAGAGTAATATAAAATTTGTTAGTTAATCAAAATTTTTTGCAATAGTTAAATAAATAGTAACTTTTAATACTTATTTAGACCCCAGAAAAAATTTCTGGGGTTTAACAGTTTAGCCTAATAATAAAATTCTTGTAATAAGAAGGTACTTTTTACTTTTTAGAAAAGTATCTTCTTATCATTAAAAATAACAAAGCCACCAATTAGTAAAAGCTTATAAAAAAATACGGTCTACTTTAATTAAGGTTTTACTTTAATATTCTCTTTTTTCATTATAAAGAAATTCTGCAGAGTCTAATACTTTACACTTTAGCTTATATGTATTGCAGTGACTAGCTCAGACTTTGGATATTTAATGCATAATGTGTTTGTATAATATACTAAATCTAAATAATATTTGTAAATTAATAAAGATTGTTTATCTCCAGTTTCCACTATTTTTCTGCTCCATTTTTTAAAATTTGCTTCAAGTCATGAATTGTATTTGTAAGAATAATGTAAGCATCTTGGAAAGATGTTTTATTTAGATCTAGTTTTATTAGATTTGTAATTATGCTATTAAACTTTTCATTATCTTTATATTCGGCATAATTTAAGACCACATTCTGAGAAGGGTCAATAATTTTATAATCAATATTTAATGATTC
This sequence comes from uncultured Clostridia bacterium, assembly GCA_944392105.1. Classification (GTDB taxonomy): domain Bacteria; phylum Bacillota; class Clostridia; order TANB77; family CAG-508; genus CAG-273. The sequence goes on along the minus strand of CALXVM010000008.1, from coordinate 67,444 downwards.
CAAAGTTTTAAAGTAAAAATCTGACTTACTTACAGGAAAACAGCATTTGTAAATTTTGTCAGTAATATTTGTTACCCTTAAGCTTAAAGCATCAGAAAGTCTGTTGGCATCATCATTTAAAGCCATGTAAAATATACCTGACTTAAATAGATAAAGAATATTTGGATTTAATGCCTTTTGCTCCAAATATTTAGAATAAAGTTTACTCATATAATAACCTCCAAACGAGGGAATTACATGAAAAAATATTAGCTTCAAAATCTTTATTAATATTACAACTAATTTTTAGTTATTTCAAGAAAATTTTACAACAATGACATTATATTATATGAAAATACTAAAATATTATAAATAGTATTCACTAAAAATATTTTTTATGATATAGTAATTAAGTAAAATAAATTCGTAAAAGAAAAAAGGAGACTATACATGTCAAGAAGGGAAAAAAATAAAGTAAAAAATAATTGGATTTTAAAAATAATTGTAGTAGCAATATTTTTAGCAATAGTAATATTTGCAATAAAAATAGCAGGAAACTATAAGAATAATGATATTATTGGAAAAATAAATTTAGTAATTAATAATAGTAATGTAACAAGTGACTTAAAACAAGATATATTTATAGATGAAAATGACGTTATATATATTTCTAAAGACGACATAGAAAACTTTTTTGATAATTATATATATTATGACGAAAAGTATAATCAAATTATTACAGGTTCAGCTACTAAAATTGCCAATATGGTAGTTGGAGAAAATACGGCAACTGTAAATAGTGCAGAAGTAGACCTAAAAAGTCCAGTAATAGAAAAAGACAATGAGTATTATATACCTTTTTCAGAATTAGACAGTGTTTATAATGTGGACATAGAGTATGTAAATAATAGAGTTGTTATAGACTCTTTAGATAGAAAATATCAAATTGCAACAGTGGCAAAAGATATAAATGTAAAATCTAATCCTACCAATTTATCAAGAACTGTTGATAAAGTAAAAACAGGAGATACTGTTGTAATTTCTAATAGAGAAGACGATTTAGTAAAGAGTGGATGGCAAAAAATTAGGACAAGTAATGGAGTGCTAGGATACGTTAAAGAAAATACTTTAGGTAAAATAAATACAATAAGAGAAGATATAGTAGAAACCGCTAAAGTCGATGGAAAAGTAAGCTTGGCTTGGGAATATTTTTCAGATTATGGAGAAGCTCCATCAAGGTCTGGTGCAATGGACGGAGTTAATGTAGTATCTCCAACATTTTTTAGACTAGAACAATCAGGTCAAGGAAATGTTACAGAAAATGTAGGAACAGCTGGACTAAATTATATCAATTGGGCACATAACAATGGAATAGAAGTATGGGCAATGATTTCAAATGAATCTATGATGGAAACAACTTCTGAAATTATGAACGATTACAAATTAAGAAATAAATTAATTGCTAATATTGTGGACTTAGTTGTAAAATATAATTTAGACGGAATAAACATAGACTTTGAAAACATGTACATGGAAGATAAGGCAATGTTTAATAGATTCTTAATAGAGCTAGAGCCAAGACTAAATGAAATGGGCAAAGTTTTATCTGTAGATGTAACAGCACCAGACGGCTCAGAAACATGGTCAATGTGCTTTGACAGAAATACTATAAGTAAAGTAGCAGACTATATTATTTTTATGGCATATGACCAATACGGAGCAAACTCTAATAAAGAAGGAACTACAGCTGGATGTGACTGGGTAGAAGTAAACGTTACTAAATTTTTAGGACAAGAAGGAGTAGACCCTGACAAACTTATATTAGCAGTACCATTTTATACAAGACTATGGAAAGAAGAAAATGGAAAGATTAGCAGTGATACAGTAGACTTAAAAGATGTAGACAAAGTACTTCCATCAAATGTAGAAAAGAGATGGGATGACAACTTAAAACAATACTATGTAGAATATACACAAAATGGTGCCGTATATAAGATGTGGGTAGAAGACACTACATCAATTTCTGCTAAGCTAGACTTAATAAACGAATATAAATTAGCAGGAGCAGCATATTGGGAAAAAGACAGAGAAAGCCCAGAAGTATGGGACATAGTAAAAGAAAAGCTTTTTGGAAATTAGGGACAGGTCCCAACTTCCCGATTTGGGAAATTGGGGACAGGTCAGCAAAGAAAATGGGACCAGATCTAAATTTCTAAAAAGAAGAAATTGGGACCAGATTTAAATTTCTTAAAAGAAGAAATTTGAGGCAGATCTTAAATTTAAAATATGAAGATAAATAAAGATAGATAAAGAAAAATAGAGTAAAAGCTAATAATTAAGAGATTTTCTTAGTTATTAGCTTTTTGTGATTCTTTAGACAATACACTTAAAAAATTGAAGAATTAAAAATAATGTTTAAATAGAAAATTTAAAACAATACCTAGTACATAAAAATTATGGAGTTAGAATTAAAAATAACAGAACTTAAGTAATAAAAAGAAGATTACCTAAATATAATTTAAGACAAACATTAAATTTAAATATCTAAGTATTTGCTTTTATACGATATTGAATATTAATGCGATGAACTGTAAATAAGAGATGCTGGGAATTAGAAGGTGATTTTTTTGAATGTATTGTATATAAAGGTTAAAGAAGAAAGTAAGTTTCATAAAGCTATAAATAAATTTAGAGAAGTCTTTAAAAGAATATTTTGCATAGTTGATTTAGAAGAAATTTTTAATGGATATATAGCAAGTGTTCCAATAAACATAAAGAAAGAAGAACATAAACAAAAAGTAGAGAAGATAAATAAAAATACTACTGTATTTGAAGATGTTGTATCAAATAGAGGAAATATTGCAATTAAAAATTTGGTATCAAATAAGGAAACTACCACATTAAGAGACTTTATATTAAATAAAATCATGCAGATAAAAAATTGTATAATCGCAAGAAAAATTAAAAAAATTGTAAATGAAAAAAATATAGATGGAATAGTTTTATCAGATGATATTAAAAGAAATACGGATTTCTTGGATAAATTGATTATAAGGAAAAAACATAAAACAGTAAAATCGTCAGAAAAAAATTTAAAAAAAACAGAGGTTATAGAAAACTTAAATTATGCTACAAATAATATTATAAAAACAAAATCTTTTATTAAAGAAAGAAAAATATTTTTTTTTGACGGAAATGGGCTTTTTGAATATATAATATATGAAATTTTAATGTATATTATAAATATTCAAAATAGAAAGCCTGAGTTAGAAGACATTTATATAATTGCTAATAATATAGACGAAGTTATGTTAGGCAATATAATATTTTTAAGTACAAAATTTAAAAATGTTAACATAGTTAGTAAAAATATAGGAAAGTATGATTATATAGAAACTCTTGTTTATAATAATACAGGAAACAGTGTTATTTTGCTAAATAATAAAAGAAAAAGTTTAAGAAGAGCAAAGTATATAATAAATGTAGATAATTCCATTAAAGAATTAAATGAATATTTAATATATAGAAAAGCCATTATAATTAATATGCAGTTAGGAGCTGAAAAGCAGGAAAATTGGAAAGCGAGTAAAAAAGCAATTGGGCAAGAAAAGAAACGTAACATAATGATTTTAACAGGATTTGAGGGGATTTTTGTTAATTCATTTGAAATAGATTTAAACGATAAAACTAAACAATTCTTTAAAGAATATGGATTAATAAACATTACTAGTATGTCTATTTTATATGAAAGCTTTTTGAACAAAAAAGAAAATTTTGAAAACATAAGGGAGAAAATTGAAGATGCAGGGTTTGTGGTTAAAAAACTGTATGGAAATAATGGAATAATTGATGAAAATGAGTATAAACGAGTGAATTTGACCGATAATGAGGCTAAAAAATACTATTGACAAATTTATTAAAATGGATTAATATATATGGGATAAATTTGAAGTCGTTCAAATTTATTTTTTGTATTAAAAACATATTGACAAAAAGGAGGAAAGACTTATGGGAGAAGAAAAAGAAATCCTATTAACTCAAGAGGGATACGATAAACTTGAACAAGAATTAGAAGTTTTAAAAACAGAAAAAAGAACAGAGATATCTGAAAGAATAAAAGTGGCTTTAGGATTTGGAGATTTATCTGAAAATTCAGAATATGATGAAGCTAAAAATGCTCAAGCAGCTAATGAAACTAAAATAGCTGAATTAGAGAATAAATTAAGATATGCTAAGATTATTGACGAATCAGAAATAGACACAAAAACAGTACAAGTAGGTAACACTGTTAAAGTTTTAGATATAGAATTTGACGAAGAAGTTTCATATACAATAGTTGGCTCAACAGAAGTTAACCTAGCAGAAAATAAAATCTCAAACGAATCACCAATAGGAAAAGCTTTATTAGGAGCTAAGAAAAATCAAACTGTAGAAGTTCAAGCACCAGCAGGAGTAATGAAATATAAAATTTTAGCAATAACAAAATAAAATTTGGAAATTGGGGACAGGTCAGCATTTTTAAAGTTGGAAAAAGTACGATTCACATTTTATTAATTACGCTGTTTAATACTAATAAAGTATCTTAATAAAACCAATGAAGGAGAATGAGTTTTATGACTATTCACTGTAACGCAAATAAGAATGATATTGAGAAAAACGTATTAATGCCAGGAGATCCATTACGTGCTAAATATATAGCTGAGAATTTTTTGACAGATGTAAAGCTAGTAAATACTGTTAGAAACATGCTTGCATATACAGGAAAATATGGCGATAAAAAAGTTACAGTATTCTCTTCTGGAATGGGAATGCCTAGTATGGGAATTTACTGTTATGAGCTTTACAAATTCTATGATGTGGAAAATATTATAAGGATAGGCTCATGTGGAGTATACACGCCAGACATAGACTTATTAGATACAATTTTAGTAGATAAAACGTATACAGAAGGAAATTTTGCATATGAATGGAATTCTAATGATTGCCATTTAATGCAAGCAGATGAAGAGCTAAATGCAAGTATAGAAGAAGTGGCAAAAAAGTTAAACATTCCTTATATAAAAGGAAATACGTTATGCTCAGATTGTTTCGATGGATATTTAGATGACTTAAATGCATTATTAAATAGATTGCCAAAGGACCTAAATATAATTGGAGCAGAAATGGAAGCTTTTGCTTTATTCTATATTGCAAAATATCTTAATAAAAAAGCATCTTGTTTATTAACTGTTGTAGATTCTTTGGCAAAAAAACAAAGTAGTACAGCAGAAGAAAGGGAAAAGAGCCTAAACAACATGATTAAATTAGCATTGGAAAGTATTTAGTGGAAATTGGGACCAGATCTAAATTTCTTAAAATAAGAAATTTGGATCTGGTCCTAATTTCTTTGACCTGTCCTCAATTTCCAAATGTGAATGTTTTGTGAAATTTAGCAATATATATTGACAAGTGCTAAAAAAAGGTATAAATTATATTAGCAGTCAGTAATAATGAGTGCTAATATAACATATAATATATGCAGGAGAATTTAGAGCCTACATAAATTTTGAAGGAGGTAATTTTAATGTTAAAACCATTATCAGACAGAGTAGTAGTAAAGATGGTAGAAAATGAGGAGACTACAAAAAGTGGAATTATTTTAACAGGAAATGCTCAAGATAAGTCAAAAGTTGCAGAAGTGGTAGAGGTTGGACCAGGAGAATTGGTTGATGGAAAAAGAGAAGAGATGAGTGTAAAAAAAGGCGATAAAGTATATTTAAATGAATATGCTGGAACAAAAATAAAATATGAAGGTGAAGATTTAGTTATTGTTAGACAAAGTGATATATTAGCAGTTATAGAATAATTTAACTTAACTTAGCTTAACTCAATTTACTATTTAGCAGTATGTATAAAGTTTAACAAATGTTGAAAATAATTAGTTAAATAATAAATCTAAACATAGATAAAACTGAATAGATAATTAATCGTAATTTAATTAAATAGATATGTAATTGCAGTTAATTATTTGAATAATAAAAAAAGATTGGAGGAATTTTATTATGGCAAAGGATATTAAATTTGGTGAAGATGCCAGAAAAAGTTTATTAAATGGTGTTAATAAATTAGCAGATACTGTAAAGGTAACATTAGGACCAAAGGGAAGAAATGTTGTACTAGATAAAAAGTTTGGTGCACCTCTTATTACAAATGATGGTGTGACTATAGCAAAGGAAATAGAGCTTGATGACCCATTTGAGAATATGGGAGTTCAAATTGCAAAAGAAGCTTCTATAAAAACAAATGATGTAGCAGGTGATGGTACAACAACGGCTATGGTTCTTGCTCAAAGTATGATTAGAGAAGGTGTAAAAAATGTTGCAGCAGGTGGAGATCCAATGGCTATAAAAAGAGGTATGGATAAAGCTGTAAATGCTGCAGTTGATGCCTTAAAAGAAATTAGTGTACCTGTAAATGGAAAGAAAGACATTGCAAGAGTTGCAAGTATTTCAGCAGGAAACCCAGAAGTTGGAGAGTTAATTTCAGAAGCTATGGAAAAAGTTTCTAAAGATGGTGTTATTACAATAGAAGAGTCAAAAACATCTCAAACAGAGTTAAATGTTGTTGAAGGTATGCAATTTGACAAAGGATATGTATCTCCATACATGGTAACAGATACAGAAAAAATGGAAGCTGTTGTAGATAATCCATATGTATTAATTACAGATAAGAAAATAGGAAATATTCAAGAAATATTACCATTACTAGAAAGTTTAATGCAACAATCTGGTAAGTTAGTAATAATTTGTGACGACATAGAAGGAGAAGCTTTATCTACATTAATCTTAAATAAATTAAGAGGTGTATTAAATGTAGTTGCTGTTAAAGCCCCTGGATATGGAGACAAGAGAAAAGCTATGTTACAAGATATAGCAATTTTAACAGGTGGAGAAGTTATTACATCTGACTTAGGATTAGAATTAAAAGATACAACTGTTGAACAATTAGGTAGAGCAAGACAAATTAAAGTTCAAAAGGAAAACACTATAATTGTTGATGGAATGGGAGACAAAGAGAAGATAAAAGAGAGAGTTAACCAATTAAAAGCTCAAATAGCTGAAGAAAAGAGCAATTTCGAAAAAGAAAACTTACAAGAAAGATTAGCAAAACTTGCAGGTGGAGTTGCTGTAATTGGTGTTGGAGCTGCTACAGAAGTTGAAATGAAAGACAAAAAACTAAGAATAGAAGATGCACTTTCTGCAACTAAAGCAGCTGTAGAAGAAGGTATTGTTGCAGGTGGTGGAACATCATATGTAAACATTATACCAAAAGTAGAAAAAGCAGTAGAAGGCTTAAAAGAAGATGAAAAATTAGGTGGAAAGATTATATTAAAAGCTCTAGAAGAGCCAGTAAAACAAATAGCAGTAAATGCAGGACTAGAGCCAGCAGTTATACTTGAAAAAGTAAAAGGAAGCAATCCAGGTATAGGATTTGATGCTGCAAACGAAGAATATGTTGATATGAAAAAAGCAGGAATTGTTGACCCTACTAAAGTATCACGTAGTGCTTTACAAAATGCTGTTTCAATTGCATCTATGATATTAACAACAGAAAGTCTAGTAACAGACAAGAAAGAACCAAAAGAATGCAGCTGCGGAGGACATGACAACGCAGGAGACATGGGCGGAATGTATTAATAAAATACCATATAATTTGATTTTATGTTAATTAAGTGATATAATATTTATATCACTTTTTAGAAGAGAGGAATAAATATGTTTATGGTACTGGACACAATTTTGCTAATGGGAGGAGCGATTTTTTGCATCTTTGTTATTTCCGCTTTTATCCTAATGTTCGTACAGGCACGGTGGCCAGCTGTGGAAGAAAGGTTAAAGTACTTTTTTAACACAAAATTTGGAGTGATTCTTCTTGCCATCATCGGAATCTGGGGAGCCATTGGTGCTGCTTACACAGTTGCCTTTTATTGATTTCCTCGAAAAAGCGCGGTATGGGTTATTCGTACCGTGCTTTTCTATTATATAAAATAAATTTACTATATTTTTATAGAAAAACTAAATATTTGAATTATTACTTAAAATATGCTAAAATAAAACATAGTGTTATTTTAAGGAGATTTATAATGGAAAAAGGAAAAGTAGCTTTTTGCACTTTGCGGTTGTAAAACAAACCAGTATGAAACAAATGCAATGATGCAAAAATTTATAGAAGCAGGATATGACGTAGTAAATTTTGAGGATAAAGCAGATATATATGTAATAAATACATGTACAGTTACAAGTATTGCAGATAAGAAGTCTAGACAGATGATAAGGAGAGTTAAGCAACAAAACAAGGATGCAATAGTTGTAGCTGTTGGTTGTTATGTTCAAGTGGCTAGGGAAAAACTTGAAGAAATAAAAGATATAGATTTAATTCTTGGGACTAAGGAGAAAAAAGATATAGTTAAGTATGCACAAGAATATTTAAAAGAAAGAGAGAAAATAGTTTCTGTTTCTGATATGACACCAAAGGATAATTATGAGGAATATGGGCTGATTACGCATACAGAGAGAAACAGAGCAGTAATAAAAATAGAAGATGGCTGTAACCAATTTTGTACATATTGTATTATTCCATATGCAAGAGGAAGAGTTAGAAGTAGGCTTCCTGAACATATAATTAAAGAAATAGAGAAAATTTCAGAAAATGGAATAAAAGAGGTTGTGTTAACAGGAATAAACTTAACTGCTTACGGTACAGATTTTGCATATAGGGATATAGAGCAAATAGACTGCAATAAGTCGGAAGAAGAAAATAAAGAAAAATTAAAAGATTACAGGCTTATAGACTTACTAGAAGATATAAACAAAATCCCTAAAATAAAAAGAATTAGGTTAGGCTCATTAGAACCAACAATAATAACGGATGACTTTGTAGAAAGACTAAGCAAGTTAGAAAAAGTATGTGACCACTTTCACTTATCTTTACAAAGTGGTTGTACAGAAACTTTAAAAAGGATGAATAGAAAATACACAGCAGAAGAAATAGAAGAAGCGGCAGCAAGAATAAGAAAATACTTTCCAAATGCAGCATTAACAGCAGATATAATAGTGGGCTTCCCCGGAGAAACAGACGAAGAATTTAACCAAACTTATGAATTACTAAAAAGAATAAAATTATATAAAATACATGTGTTTAAATACTCAATAAGAGAAGGAACTAAAGCAGCAGTAATGGAAAATCAAATAGACGGAAATATAAAAGAAGAAAGAAGCAATAAACTATTAGAACTTTCAAATAAATATGAGGAAGAATTTAATAATGCATGTGTAGGTAAAACCCTTAGCGTTCTTTTTGAAGAGCAAGACGGAGAATACTTAAAAGGACATACTACAAATTATAGAGTAGTTAAAGTAAAAGCAAAAGAAAGCAAGCTAGAAAATGAAATTGCCAATGTAAAAATTGCAAGAGCAGAAGGGCTAGAGTTAGTTGGAGAGCTTGCCAAGAGCGAAACTTGTCAATGGGGACGGAGATTTTTGACAACTTGTCAATAGGGACGGAGAACGTTGATAACTTAATTACTAGATAAAATCTATCGAAAGAGCAGTCAAAGAAGCAATTAAAATGCAAGCCAAAACATAACTTAAAATGTAATCAAAAGTGAAACAAAATTGTAATAAAAATGTAAAGAAAAAGAAATATACCATCTCACTATGAGATGGTATAATATTGCAAAATGAGATAAAATTGTTTCTATATTAAAGTTAATAATCATTATACTAACTTGAAATGTTAATATATAAATGTAATGCAGAACAAAAAGTAAAATAATGATTAAAAATAAAAAAATGGGAAACAATAACAAAAGAAACAAAAGTGGGAGGAATAACATGGAGAAAACGTTTTTATTACAAAAAGATAATAGAAAAGCATATTGTAAAAAAACACAAGGTATAACACTAATAGCACTAGTTGTAACGATTGTAGTACTTTTAATACTAGCAGGAATAACAATAAGCTTAGTGTTTAGTGAAAATGGAATAATAGCAAAAGCAAGAGAGGCAGCAGATAAAACAAAAGAAGCAGTAATAAATGAACAAACACAAATGAATGATGTAACAGCTGCAATGGAAAATATGTTAAATGGAATAGGTGGAGGAAGTACAACACCGGAACCTGAGCCAGAATTACCAAGCGATGGGAGTTATAGCGAGTCAAAAGGAGTAAATACGCCAAACTTAGGAGAAGGAATGACAGCAATAAAATGGGACGAAACAGCAAATGGCGGAGCAGGAGATTGGGTAGAAACGGACGGAAGTGACTCAGATTGGTATGATTATTCAGCAAAGAAATGGGCAAATGCAAAAACTACAGATGGAAGTATGTGGGTGTGGATACCAAGATATGCATATAATATTCCAAGTACAGGATACCATACAAGTACAGCAACAGAAATAAGCATAGAATTTATGAAAGGAACGAGTAACGAAACAGCAACAGGACAAACAATAGTAGAATATAATGATAGTACAACAACAAATTATACACAATTTCCAAATGGATATGTAATACACCCAGCATTTAACTATGGACAACCAGTAAGTGGAATATGGGTAGCAAAATTTGAAGCAAGTAATAGTAATGGAAAAATAATGGTACAGCCAGGAGTACAGAGTTGGAGAAGTATAACAGTAGATAGCATATATACAAACTGTCTAAATTATAATAAGACATTAAATAGTCATATGATGAAAAATGACGAGTGGGGAGCAGTAGCATATTTAAGTAGAAGTAAATATGGAAAAAACGATGAAGTAACAATAAATAGCAATAGTTCATATTATACCGGAGGAGGAAGTGGAAACACATATGTAAATAATGGAGCACAAAGTACAACCGGAAACGTCTGGGGAGTATACGATATGAGCGGAGGAGCATGGGAATATGTAGCAGCGTATGTAGATAACGGAAATGGCAATTTAACAAGCTATGGAAAAAGCTTAGTAAATGGAGATCCAAAGACGAAGAACGTGTATAGTAAAGCAAGCTCAGAAAATCAAACAAATAATTATAACGCAAACGCAGGAGTGTATGGAGACGCGGTGTACGAAACGAGCACAAGCGGTAGCGGAGCAACATCGTGGTACAGCGATTCCTCTAGCTTTCCTCACACGAGCCTTCCTTTCTTCTATCGCGGAGCCTATTTCGGCGGTGGTTCTAGTGCTGGCGTGTTCTATTTCGAGTGTTACTATGGCGTTAGCAACAGCAGCGTCTCGTTCCGTCCGGTCTTAGCCACAATTTAGATGTGACCACAAAATATGCCTCTAAAACGCACATAATAGGCACAAATACCGCCTAAATCGGCACAACCTATGTAAATCATTCGAAAGTCGGACAAAACGTCTCAAAACGCAAAATAAGAGGTCGAGTATTTTGACGGTGTAGAATATAAATAAAATAACAGTACAAATATTTTATATTTTGGTACTGTTATTTTTTGCCTAATGTATTGATTTATAGGCAGTTATATTATATAATTTTACATAGTTATAAAGAAAAAATTATATATAAAGCAAGAAAAGTTCTACAGGAAGTAGAGCTTCAAATAATTATACTTTAGAAAGGGCGAAATAATGAAAGCAATAGAAATAAGAAACAAATATTTAAATTTTTTTAAAAAACATGGACATGCAGTTATTCCAAGTGCACCATTAATTCCAGAAAATGATCCATCTGTATTGTTTACAACAGCTGGTATGCAACCACTAGTTCCATATCTTTTAGGCGAAAAGCACCCAGCAGGCAAAAGGCTTACAGATTATCAAAAGTGTGTGCGTACTAATGATATAGAAGAGGTTGGGGATAACAGGCACTTAACATATTTTGAAATGTTAGGAAACTGGTCTTTAGGAGATTACTTCAAAGAAGAAGCTGTAAGTATGAGTTTTGAGTTTTTAACTAAAGAGCTTGGAATTCCAGCAGATAAAATTTCTGTAACTTGTTTTGCAGGAGATGAGGATGCTCCAAGAGATGAGGTTACAGCTGAGTGTTGGAGAAAAGCTGGTATACCAGACGAAAGAATTTATTTTTATGGAAAAGATGATAACTGGTGGATAGCAGGAGAAGACGGACCATGTGGACCAGATACAGAGATGTTTTATGATACTGGTAAAGAGCCATGCTCTGAAAACTGCCAACCATCATGTGATTGCGGAAAATATGTCGAAATTTGGAATAACGTTTTTATGGAATATTATAAATCTAAAGATGGAAAATACTCTAAATTAAAGCAACAAAACGTAGATACAGGAATGGGGCTAGAGAGAATAACATTTTTACTTCAAGGAAAAACAACACCGTTCGACACAGAATTATTTGCACCAGTAATGGAAAAACTAGAGAGTTTGCAAAAAGTTGATGACATAAAAAGTAGGAGAATTATTGCGGAACATTTACGTTCTAGTATGATGATAATATCTGATGGCGGTAGACCAAGCAATATAGACAGAGGATATATTTTAAGAAGATTAATAAGAAGGATGACAAGACACTTAAATAAATTACAAATAAGCCTTGACGAGCTTGGTGAATTAATAGAGCTAGATATTGACATTTTAAAAGAAATGTACCCAGAGCTAGACAAAAATAGAGATACAATTAAGCAAGTTATTTTAGAAGAAAAAGATAAGTTTGTAAAAACATTGTCACATGGAGAAAAAGAGTTTGAAAAAGCTATTCAAAGGCTAAAACAAGAAAATAAAGATACAATAGATGGTCAAACTATTTTTAAATTGTATGAGACTTATGGATTTCCACCAGAAATTACATCAGATTTAGCAGAAGAGCAAGGATTTAAGATAGACATGACAGAATTCGACAAATTATTTAAAGAGCATCAAGATAAATCTAGGATGGGTAGTGAGCAAAAATTCAAGGGAGGATTAGCAGACCAAAATGAGCAAACTATAAAGTATCATACAGCTACACACTTACTACATAAAGCATTACAGATTGTTTTGGGAGACCACGCAAAACAAAAAGGCTCAAATATAACAACAGAAAGACTAAGATTTGACTTTTCACATCCAGAAAAGATGACAAAAGAGCAGTTGCAACAAGTAGAAGATATAGTAAATGAAAAAATTAAAGAAGATTTACCTGTAACATGTGAAGAAATGACTGTTGAAGAAGCTAAAAAAGCAGGAGCAACTGGATTATTTGAAAACAAATATGGAGAGAAGGTAAAAGTTTATACTATAGGAGACTTTAGTAAAGAAATTTGCGGTGGACCTCATGTAAAACATACAGGTGAGTTAGGTAAGTTTAAAATATTAAAAGAAGAATCAAGCTCAGCAGGTGTAAGAAGAATAAAAGCTATTTTAGAGTAAGAAAGATATATAAAATAGTTTAGCTAATAAAATGTTAAATAATTAAAAATAAAGTGAAAGGATGTTTTAATATGGAAGATTGTGTATTTTGTAACATTATAGCGGGAAAAATACCATCTGAAAAAGTATATGAAGATGAAAATGTGCTTGCATTTAAGGATATAAATCCAGTAGCTCCTGTTCATATTTTAGTTATCCCAAAAAAACATATAGACAAAATAATAAATGTTAAAGATGAAGATAGCTACTTAATTGCAGAAATTTTTAAGGCTATTAATAAAATTGCAAAAGAGCAAAATATAGACAAGGATGGCTTTAGAGTAATTGCAAATTGTGGAGAAAACGGAGGACAAGAGGTAATGCACATACATTTCCATATTATTGCAGGTAAAAAGCTTGGCACAAAAATTTGCTAAATTATTTTATAAAGAAATTTAATGCAATACAAAATAATTAAAAAAATATTAAAAGAAGCAATAATAATTAAATTAAGCATAATAATAATAAAACTGTAGAAGACGAAAAAATAATTATATAATAAAGCCATTATTATATAAGAATATATTGTTTCAAAGAAACTATAGAGAAATACCAAGTATTATGTAGAAAAATAAATAAAAATATGTTATAATTAATTATGTAAGTAAATTTATTAAAATAGAAATTAAAATTAATCATTTTTATATATCTCAAATATTTGGAAAGAGGTGTAATTATGTTAAGAAATAGTAAATATAACAAAGTATTAACAGTAATATTAGTAATAGTTATACTTGGAATTATTGGATTATTAGTATACATGGGAATAGATTATTATAAAAAGAGCCAAGAAACTTCAGAAAGTGACGAAATATTAGGACAACTAGATGAATACTTAAACGATGAAGTTGGCACAGGTACTGGTACATTACCAGGAGGAACTAACACAAACATAATAAATGTTCCTGTAAATGAAGTAGTTCCTAATAATACAACTGGAGGGAGCACTTCTACCAACCAACAACTAACATATAAAGGCTATGCTGTTAATGGTAAAATAGAAATACCTAAAATAGACTTAGAGTATCCAATATTAGAAGCAACAGTAGATACAATACAAGTAGCAGTTGGTTTCTTGTATGGACCTGGATTAAACGAAGTTGGTAACAATGTTATTATAGGTCACAACTTTAGGGATGGTAGATTTTTCGCAGATAATGATAAGCTTTCAATAGGAGATAAAATTTATATAACAGACTTAAGCAATAGAAGAGTTGAATATAAAGTTACTAAAAAATACATAACAGATGCTAACGATTTCTCTTATGCAGTAAGAGACACAAATGGTAAAAGAGAAATATCACTTTCAACATGTACAGACGATGTATCTGGTAGATTGATAATTTGGGCAGAGGAAGTATAAAGAAAATAGAGCACACAACTAAGAATACTAGATTGTCACAGTGCAACAACAAATCCCCAGTTCTTATTAAGAACTGGGGATTTGTTTGTTTAAGATATGGATCTCTAATTTTACTTTATGCTACTTTTATTCCCGTGTCTATAACTTCCCTTACAAATGGATTTGAAATTTTTTGATAATCCTCTGTTGTTATTGGATGTGGCTCTATTCTAGTATCTATTTTCCAAGTTAATCCGATTAGTTTTGCGCCATCTTCAATAATATCACTAAAATCGCTTGAAATAATTGCTATATCTATGTCGCTATCTTCATTTTCCGTTCCTTTTGCATAAGAGCCAAATAATATTATTGCTTCTATTTTATAATACTGACTTATTTTTTCTATATATTTTTTTATTGACTCCATTATTCTACTGTCAATAGTTCTTTTAACCATTTTCTTACCTCCTCAATATTTTTTACTTGCTCTGAAGTATATTTGTCTGTGCATTTTTGCTTAAAATTTTCTTTGTAATCATCATATCTTGCACTTATATTAAATTGAGTGATTATTTGTAATTTTTCGACTTGCTCATCTGTTAAATCTAAATTACATTTTTCAGCCAATGCTAATAAATTATGAGATTTTATTGTATATGGATTTTCTTCATTTTTCTTTGCATATAATCCTTTTAATAACTTTTCTATAACTAAATGCCCTAAAAACAAAGTCCATGTATTCTTTTTATTTTTATACATTACTTGCATTGCATCATAATCTTCATCACTACTATTTATCCAGTATTTCATTAAATTTATATTATCCATTTTATCACCCTTTCAAAAAAAGCTATTATTATTATAACATTGTTTTTTGGATTTTACTACAAATTATAAATATTATTTTCTATTTAGTTTTTATGGGGGAAGAAGAAGTGAATTTTTAAGTTTAAAATGGTCTGCATTTGATTTTATAAACAATACTATAACTATTAATCATAAAATTGTAGAAACTAACGAATTTGTTTGACATTATAAAAAAATAACAACTTTCAATTTCATGAAAGTCGCTATTTTCCGTTGGTTGGGCTGAACAGACTACATAAACCTATTTCAACGCTTTAAGCTCTAACTGTTGAGTTAGTTGTTTTAATATAAAAAATTAAAATAAATTAGTAAAAATTAAAAAGAGTTAAATAAAAAATAAAGCAGTTTAGTAAAAATCAAAGGAGGTATTTTATTTTTGTTAAGCTTACGAAGGCTATCTTATATAAAAAGGAATAATAAAAAATGAGTTATGCAATTATAAGAAATGCAAATTACAAAAAAGATAATCTAGCAGGACTATATAAACATAACGAAAGAAAAAATACCAATTATTCAAATAAAGACATTAATAAAAATAATTCATTTAAAAATTACTCAATAAAACAATGTAATACTACATATTTAAATGCAATAAAAATATTACAAAAGGAAAATAATTTACAAGGAAGAATAATAAAGACAACTAATGTTGCATGTGAATTAATAATTACATCTGATAAAGACTATTTCAAAGAAATTGGAGAAGAAGAAACAAAAAGATATTTTCAAACAGCATATGACTTTGTTTCAAACTATAAAAACTTAGGAGAAAAATACATACTCTCTGCAAAAGTACACATGGATGAAACTACACCCCATATGCATCTAACATTTATACCAGTCATACATAAAAAAGATAAAAAAACAGGAAAACAAATAGATAAAATTGCCTGTAGTGAATATTGGAAAGGAAAAGATAGTTATAGGGAGCTACAAGATAATTTTTATAAATACATTATCGAACATGGTTTTAATTTAGAAAGAGGCAAAACAAGTGATAGTAAACATTTGAATATAGAAACACTAAAACAAATAACAAATTATGAAAATATAAAATATGAAATAACACAAGAAAAAATACAGCCAATTAATACTAAAAATCCAGAATTAATATTAAAACAAAATAACGAACTAATTAAACATACAAATAAACTTAAAGAACAACTAAGTAAATCATATATGGCAATTAATAGAGTAGAAAAACTAGAAAAAGAAAATTATATGCTAAAGCAAGAAAACGAAGAATTAAAAAAAGAAAATAGTAAACTAAAAAATTATATTGAAAAGACCTTTGAAGTTGTAAAACATCTTTTTGATTTTCCTTTAGACAGATTTAAAAGATTAGTAGATAATTTTACAAAATATTTTCAGAAGTAAGAGAAATATAATAAAAACATATTGCAAAAAGTAAAAGTAAATGATAAGATAAAGAAGTACAAACGAAAAAATAGAAAAGGAGCACGCAAAGATGACAGGGGCTAGAACCGTTGGGGGAGTACACACACACACACACACACACGAATAGTTTTAGAGAAATAAGAAAGGGCGAAAAAGCCTTTATTAATGATATAAAAAATAGCCTGTCATTTTTGCGTGCCAAAAAAGAGAGGGGGGAGAAAGTAAAAAATGGAAGAAGAGAAAAATAAGCAAATAAAAGAAGAAAAGGCGAAAGGAGGTGCAAGAAAAATGAAAAGAGTAAGAGGAAAAAGAGGAATAACGCTAATAGCACTAGTTGTTACTATTGTGGTATTGCTAATACTAGCAGGAATAACAATAAGTCTAGTATTTAGTGAAAATGGAGTAGTAACAAAAGCAAAAGAGGCAAAAGAAGAAACAAGAGGGGCAGCAGTAGAAGAAGCAAGAGACATGTGGGAATTAGATAAATCATTAACAGAATATGTAGGAGGAAGTTCGCAAAGTTTAGATGAGCTATTAGATAGTTTAGAAAGTCAAAAACAAATAACAGCAGAAGAAAAAGCACAAATAAAAGAAACAGGAAGTGTAACAATAGGAAGCAGAACAATAACATTTAACACAGCAAGAACATTAGTAGAATTATATGATGCAGGAGAGTTAAAAATAGGAGACTATGTAAACTACCAAAATCCAACAAGTGGAAGCTACACAAGTTTGGGAAGTAAAACAGGGATGGAAGATTTAATAACAGATGGAGGAGACTCAGACCAAATATTTAATGTAGCAAATAACCAATTAACATGGAGGGTATTAGGAAAAGATGAAGCAACAGGAGGAATAAAACTAATAGCAGGAAGCCCAATGAAAAGGGAGTCAAATTCTTCATATCCAGAAGTTCCATATTATTTTTTAAATGGTGCTAAAGGATATATAAATGCAGAGACAGAATTAAACAACATATGTGCATTATATAAAAATGACTTGGCACAAACAGCAAGAAGCGTAACAATAGAAGACGTAAACCAAGTAGTAGGAGTTACAGTAGATGAAACAGGAAAACCAAGTTTAGACGAAAGTGGGCATTATGGACAGACTTATTCATATACAAACCAATATGCAAGTCCAGAAGACTACTTAGCAGGAACAAAGAGTAATTTTAGTAAAACAAGTGATTATTATGGATACATGGCTAATAACCCAGCTTTAACAACAGCTACAGACCAGAGATTATATAATTTACTTTTTGACAATGTTGAGTACAGAAGCGGAAAGGCGTACTGGCTCGCTTCACGCTGCGTGGTTGCTGGCTCGAGTTATGCTCACTTCTGTGTTCGCTTTGTGCATTCGGATGGCGGTGATACCGTTGTGCGCGGTTACGGCCAGTTCCTCTCGGACGGCGGCGAGTACAACTACGGCTTTGCGGTGCGCCCCGTAGTTATTCTAAAATCTAATGTCACAGAAGATAGTATACATAAAATAGATGACCAAACAGAAGAAGAATGGAACTATGAATTGCAATAACACAATTTCATTTAGTAACAAACTAATGTCCTTTTGTTAGAAAAATAGCAATAAACTAAAAATAGATAGATTTTTTTGTTAGTAAATTAAAAAAATATAATTATAAAACTTAATTGAAGGGGAGGAAATTTTATCACTATTTTAAAGTTAAAAAATAGTAAAACCTTGTAATAAGCCTAGGCTGTAGTAACACAGTTTAGGCTTGATTGATATATTAATTAAAAGTCAATTGTAAAGTTAAGAAAATATAAAATATAAAATTAAAATAAATTAAGAAAAATTATTAAAAAATATTAAAAATTAACCAAAATTATTTCATAAATTATGGCAGACAATAGCTTTTGCAAGCTTTGGCTTGCAAAAGCTTATAAAAATATGAGCCTTTGGCTCATATTTTTATAGCACGATTAAAATATTTTATTTATGAAGCGTTAGCGAAATAAATTAAATATTAATCGTGCATAGAAAGATAAGTAATAAAATTCGTAAGAATTTTATTATTTATCTTTCGTAAAAGGGTTGTTAGGGAAAAGAATTTTCCCTGACCATACGAAACGTCTTTTGACGTTCTAGTATGTTAGAAACTAAAAAAAGTTTTATTTAAGTGAAAATCAAAGGAGGTATTTTATTTTTGTTAAGCTTACGAAGGCTATCTCATATAAAAAGGAATAATAAAGAGCTAATAAAAAGAGCTTGAAAAATGGATATTTATATTATTGACAAAGGGAAGAGTGAATTCCCTTTGTCTGTTTGTATCTAAAACATTTTGTATATTTCCTTATAAATAATTATACTAATAACAAGTAAACTATAAAATGCTAAATGCCAAAAAATTAAATTATTGATATACTGATACATTATAAGGGAGGTACTTTATGCGAAACTGTTATAATGATTTTAAAGACTTTGGCAAAGTTAAAATCAAATTAAAAGACTATCTCGATAAAGAACGGAATAACTAGAAATGCTTTATCAACTGCAACTGGCATAAGATATGATGTTATTGACAGATATTATAAAAGCAAAATAATAAGAGTTGATTTAGAAAATCTAGCTAAAATTTGTTATGCTTTAGAGTGCAAACTAAGTGACATTATTGAGTATCAAAATTAGTTTAACCACTTTTTACCAAATAGCCAATAGACAATGGCAATGTCTATTAGTGTAAGACCAAACTATACAATAGCTTCATAAGTCAAACTATAGCTTGTTAGTCCATAACCCAAAATATGATTATCAATATTAAAGTATTGGCATATACTTATAGATAATATCATATTTATAATTGACAAAATAATATACGTTATTAATTGTATGGTACGTTCTTTTTTGGTCAATTCGACCGTATCCAACGTTAGCACCTCCTTAAATATATATTTAAAATTATTATATCAAACATAACAATATCTATCAATAAAAGGGAAATAAAAAATTCGAGAATATCGAAATTTTATGTTTTCATAATCGTTTTTTGCCATAATAAGTGTGGTGATTGTTATGATAGGACTAATTTTAAAGAATATTAGAAAAATAAGAAACTTGACGCAGGTTCAAGTCGGAAAAGAATTACACTTAGCAGATAATACTATATCTAATTATGAAACTGGATATAGTTATCCTACTTTTGAAACTGTTATGAAAATTGTAAAAGTTTGTGATTTTGATATACAATTTGTAGACAATAAAAATAATAAAGTGTATTCAATAGAAGAATTGTCAAAAGAAATGGATTTTTAAAACACCTCTTTGAAAAGAGGTGCTTTATTTTTTTATATTATAAGTATATTATAATTAAATATATATTTTTTCTATATTTATACACTATTAACTTCATAACTTGCAAGTGTTCTGTGTTGTTTATAAAGAGTTATATTTTTTCAAAAAATTTAGACGAAAACATTAGTCCCTTTTCTACAACTAAAACCTCTATTTTTTTCTTTTCAGTTTTTTCAAAAGTCTCATAGTACGACGTTTTTTCTTTGTTAGATGCTATCGTTGGAAAATTTACATCCATATAAAGTTTGCCATTTTCTATATACCAAGTCCCCATATAACCTGAAGGGTGTATGCAAGTTTTGTCTTTATTTAAAACTATAATTCCCTCTTGTCCATTCCAATCCTGTGTCCTATATGTTCCAACTAAATCTTTTTCCTTTTTGTTTAGTAAAAAGCTATCTTTAATGTTAAATCCAATTATAAAACCTATACTTCCAAACACTAGTGCTATAATAATACATATAATTATATTTTTTTTCATTTTCTTAATCCCCTTTGCTAAAAATTATACCATTTAGCCTTTATATAATCAATATAGGTTCACTTAATATCTACGTAAATGTAAAATTTTGCAACGAATTTGTAATATTTAAAAAGCTACTATCAGCCGATTAACTGATAGTAGCTTAATACTTTAAGAAGTACAGCTATGCTATACAAAACAAAGCATTTTCCCTATAAATATAATACCATAATTGGAACAAAATGTCAACAAAAATTACAGAGCCTGAAAATCAAGCTCTGTTTTGGGAAAATGCGGATATTTATTGCTTATACGCAACCGTCTCCGCTTTTTGTTTTGTTTTAACATTGCTGTTGTCTCCTTTCTTTAGTATTTGCACTAATATCATTATAGTTTAGACTATAAATCTTTCAATTTTCAATATTAGACAAATACACTTTAAAAGGTGCAACAGCTAATATTATAAATTCCCTAGCAAGTTTCTTGCTAGGGAATATTTCTTGAAATATTCTAATCTTGCAAGATTTAACTTGCTACAATGGGAAAATACAATACTGCAAAAACAGATTTCCCAATGTACTATAACTACTATTAAGTACACTTTTATTATATCATAAATTGGTAAATATTTCAATTTGTGTTGAATTATATCAACCTATATGTTATAATAATTATGTAAACATGCTGTTTCTTATTTTTACATAAAATATTTTTATAGGGGGATTTACCATGTATGATACAAATATGGAAAATTTGGGTAAGAAAATAAAATATTATAGACAATTAAAAAATATAAGTACAGAAGAACTAGGAAATATAATAGGAAAAAGCAAATCCACAATTATAAGATATGAAAACAACGAGATATTAATAGACTTTCTTACGGCAATAGAAATATGCAACGCATTAAATATTGACTTAAATGATATTTGTGATATGTCTATGCACAATGTAGAAAATATTAAGTATCAAAACCCTTTTAATACGAATTTACTCTATTTATATTATATAAGTAAAAATGGAATAGTAATTTCAAGTTTAGAAGTTACGCAAAATAAATATTCTAACTATGTATTAATGAAAAACGGGCTAACAAATAATAAATATAAACAAGAATATACTGGAGTAATGGAAAGTAACTATAACACAGCCTTTATCTGCTTAACAAATGCTATTAATAACCCACGGTTTAGACAAATTTCAAATAGAAATTGATTTACACTCAAAAGTAAATAACCTATATTATGGTCTATTTTTAGGAATATCAAATAATACGCATAAACCAACTGCAAGAAAATGTATATTAACAGATAAGCTAATTACTTCAAAAGAAAGACTATGTAGTCTATTTGAAGAATTACGTATTAATAATTATGATATACAAGATATGCTAAATATAAAATATTGGGATATAAAAACAAGTAATGTTAAAGATTATGTTATATCTGTAAATGAATAAAACAACATAAACTATACAAAACCAAAAAATACACTTTCATTTTGAAGGTGTATTTTTTGGTGCGTAAAAATCACCAAAATTATGACTTATCACTATTTTTCACTTTTTTTATAACAAAAGTGAAAAAACAAGGCAATGTTTGGTGCATGGTATGCACTTTTTATTATGTTTTATACTTATAAGTTATAGCTTTACTTTGGAAAGGTGCACAACACGCACCTTTCTAATTTTTTGTTTCTTGTTTTTAATTATGTTAACATATAATCAACCTAGGAAAATTAAAATAAATCTCCATGGAGTAAAAGGAGAAATATGAAAAAAACTAATTCTAATAACGCAAAAGACATTTTACTACCTAATGAAGAAATTAAGGAAATACTTACAAATAGTTATTATCAAGCACAAATGGAAAATGCAAACAATATTGACGTAGATATTAACCATTTAGAAAATATCTTTGCAAATGAAACTTATTATGCTGCTATGAAAATAGTTCCATTGCTTGAAAGAAAAGTGTTATATCTATCATATATTGAAAATGTTAGATTAAACGATATTTGTAGAAGATTAAAACTACAAAAGAAAGAAGTTGTTTCTTTAAGAAATAAAGGAATAACGCATTTTAAAAATAATTTAAAAACATTATATAAAGCAAAGAAATTAAGGAACGGTGGTGGTAACAAATGAGAAATAAAAATATTACAACTAAAAAGCAAAAATTAAAAAGTTCAAAAGATAATACTATTATTGCAAAATCAAAAAATACTACTCCTATTCGAGTATTATACAAGAAAGCTGGACAAACACCTGAAATAAAAATTATAGATAACATGCAAAAACTAAAAAAAGCTATTGTTGAAAAAAATCTTGACATTATCCCATATGAGAAACTTTATATAATCTGTAATAACAAAAAATCAATATCACATACAAAATCAAATATTGTACTAACTTTTTATAGTATTTATGGAGATTTAATTTTAGTAGATATAGACAGAAATTTGCGAGAATTTAAAGGACTATCACAAGAAGATATTATATGGTACACTCAAGATTTAATGAATAAAAGTAGCGTTTCTAATAATACAAAACCAACGAAAAAAAATAGTGTTAGAAATTTTATGGAATTTTACGAGAGAGATTTTGAAAGAGATAGTGGCAGTAAGTTAATTAATTATGAAAATACTGTTATAAACTCTCTTACTACAATAGAGTTAGCACTAATTAAATTATTGAAAGGTGGCGACAAAAAATGAATAATATAAATGAGAATATAATTTATACAAAAGAAACAACTAGTTTAAAAGAACAAGTTGTAATGAATTATCTAAACAAAGTACAAAACCCATTTATAATATTGTCTGTTCAGGACGTTTCAAAAGACTTACATATTGGAATAAATCAAGCCTATGAATTATTTAAACAAAATGATTTTCCTACAATAACAATAGGGAAAAGAAAAGTTGTGACTTTGGCAGCATACTTACTTTGGAAAATGAATAAGAAGGGTGGTGTGTAATATGGCAGAAAAAGGAACAAGTGAAGGCTATGTATTTTTTAATAAACAAAGAAAACGTTGGAACGCACAATACAGAGAGTATGACATACACACAGGAAAATTGCAGTTAAAAACAAAAAGTTTCAAAACTGAAGAAGATGCAAAAAAATATTTAGATACGATTATGTATCAAAAAGAAAATCCATTATATATTGAACACAATGGAATACCACTATGTGAGATTTTAAAACAAAATTTGAATTTAAAATATAACACAAATCAAATTTCTCCAGCACAATACGGACGTACTTTGCACTCAATAAAGCAATTAGAAAAATTACCACTTGGAAATAAAAATATTGATACAATAAAATCAGATGAATTACAAGAATATCTAAATTCTTTAAAACATCTAAGCAATTCAATGATAGAAAAGGCATATCAACAATTAAATCAGGCTTTTAGTACTGCAATAAATAAAGGATATATAACACAAAACCCTATGACAAATGTTATTAGACCCAAAAGTGATAAAGAAGATAAAATCGTACGTGCATTAACAGTTGAAGAACAACAGCAGTTTACTAATTGGCTTATTGATAAGCCAATAAATGAATTTAAGTATAGAAATGTATTTTTAATTCAAATGTATACAGGTTTAAGAATTGGTGAAGCATTAGCACTTACAACACACGATATTGACTTGCAGCATAAAAGGATGAATATTCATAGAACATTAACAACAGATGAAAAAGGTAATATTATAATGGGAAATAAAACTAAAACCTACGCAGGAAAAAGGATATTACCTATTCCAGATTTTCTCTTTCCTTATATTGTAGAACAAATGCAAATTGCAGATACTCAAATAAATAATGAAGAAAAACTACTTTTTAAACCTTATAATAGTAAATATTGTAGACGTTCTACCATAAACAATGAATTAAAAAGAATTTTAAAAAAAGAATTTAATGTTACTGATATTTCCAGTCACTCATTACGACATACCTTCGGAACGCGTTGTATCGAAAGTGGTGTATCTCCTGTCGTTGTTCAAAGACTAATGGGACATAAAGACATTAGTGTTACATTAAATACATATACGTCAGTTTTTGATAAATATAAAGAAAGAGAAATCGACAAAGTAAATCAATATTACTTAAATGAAAATCTAATTGGAAACAGTTTATTAAGTGAAAAAAACAAAAAAAATGACTTTGAAAATGAAAAATAATTACTAAAAATTATTAAATTATCACAAATTTTAAGCTACCAACTAAACAAATTTATTCTTTGAAAACCTTTGGTACATCTAGCATATATAAATTTTGCATTTTTCTTAATTAAGAATTTGTTTAGAAAAATCGCTTTATCAACTAAACAAAATTTGATTATGGAAGAAAAATGATGTTGCTTGTTTAGTTGGTAGTTTAGAAAACTAAAAATTAAGAAAAATGAAAAAACGTGAAAAACATTGATATTCTAATGAAAATTAAATATCTAAAATTATTCGAAAATATAAACTGTGAAAAACAATAAAATAGCCTGTATCCTTAGATACAAGCTATTTAGAACGATTTTTTTGTTGGTTGGGCTGGCTAGATTCGAACTAGCGCATGCCAGAGTCAAAGTCTGGTGCCTTACCGCTTGGCTACAGCCCAATATAAATATATTATTATAAAATTACTTTATTATTATACAACAAAATAATAATAAATGCAATAAAAATTTTATGGGGTGGAATGTGGGACTCGAACCCACGGTCTCCAGTGCCACAAACTGGCGCGTTAACCAACTACGCTAAATCCACCATAAGCGTTATACAAACGCATATATAATTTTAACTTATTTTAATAATATTGTCAATATTTTATAAGAAAATAAATTTTTTTATTTTGAGAGTTAATTAAATGCCAATTATAAGTGTAAATTCTATTTCTTATAATATGTGAATTAACTAGAATTTTAATTTTGAATAAAAAATATAAAAAACTATTGACAATTGAATATACACTCAACTATAATATAGTAAAGTTGAATAACTACTCAACCTTTAATTAGCAAAATTAAGAAAGGATGATATATATGTCAAAAAACGAATTTGTTTGCGATTGTAATATAATACATCAAGAGGTGGTAGATGCAACACTAAAAAAACTTCCAGATTTTGATACATTTTTAAAATTAGCAGATTTCTTTAAATTATTAGGAGATACAACTAGAGCTAAAATTTTATTTGCATTAGATCAAAACGAAATGTGTGTATGTGATATAGCAAATGTACTAGGGATGAGCAAATCATCTATTTCACATCAATTAGGAACATTAAGAAGAGCAGGAATTGTAAAATGTAGAAAAGATGGAAAAGAAGTATATTATATGCTTGATGACGACCATGTGCAAAAATTATTTGAGCTAGGCTTAGAACATATCAAACATAAAAAATAACAACATATGAGAAGAAAATTAATAAAAATATGTGATATTAATTTGATAATTGTATTACAGGAATTATCAATAGTTATGTTAAAGAAAACAGCATAATATGTTTAGCTATAGAGAAAAATAAAAACTGTAATACAGAATTATAAAAAACTGTAAAAGAAAGGAAGAGAGTTTTATATGAAAAAGGAAGTAATAAAAGTTGTAATTGCATTAATATTATTTTTAATATCTTTAATTATTCCTTTTGAAAATGCTTGGATTAATATTGGAATATATATTATTAGTTATTTAATAGTGGGATTAGATGTACTTATAGAAGCAATAAAGAATATATTTAAAGGAGAAGTTTTTGACGAGAATTTTCTTATGACAATTGCTACAATAGGTGCTTTCGCAATTGGAGAATATCCAGAAGCAGTTGCAGTTATGCTATTTTACCAAGTGGGAGAAATGTTCCAAAGCTATGCTGTAGATAAATCTAGAAAATCAATAGCTAGCCTTATGGATATTAGACCAGATTTTGCAAATATAAAGAAAAATGGCAGTATAGAGAAAGTAAGTCCAGATAAAATAAGTATAGGAGATATAATAATAGTAAAACCTGGAGAGAAAGTACCACTAGATGGAACCATAGTAGACGGAAATTCTATGCTTGACACTTCTGCATTAACGGGTGAATCTGTTCCAAGAGAAGTAAACATTGGAGACGAAGTATTAAGTGGAAGTATAAATCAAAATGGTTTAATAGAGATTAAAGTAACAAAGAGTTTCGGAGAGTCTACTGTTAGCAAAATATTAGATTTAGTAGAAAATGCAAGTAGTAAAAAGTCTAAGTCAGAAAACTTTATTAGTAAATTTGCAAAGTACTATACACCAATAGTTGTTGTGATAGCAGTATTACTTGCAATAATTCCACCAATAATATTTAAAGAAACGGAATTTATACAATGGCTATATAGAGCATTGACATTTTTAGTAGTATCATGTCCTTGTGCACTTGTTATATCAATACCATTAGGATTTTTCGGAGGCATTGGTGGGGCATCTAAATTAGGAGTATTAGTTAAAGGAAGCAATTATTTGGAAGCTTTATCTAAAACAGAAGTAGTAGTATTTGACAAAACAGGAACATTAACAGAAGGTGTATTTGAAGTAAAAAAAGTAAACTCTGTAGATATAACAAAAGAAGACTTAATTAAATACGCTGCATATGCCGAAAGCTTTTCAAATCATCCAATAGCAAATTCTTTAAAAAAAGCATATGGAAAAGATATAGACAATAAAAAAATATCAGAAACGCATGAGTTATCAGGTTTAGGAGTAAATGCAGTAGTTGACGGAAAAGAAGTTTTTGTAGGAAACGAAAAACTAATGCAAGAAAAAAATATTGAATACATAAAATGTAATGAAATAGGAACAATATTATATGTAGCTATAAATAATCAATTTAAAGGAACTATTATAATATCTGATAAAATAAAAGCAGATGCTAAAAAAGCAATTGAAAAGTTAAAGAAAAACAATGTAAAGAAAATAGTAATGTTAACAGGAGATAAGAAAGCTGTAGGAGAAAGTGTAGCAAAAGAATTAGGCTTAGACGAAGTTTATACAGAGTTATTACCTAATGACAAAGTAGAAAAAGTAGAAGAATTAATGAAAAGTAAATCGGAGAAAGGAAAACTTGCTTTTGTTGGAGATGGAATTAACGATGCTCCTGTATTAGCAATTTCAGATATTGGAATTGCAATGGGAGGACTTGGCAGTGATGCTGCTATTGAAGCGGCAGATGTAGTACTAATGACAGACGAACCTTCAAAAGTAGTAGATGCAATAAAAATTTCTAAAAAAACATTAAAAATTGTAAAACAAAATATTATATTTGCAATTGTAGTAAAAATACTAGTACTTATATTAAGTGCAATTGGTTTATCTAACATGTGGCAAGCTGTTTTTGCAGATGTTGGTGTATCTGTTTTAGCAATATTAAATGCGTTAAGAGTGCTGGTTGGAAATTAGGGACAGGTCCCAACTTCCCAAATCGGGAAATTGGGGACAGGTCAGCAAGAACTTACATTTATATTATATATTCAAACTTAAAACTAAATAGAATAAAGCTACTGTTTTTAGTATAATTTTAATTTAAAATAAAATTTAATAGTTTAATTTAATATTTTAATTTAAAATAGAATTTAATATTTTATTTTAAATTGACTTACTTAATAATTTTATATAAATAATAAAAAATAAAGGGGAAAATAATTTGTTATTGGAAATACTTTTTATAATAATAGGTTTTATTTTTCTAGTAAAAGGTGCAGATTTATTAGTAAAATCTGCCACAAGCATTGCTAAAAAGTTCGGGCTTTCTGAAATGCTAATAGGACTAACAATAGTAGCAATAGGTACTTCACTTCCGGAGATTTTTATTACTATTACATCTTCTATAAATGGGCATTCAGATTTAATTATTGGAAATGCTATAGGTAGTTGTATCTGCAATTTTTTATTTGTAATAGGAATTTCAGCGATAGTTAGACCTGTAAAGTTTGATAATAGGATTATAAAAAGACATTTGCCAATTAGTGTTATGGCTATGTTGCTATTACTATTTTTAGGCAATATAACAAAATTAGGAGAAGTTCATATTATTGATAGATGGCAAGGAATTGCATTATTAATATGTACAATATTATATATTATTTACACCATATATGAAGAAAAAAAGTTAAAAGATAGAAAAATAGATGATGAAATTATAAAAGAAGTAGAGTCAAAAGAAGTAAAATCTGTTTGGACAATTATTATTTTCTTTATTTTAGGAATATTAGGGCTAAAATTTGGTTCGGATTTTGTGGTAGACAATTCTATTTTAATTGCCGAAAGTTTAGGGCTATCGGAAAGATTTATTGGAATGACCATTGTAGCTGTTGGAACTGCTTTACCAGAGATTATTACAGGAATTATATCAGCCAAAAAGAATGAGTCTGATTTATTACTGGGCAATATAACAGGTTCTAATATTTTAAATTTGTGTTTATTAATTGGGCTAGGAGCTATTATTAATCCTTTAAGATTTACCGCTAATTTTAATAGCAGCATATTTGTTTTAATTGCAGTAACTATATGCTTACAATTAATGACAACTTTTAATAAAAATAGGGAATTAGATAGAAAAAAAGGTGTTTTATTAATTGTTGTGTATATTATTTATATATTAAGTATGCTGTAAAAAAGTAGATAAATTATATTTGGAAATTATGTAGAATAATTTCCTTTTTTATGGTATTATAACAGGTAATATGTGTAATAGTTGGAGGAATAATGAAAGAAGGCATAAAAAAAGTAGCATTAGATATACTACAAAATAATTTTATATTTTTTATAGGGGTAATATTACTAGTTTATAAAGGATTATTAATAAATAATTTAATAGGATTAGGAGTAAATATAAATACTATATTATACACAATTTTAGTAGCGTTATTAATAATGTGTCCGACAATTAATCATAAAAATAAATTTGGATATATATACTTAAATGTCGTTTATTTATTGGTAACAATTATAATTTATGCAGATTTTTTATATTATAGTTATTCAACCAATTTCTTATCTTTTTATCAAATTGAAAATATAAAGTATTCCAAAGAAATAGCGAGTGGAGTGGCTTGTATTATAAATATAAAGAGTATATTTATCTTTTTTATTGATAATATTTTAATTTTATTGTTGAGTATATTATGCTATAAAAAATTTAAAAGTACATATTATTCTAATAAAATATTAAAAACAGTTTTAATATGCATTATTTTACTAGCAAATATTTTGACAATAAGAGGGCAGATAAATGAAATTTATGCATCAAAAAGCTATAACAAATCGTTAATTGTTGAAAATGCATCAATTTATTATTATCATTATGAAGATGCAAAAGATTATTTTTCTAGTATGTTTGTAAAAGAAAAAATAGATGAAGAAAAAATGAAAAATGCGTATGAAGAAAACGTAAGCGAAAAAGAAAAAAGTACTGAGTATACAGGCATAGCAAAAGATAGCAATGTAATTATTTTACAGCTAGAAAGCTTGAACGAATTTATTATAGGAAAAAAAGTTAATGGAAAAGAAATAACGCCAAACTTAAATATATTTTTTAGTGAAAATATTTATTGTAATAATATGTATAATCAAGGACTTGGCAGTACAGCAGATTCAGAGTTCGAAATGGAAAATTCAATGTATCCATTAGAAAATGGATATGTATTTCAAAAGTATTCAAATAATACTTGGCTAGATATTTTTTCTATACTTAAAGGTAATGGGTACTATACATCTTTTATGCATCCTAATACAAGTACTTTTTGGAATAGAGAAGAAGTATATAAAGCTGGGTATAATGTGGATGAATACAATGATATTAGCAAGTTTCCTAATATAGAGCAAGCGGGAGAGTTTTATTCTGACGAAGGATTTTTCGAGGAAGCTGTTAAAATAATGGATTCGTATGACAAAAAGTTTTGTGCTACTTTAGTAAGTGTTACAACACATATACCATTTTACTTAACAGGTGTTTCAAACTTATCTGAGAAAGTTACGATAACACAGGAAGATGTTAGCGAGTATGAGGATGAAACATTTAGGAATTATATAATATCATGCAATTTTGTTGATTATGCATTTGGCAAATTTATTGAAGGATTAGAAGAAACAGGACTAATGCAAAACAGCATAATTGTAGTATATGGAGACCATGGAGCAAGCTTAACTAGTATAAGTGATGTTACAAGATTATACGAAGAAAATGGAATAAAGTACACAGACTTTGAAGATGCAACTAAAGATATACATATACCATTTGGAATAAAAATACCAAATATAAATGAAAGTAGTATAATAGAGAAATCTTTGGCAAAAATTGATATAAAGCCAACAATATTAGATCTATTAGATGTAGAGGATAAATTTTCAATAGGTGCTAGTATTTTTTCTAATAAAGATTATTCTTTTATAAAAGGGCTTGGGTTTATTACAAGTAAATATTACTATATGCATGGAAAATATTATGACAGAGTAAGTGGAGAAGAAATAGAAGCAACAGATGATTTAAAAAAATTACTACAAAAAATGGAAAACGAAATTTATTTGTCAGATACTATTATAAAAAATAATTTAATTAATCTAAATAATTGAAAAAAAAAGATTATTGAAATAATTGCAAAAATTATTGTTTGTTTTTTTAGTTTTTCTAATTTTTTTACGTAAAGAACATATAACTTAGAATACAAGTCTTCAAATTCTATTGTTGGTTCAGTTATTGTGGCAAATTTAGCAATAGTCTTTTTGTCTATTATTTTAAAAATAATAAGTAATATAAAAAATATTATAGCAAGAATAACAAAAGCTATAATTGTATTACGTATATAATTGTTTATGAAACTTTTTCGCATAGTAAGGTTTAGTATAAATACAGCTATCAAATAATATATAAATAAAATTGTATTGCACAATCTTTTATTCATAATGTTTAACCTCCTTTTATATGTAGATAATATCATAGATAAAAATTAAAAACAATAATGTTGTATTATAAAATTTTATATGATAAAATAAACAAAAAATAAAATATATTGTCATTTTATGAGGAGAAAATTATGATATATATAATTGGAATAATAATAGTTATATTAATGTTTGTGATAATTGGAATATTTAATAACCTTGTAACTTTAAGAAAAAAGGCTGTGCAGTCTCAGAGTGGAATAGATGTATATTTACAGCAAAGGTTTGACCTTATACCAAATTTGGTAGAGGTAACAAAGGGATATGTAAGCCATGAAAGTGAAATTTTAGAAAATGTTGCTAAATTAAGAGCAGAGTATAACATGAATAAAAGTGTTGAAGCGGCAAATGGATTGACAAAACAATATAAATCAATAATGGCTATAATAGAGAATTATCCGGATTTAAAAGCAAGTGAGCAATTTTTAAAGCTACAAAGAACATTAATAAAAGTAGAAAGCCAACTTCAAGCAGCAAGAAGAATTTACAATAATGATGTGACAAGATATAATACTAGAATTAGTACTTTTCCTACTAATTTAGTAGCTAAATTGTTTAAGTTTAAAGAGATGAAGTTGTTTGAATTAGATGGGGAAGAGGATAGTCCAGATATAGATTTTTAAAAGAGAGTATGTGGGAAATATTATGAAAGCTATTGTTTATAAAAGTAATGCTGGTCATACAATGCAGTATGCTATATTTTTAAGTAAAAAATTAAATATTCCATGTTATGATATTAAAGATGCAATCAAATATTTAAGTAAAGGTGATGAAATTATTTATTTAGGATGGGTGTGTGCAGGTAGAATTTGTGGGTATAGTAAATCCAATAAAATGTATGATATAAAATGTTGTGGGGCAGTGGGAATATATCCATCAACTACAGAGTATTTAACAGAATTAAAAAATGGAAATAATGTTAATCAGGAATTGTTTTATATGCGTGGAGGAATTGATTATTCTAAGTTAAATTGGCTATTTAAAAGAGTAATTAAATTAGTAGGCAGTGCTATAAAGAAAGAGAATAAACCAGGAAGTGAAGAACTGTCACAAGTATTAGAAAATGGAGCAAGTTTCGTATCGGAAGAGAATACTAAAGATATATTAGATTATATTAATTCAATGAAATAGATCTATTATTATAGGTCTATTTTTTGCAATATTTTATTAATAATCTTATTGAATTCCATATCAAAATTTAATATATAGAAAAGCTCCCTAAAAAGTATTTTATAATTTTAAAGCCTTTCCCCTTTTGGACAACTGTAACTCGGCAATAGCCTTGAACAGTTGTCACAAAAGAAACAGTAAATTCACTTGTGATTAAAAAGTTTGTATTACCAGAAAAAGAACAAGAAAACTTAAAAGAAGGAGAAGGTAAAATAATAGATATTGATGGAGAAAAAGTAGGAGCGTACAAAGATAAAGATGGAAAGATATATACTGTTAGTTCAAAATGTGCACATTTGGGGTGTGAACTTATTTGGAATAACTTAGACAAAACTTGGGATTGCCCTTGTCATGGTTCAAGATATGATTACACAGGAAAAATGATATATGGACCTACAGTAAAAGACTTATAAAAAGTATATTTTTAAAATATAAAATCAAACTTAGGATTTATTATTTATAGGTTTACAATAGATATGTCACAGTAAGAAAAAATAAAAACAGGAAATACCAAAAATATGATAAAATGATTTTAACCACAAAATCTTTATCGAAAGAAGGTATTTCCTATGAATAGTATAACACAAGATATAATGTATAAGCAATCAGTTATCAAATATTCTTATAAACATGGAGTAACAAAGGCAGCAATTCAATTTAAAATGCATAGAAAAACAATATATAGATGGCGAGAAAAATATGATGGTACAGCAAAATCATTAATTAATAAATCAAGAAAACCACATAGCCATCCAAATCAACATACAAAAGAAGAAATAAAGCTAATAAAAGATTACAAATACAAAAATAAGGATACAGGATTAGTGGTGTTGTGGATAAAATTAAGAAGAGCAGGATATACAAGAAGTATAACAAGTTTGTATAGAGTAATGCAAAGAATAGGAATATATAGGAAAACACCAAGTAAAAAGAAAGAGTATGAAGCAAAAGCATATCAACAGATGAAGTATCCAGGAGAAAGAATACAAATAGACGTAAAATATGTACCAAAGAAAAGTTTAACAAAAGAAGTAATAGAAACAGATGATAGATATTATCAGTATACAGCAATAGACGAGTATACAAGAATGAGAAAACTATGGGCAAGCAAAGAAGTAAGCACAAGTGCATCAGCAGAATTTATAGAATATATCATAAAAGCATTTCCATTTAAAATAGAATGTATACAGACAGATAACGGAACTGAATTTACTAATAGGCTAAATCCAAATCCAACAAAGAGAAAAACAAGATTTGAGAAGAAATTAGAAGAGTTAGGGATAAAACATAAACTAATAAAACCGAAGACACCAAGGCATAACGGAAAAGTAGAAAGAAGTCATAGAAAAGATCAAGAAAGATTTTACTACAATAAAGTATTTTATAGTTTTGAAGACTTTAAAAATAGATTAAAAAAATGGGAAAGAGAGTACAACGATTTTCCTATGAAACCGTTAAAATGGTTAAGTCCAAAAGAAAAATATTTAGAATACATAAGAAACTAAAGTTCAGAAAAGTCATACTTGGTATTTCAACAATAGATGTTTCTATGAAAGTGTGACATATGTTTGACAAACCTACAGTAAAATCAAACTTAGGATTTATTATTGTAATTAATTTTTCGTTATGGTATAACTAAAATGAAATACTAATATATGTGTTTAAAAGGAGGTAATATTTTTGAAAATTACAAGTATTGATGCTTTGAAAAAAATAGCAAATGATATAAGAAAAGATATTATAGAAGAAGTATATTTAGCACAGTCTGGACACCCAGGAGGTTCACTTTCGTGTGCAGATATTTTAACAGTGTTATATTTTAACCAAATGAATATAAATCCACAAAAGCCAGATGCAGAGGGTAGGGACAGATTTGTATTGTCAAAAGGTCATTGTAGTCCTGCGTTATATGCCACTTTAGCTAGAAAGGGTTATTTTGACAAGGAGTTGTTAAAGACATTTAGAAAAATAGGAAGTAATCTACAGGGTCATCCAGATATGAATAAGGTTCCGGGAGTAGATATGACAACTGGTTCGTTGGGACAAGGGTTATCTTCTGCTGTAGGTATGGCACTTGCTTCTAAAATGGATAGTGCAGGTTGTAGAGTATATTGCTTAATTGGAGACGGAGAGATAGATGAAGGGCAAATATGGGAAGCGGCAATGACAGCAAGTAAAAATGAACTAGATAATTTATGCGTTATTTTAGATAACAATGGGTTACAGTTAGAAACAAGTATAGATGAAATAGTTGAGCCATCTAGCATTTCAGATAAATTTATGAGTTTTGGATTTAATGTAATAGAGTGTGACGGACACAATATATCTAGTTTGATTGATGCTTTTAATTCTGCAAGGACTAAAAAAGGTATGCCAACTATAATAATTGCTAAAACTGTAAAAGGAAAAGGTGTTTCTTTTATGGAAAATCAAATAAGTTGGCATGGAAAAGCTCCAAATGAAGATGAATATAATAAAGCAATGGAAGAACTAAGCAAGTAAATGCTAAATTGAATAGAAGGCTTAGACAACTAATTAAAATCAAAAATAATTAAATTTTAAGTAAAAAATACTAAAAGGAATATGTAAAAAATGAAGTAATATTAAGATGCATAATAGTAAATAAGTGAAGTTGATATTGTATAAAAAATAATAAGTATAAATGTACAATGTGTATAGGAATAGAGGGTTGAGCAACTAGTAAAAAAACAAATAGTTAGCTTAAATTAAAAATAAGGAAAGGAGAGTATGATTATTTAACATATCATACAATGGTGTAGAAATGAGAGAAGAGAAAATAGCAACTCGTCAAAGTTTTGGTGAAGCATTAGAAAAACTTGGCGAAGAAAATAAAAATGTAGTTGTAATAGATGCAGATTTAGCAAAATCAACTAAAACATCGTTATTTGCAAAAAAGTTCCCAGATAGATTTATAGATGTGGGAATAGCAGAACAGAACATGATTGGAATAGCTGATGGGCTTTCAACATTTGGAAAAGTTCCTTTTGTTAGTACGTTTGCAGCATTTGCAACAGGTAGAGTATATGACCAAATAAGATGCAGTGTAGCATATCCAAAATTAAATGTTAAAATTTGCGGAACACATGCAGGAGTAACAGTGGGAGAAGATGGAGCAACTCATCAAATGTTAGAGGATATAAACTTAATGAGAGGACTACCTAATATGACAGTAATTAGTACTTCTGATGATGTACAAACAAAATGGGCAGTTGAAGAAATATCTAAAATAGATGGACCAGTTTATTTAAGATTAGCAAGAATTGCAACACCTGTTATATATGAGGAAAATCAAAAATTCGAAATAGGAAAAGGTGTGCAAATAGGAAATGGTACAGATGCCACAATATTTGCAACAGGAGTTACAGTTTCAGAAGCTCTAAAAGCACAAGAACTGCTAAAAGAAAGAGGTTTTGACGTAAGAGTTGTTGATATACATACAATAAAACCAATAGATAGAGAATTAATAGTAAAATGTGCTAAAGAAACAGATAAAATAATTACAGTAGAGGACCATAGTATAATAGGAGGGCTTGGAACTGCTGTATGCGAAGTATTAGCAGAAGAATACCCAACTAAAGTTATAAGATTGGGAATACCAGACTGCTTTGGAAAATCTGGAAAAGCAGCAGATTTAATGAAATACTTTAGAATAGACGCACAAGCGATATGCCAGTTAGTTGTCAATGGGGACGGAGAAAATTGACAACAAAAAGGAGTAACGTAAGATGAAACCTGAAAAAATGCAAGAAATTATAGATAAAAAAGCAAATGGATATGAAGATATAAAACCAGAAGGTACTAATAGTTTTATAAAAGGGCTAGGTGTATTTACAAAGTTAATGACTATTGTAATAATACTGGCTTTTGTGGCAGTTTGTATATATATGATTTACTTACTAATGCCTAGAATACAACTTTTTACAGGAACTAATAAAGATAAGTTTATAAAAGAGTTAGAGAGTAGGTACCATAGAAATTTTGAAATAGTACAAGATAATACTGTTTCTAGAAGAGGAACAGGTACATATGTGTTAAAAACTACAACCGAGCCAATAATAGAGTTTAATGCAGAAAAAGAAATAGAGGGGAATTATAAAACAGATTTCGAAGAGAACTTAGTTAAGTATTATTATGAGAATCCAAAATATGAGGAGTTTTTTGAAGGTACTAAAATAGAAATTGGCTATAACGAAAGTGTAATGAATAAGGGGTTCTATTTCTTAACTTGCAAAGTGTTTATAGATATAGATAATTACTCACAAATACCATATGCTACGAAAAAAGCTATGAAAATTATGCAAATATATAGACTGCAAATTTCTAACTTTGGAAATACTCCAAAAAT
This sequence comes from uncultured Clostridia bacterium, assembly GCA_944392105.1. GTDB lineage: Bacteria > Bacillota > Clostridia > TANB77 > CAG-508 > CAG-273. The sequence continues at coordinate 30,177 of CALXVM010000008.1, read as the reverse complement.
TAGGAAAGACGATTATGTAAGCTCTGTATATTACAATCCAGAAAACTCAGAGGAACAACAAATTTATGAGGAAGAATATGAGTATTACTGGTATTTAAAAACAAATAATATGGATTTAAGTGAAATTCCGACAGAAGATATAGAAAATTTTGAAACACCAAAAGAACTTATGGTTGTTATAGATGGAAAACAGGCAAAAAGTAGAGATACTGTAGGAGGAGAAAAGCAACCATTAAAGGCATTATTTAATAAGCAAACAAGAGAATATAGTGTAAGTTTAGTAGATGTTGTAACAAATACAGAGCAAATAATACTTTTAAATGATAAACTTACAACAGGATTGAAATTTGACTATAACGGAAAAGCTTATGAAATACAATACAAAGATAACGAAGTTCATGGAAATAAACTTCCAGCTACTATAACTTTAGAACAATTACAAGAAGTTTTAGGAGTAAGGATGGAATATTATTATACAAAGGCAAGTGTAGAAATATGGTTTTAGAAATAAATTAAATAGATTAAATAAGTTAATAAATGTTAAAATAGGAAATTTATATTTGGAGGGCATTTTACTATGCCTTCTATTTTTTATGTAAAAATAGGTTTTTAGGATAAAGAAATAAGAGTATAATTATTCGTTTAGATAAAATGCACTTAAAAGTATATGAAAACGAAATGAAATTGTAATAAAAATGTAATATAAAAGAAATGCAAAATCTCATAATGAGATGATATAATAATATCGCAAATTGAAATAAAAAGAAAAGATTGTTCCTATAAGTAAAATGATGATTAAAAATAAAAAAATGGGAAACAATAACAAAAGAAACAAAAGTGGGAGGAATAACATGGAGAAAACATTTTTATTGCAAAAAGATAGTAGCAAAACATATTGTAAAAAAACACAAGGTATAACACTAATAGCACTAGTTGTAACAATTGTAGTATTATTGATATTAGCAGGAATAACAATAAGCTTAGTATTTAGTGAAAACGGAATAATAGCAAAGGCACAAGAAGCGGCAAACAAAACAAAAGAAGCAACAATAAATGAACAAACACAAATGAATGAAATAGCAGACTATATGGAAAATATGCTAAATGGAATAGGCGGAAGCGGAACAACACCAGAAGAGCCAGAATTGCCAAGTGATGGAAGTTTTAGTGAAGACAAAGGAGTAAACACACCAAATTTAGGAGAAGGAATGACGCCAATAAAATGGGACGAAACAGCAAATGAGGGAGCAGGAGATTGGGTAGAAACAGACGGAAGCAACCCAGAATGGTATGATTATGAAAATAAGGAATGGGCAAACGCAAAAACAGCAGATGGAAGTATGTGGGTATGGATACCAAGGTTTGCATATAGTATAACAAGTGGATATCATAGTAGCAGTACAGGAACAATAGCAGTAGAATTTATGAAAGGAACAAGAAACGAAACAACAAGTGGAAGAACAAGCTTTAATAATGCAAGTGGACAAGGAAACTGGAATATCCATCCAGCATTTAACTATGGGCAAACAGTAAGTGGAATATGGGTAGCAAAATTTGAAGCAAGCCAAAGTAATGCAAGCTCAAGTAGTGCAGGAAGTAGTGGAGTAATAAAGGTACAACCAGGAGTACAGAGCTGGAGAGGTATAAGTGTAAATGATATATATAATAAATGTAAAAGTTATAATAGCACACTAAATAGCCATATGATGAAAAATGATGAGTGGGGAGCAGTAGCATATTTAAGTAAAAGTAAATATGGAAAAGAAACAGAAGAAGTATGGATAAATAATAGTAGCAGTTTCATAACAGGATCAGCAGGAAATAGTGCAAGTGCATCTCAAAATACAGGAACAACGACAGATTATACAAGTACACAAGGAGTAAAAGCAAGTACAACGGGAAATGTGTATGGAGTATATGATATGAGCGGAGGAGCATGGGAATATGTAGCAGCATATGTAAATAATGGAAATGCAAGCTTAACAAACTATGGAGCAAGTTTAGTAAATAGTAGTGACTCAAAGACGAAGAACGTGTATGCAAAAGGAAGTTCAGATAATAACAGTAGTAATTACAGTGCAAATGCAGGAGTGTATGGAGACGCGGTTTACGAGACGAGCTCAAACGGTAACTCAAGCAACGGATCGTGGTACGGCGATTACTCTGGCTTTCCTGGCACGAGCGCTCCTTTCTTCATCCGCGGAGGCTATTACAACGATGGCTCGAGTGCTGGCGTGTTCTATTTCAACGGCAACGATGGCGGTGCTAGCAGCAACACTTCGTTCCGTCCGGTCTTGGTCGCAAATTAGATGTGACTACAAAATATGCCTCTAAAACGCACACAATAGGCGTAAATACCACCTAAAATAGCACAACCTATGATAAATCATTCGAAAGTCGGACAAAATGCCTCAAAACGCAAAATACGAGGTCGGGTATTTCACGGGTGCAATACCAAAATATCTCATATAGATGTACGGTAAACTATATAGTAACCTATAATAATAGATGATATAGATTGGGGGAAAATAGAGATGGCAGAGGAAAAGAATAAAAAGTTTACCTAATATAAAAATTGATAAAGATAGTATTTTATTAAATAAAAATACTATCTTTTTTTTGCATAGCAATACAATTAATAACAATTAAAATACAATTATTTGCTTTACATAAAACTATATGTAACATCATAAAAAAATTAAATTTAACCAAATGTAAATTTTCTGTGAATTTTATCTAAAAATATATTGCAAATAATATATTTTATTGTTATTATAATGTTGTAATTTATTATATAATGTCAAAAAGTGACGAGGAGATACTGATGATTGAATTTAGAAACGTTAGTAAAACATACGATACAGGGACAGAAGCAGTTCATAAGGCAAATTTCAACATAGAAAAAGGTGAGTTTGCGTTTTTAGTAGGTACTTCTGGTTCAGGAAAGTCAACATTAATTAAGTTAATTTTAAAAGAGGAAAATCCTACATCAGGAAACATTATAATTAATGGCAAAGATACAACATATTTAAAACCAAAAAGAGTTCCATATTTAAGAAGAAGTATGGGAGTTGTTTTCCAAGACTTTAGACTTTTGCCAGATAAAACTGTTTATGACAATGTTGCTTTTGCGATGTACATTGTTAATGCAACAAAAAGACATATAAGAAGGCAAGTTCCAATGGTTTTGTCACTTGTTGGATTAAGTAACAAAGCAAAAGTTTATCCAAATGAGCTATCTGGTGGAGAGCAACAAAGGGTTGCTTTAGCAAGAGCTTTAGTAAATAACCCATCAATGCTTATTGCAGATGAGCCTACAGGAAACTTAGACCCAGACACAGCATGGGATATTATGACATTACTAGACGACATTAATAAAAGAGGAACAACTGTTGTTGTAGCAACACATGCAAAAGATATAGTAGACAAAATGAAAAAAAGAGTAATACAAATAGAAGATGGCCACATTATTAGGGACGACAAAAAAGGTGGCTATAATAGTGAGGTGTAATTGTGTTAGGATATTTAATAAGTGAAGGATTTAGAAATGTATTCAAAAACAAAAAATCAACAGTTGCATCTTTAGTAATAATGTGTGCAACAATGTTTATATTTGGTATATTCTTTGCAATTGGCGAAAATGTTAATCATATGATTGATGACATAGAAAAACAACAAGGTATGCAAGTATTTATAAAAAATGATGATAGCATAACTCAAGAGCAAAAAACACAGTTAGGTGAGCAAATAAGAAACTTAGATGGAGTAAATACTGTAGTTTTTAGAACAAAGGATGAAAGCTTAAACCAAATAAAAGATTCAGTATTTAAAGAAAACCCAGAAATGGTTGAGATGTACGAAGGAGATAGAAACCCATTACAAGACTCATATGTAGTAACTCTTACAGACTTAGAAAAAAGTGAGCAAGTAAAAAATGCAATAGAGAAAAACGATATTGTTGACAATGTAGAGATTAGGTCAAATACTATAAATACACTTGTAAAAATTGCAAATGGAATAAATACAGCATCAATTGTAATTCTTGTTTTGTTAGTACTTATCTCAATATTTATTATTACAAATACAATAAAATTAACAGTTCATGCAAGAAGAAAAGAAATATCAATTATGAAATATGTTGGTGCTACAAATGGATTTATTAGATGGCCATTTGTGGTAGAGGGTATTATTATAGGTGTAATTTCTGCATTAATTTCTATAGTGTTACTAGGTTTTGCTTATAATGGTACTGCAAATGCGGTATTAAACTTATTACAGACTACAGCATTGCCATTGGGAATTATATCGTTCTCAGACATGTTTGGATTGGTATTAACAGTTTACTTAAGTTTAGGAATAGGAATAGGTGTTATAGGAAGTATGATATCTATGAGAAAATACCTAGAGGTTTAAAAATCCATAACTGCTTTAATGAAATTGAAGAGGTATTAAAAGAAATATTATTTAATAATTCTTAAAAATAATTTTAGAAGAAAAACACAGCAATAGTTCTTAAAAAATATGCATAAAAAACTTTATAAAATTTATAAATATTAAAAAAACATTTATAAAAAATTAAAGAGAGGGAAACAATATGAAAAGAAAAGTTATTTCAGTTTTTCTAGCAGGAGTAATGTTGTTAGGATTTACAACAACTGTAATGGCAGATAGTTTGGAAGATTGGAGAGAGCAAGCAGAAAATTTGAACGAAATGATAAGTGAGCAAGAAGCAAGACAAGACGAAATACAAGAAGAAAAGTCCACAGCTTTAGATGAAATACAGTCTATAGAGGATTCTATAACAAAATATGAAGTGGAAATAGCAAATTTAGAAGATGAAATATCTTCTTTGGAAACAGATATTAGTAACAAAGAAGAAGAAATAAAACAATTAGAAGAAGATTATAAGGAAAAAGATGAGCAATTACAAGAAAAACTAGTTTTTACACAAAAATATGGTCAAATTAGTTATTTAGATGTTTTGCTTGGTTCAGATAACTTTATGGATTTTATATCAAATGCACATATTGTTTCTGAGTTAACAGCAGCAGATAAGCAAATGATGGAGGAAATTTCAGAAAGCCAGAAACAAATAGAAAAAGCAAAAAAAGAGCTAGAGGCTGAAAAGACTGAGTTAGATACTTCAAAAAAATCTGTTGAAGCAAAGCAAAAACAATTATCTGTAAGTAAGCAAGCAAAAGAGGAAAAAGTTGCAGCATTAGATGCAGAAGATAAAGAAGTACAAGATGCATTAGATAAATATATATACGACTTAAAAGAGGTAGATAAAAAAATAGAGAGTTATAATGATAAGTTAGAAGAAGAAGGCATTTATACAGGAAACTTTTCAGGAACTTTAGGATGGCCTTTGTCTTCTAGTTCAAATGGATATAATAATATAACATCATACTTTGGAGGAAGAGAATCTCCTGTTCCAGGAGCTAGCACAAATCATAGAGGGATAGATATAGGAGTTTCCGTTGGGACTCCAGTTTATGCAGCCGAAGATGGTTATGTTTTAAATGTACAATATACAAGTGCAAGAGGGTTATTTGTTTTAATAAGACATGCTAGTAATTTGTATACTAGATATCAACATCTAGATAGTGCAAGTGTTAGTGCAGGACAATATGTATCAAGAGGACAACAAATTGCAAGAAGTGGTAACTCTGGAATAGGAAGTGGACCACATTTACATTTTGAAGTATTAACGCAACCTAGCTATGGTTGGGAAGTAAATCCATTAAATTACACTCACTGGTAAAATATAAATAAATTATAATAAAGCATTACATAAAATATTAATAAATTGTTAAATAAAACTTTAAATGTTTAATTTAAATACATTGCAAATAAAAAGATTAAAATACATATTAAATATAAATAAAATACATAAATATAATACAAGGAGGAGGCTAAGTAAAATTGAAAAACAAAATACTTTGCACTCTCCTTGCTTTAATTTTAATAATTAGTTATTCTGTTACAGTTATAGCAAGTAGTATAGACATAGCAAGCGAAAATGCAGGTACTTCTATGACAAGCACAAATTCAAATACTACAAATGCAACTACACAGAATAACGAAGGCTCAAACACAGAGCAAAATCAAGCTACAAATACTATAGACAGTTTAAACCAACAAAAAGAAGAAGTCGAAGAAAAAATAAATCAATCTAGTTTACAACTTGAATATGTACAAAACGAAATGTCAAATACTCTACTTCAAATTCAAAAATTGGACGATTCTATAAGAGATTATGAAAATCAAATTAACGAACTAAATAACAAAGTAAACAGTTATGAAGAATCTATAAAATCAATGACAATAGAATTAGAAGAGACAACAAAAGACTATGAGCAAAAGGACGACACAGTAAGAAAAAGACTTGTAGCAATATCTAAAGCAGGAGAGGTATCATATTTAGATGTATTATTAAGGTCTAAAAGTTTACCAGAGTTTTTGTCATCTATTTATTTTATGAGACAAATAACAGAAGTAGATATTAACCTTATGAATGAAGTTGCTCAGAAAAAAGAAGAGATAGAACAATATAAACAAAAAATAGAGAACGAAAATGCTCAAACAAAAGTAATAAAGGCAAAAGCAGAACAGATGTCACTTGTACTTAGTAATACAAGAAGCTTGCAACAAGGATATGTTAACAGCCTACAAGAAAACGAGAAAAAGCTTAATGACGAAATAACAGCATACAAAAATGAGCAATTAAGAATAGAAACATTAATAATGCAAATTTCTACAACTCCAAGCATAGATATACAATACACAGGAGGAGCATTAATTTGGCCTGTAGCGGTGTCTGGAACCGTAATAACATCTAATTATGGAATAAGAGAGCACCCAATACAAGGTGTAGTAAAACTACATCAAGGTTTAGACATAGGAGGAGCAGACTATGGAGCACCTATAGTCGCAGCACTAGATGGCGTAGTATCTTATGCAGGAGAATTGGGAAGCTATGGAAACTGCGTTATGATAGACCATGGAAACGGAATTACAACATTGTATGCTCACGGACAAAAAATACTAACAGAAAAAGGCAAACAAGTAAAACAAGGCGACTTAATAATGGAAGTAGGATCAACAGGAAATTCTACAGGTCCACACTGCCACTTCGAAGTAAGAATAAACGGCTACACGCAAGACCCACTAAAATATGTTAACCCACCTGGAAATTAGGGACAGGTCCCAATTTCCCGATTTGGGAAATCGGGGACAGGTCAGCTTATGTTTTGAAAAGTGTCCAAAAAACATGAAAGATGTATTTTAAAACATCGGGTGGTGTTCAAAAAAACATTCCAAAAAACAGCTAAGAAATATTTGAAATATAATGTAAAAAAATAGACAAATAAAAAATTTATGATATAATATTAAAGTATTATGTTATAAATTTTTTAAATTGGGGTATCGCCAAGCGGTAAGGCATCGGACTCTGGCTCCGACATTTCCTAGGTTCGAATCCTAGTACCCCAACCAACAAAAACACTCCCTATTACAGGGAGTGCTTTTATATTCTATTATTTATTATTATGTTTCTTTATTTGAATTCCTACTATTGCTAAAACTATAGCTATACTTACGATTACTGCTAATGCTATAAAACTATTATTTCCTGTTTGTGGAATAGGGTCTTGTGCAGTAGTGTTGTCTTCCTTTTGTGGAGGAACTTCTTCTTTTACTCTAACTGTAGGAGAGTCGTCTGATTCAACGTGACCGTCTTCTCCATAAGTGATGTCTACTTTTTCATTTGTAGGTAATATTTCATCAAGAATTTCTTTATTAAAGTCATCTTTTAATGTAAGTTTGTAGCTTAATGTAGCAACTTCGTCTTCGTTTAATACTTCTATTGTCCAAGTAATGCTGTTATCTGATTTGTCTATTTCTGTACTAACATCTCCAATATTAGGTGATGCAACATATTCAAAATTGAAATTGTCTATAATAGTTTGTGGGAAGTAGTCTTTAATTACTACATTTTGTAATTTTGTGTCTGGTGTTGGAATAAGTATATCTACTATAGTATTATTAAGTGTTTCTTCAATTTCTTGGTCTTGTATATAGTAGAATTTTCCAACTGTAGGTTCTTCTGGAGTACCGAATATTTCTTCTGCTAAAGCTTGATATGTTCTTTGTGTAGTTGGCTCGATGTCGTCTCCATTAAGACCAATCATGGCACCTAATATGCTAATTCCGTTATTGTCTAATTCTTGTAATTTTGCTTTAGTATTAGTAGCTACATCTCCTGAATAAGTAGAGAAGTTTCCGTGTGCGTCGTTATTAGGAACTCCGTCACTTAATAATACTAAAACTTTTGTATTGTCTGCATCAGTATAATTTTGTTCTGCTATTGTAAGTCCTGCTTCTATGTTGGTTCTTGCACCATTACTTGTTTCTATATTTGCAAGAGCTGTTTTTACTTGAGATTCATCACTTGTTAATCCTTGCTCCAATTTTGCATCTGCTAAAGTTCCTTCTTCGCCGTCTTTACTAGAGAAACTTACCACACCAATTTTTAAATCTGGATATGCTTTAAGTAATGTTTCTGATAATTTACTAGCAGCTTCTATAACGGCTTCTTTTCTTGTAATTCCTGCTTCTGTTGAGTTTTCAACCATACTGTTTGAATTATCTATTACTAAAAATAATTCAGATGGTTTTGTAACCTCAGATGGAGCAGATGTATTTACTAAGCTTAATTGTAAAGTAATACTTTTTTCTGTTGCATCAAAATCTGCTACTTTTTTCTCAAATCTTCCTTTGTCTCCTAAATTCATTGTGCAAGATTTATCGCTAACTAACTCGAATACTGTAATTTTTGAACTTCCACCAGTTGTTTGCGTTGTGTTTGAAACGCTTTCGTTTGTAGAAGTAATGTTTACAGCAAATGTATAGCTAGAAATTGTTACTAATACAATTATTAAAATAATTGTAAATAAAATTTTATTTATTTTTTTCACTTGAAATCTCTCCTTTTCTAATAGTTTAACCATTTTAAATCTATATAATTCTAACATATAAAAAACATTTTTTCAATATTTTAACAAAATTGTAACAAATTTGTGATATAATTATCAAAAAACAAAAAAGGTGGAATTACATGTATCATATATTAAATCAAGTAGACAACCCTGAGGATTTAAGAAAACTAAATATTTCAGAAAAGGAAGAACTAGCAAAAGAATTAAGAGAATTAGTAATAGATACTGTATCTAAAACAGGAGGACATCTAGCTTCTAACTTAGGAGTTGTGGAACTTACTATAGCTTTACATAGTGTATTTAATACGCCAAAAGATAAAATAGTATGGGATGTAGGTCATCAAACATATATACATAAAATTTTAACAGGAAGAAAAAGCAAAATAAATACGTTAAGGAGTTTAAATGGTTTAGCAGGTTTTCCAAAAGCAGTTGAATCTGAGTATGATGCCTTTGATACAGGACATAGCAGTACTTCTATTTCGTCAGCACTTGGTATGGCACGAGCAAGGGATATTAAAGGTGAGAAAAACAGTGTTATAGCTGTTATTGGTGATGGTGCTTTAACAGGAGGAATGGCTTTTGAGGCATTGAATGATGCAGGTTCAAGTAATACAAACTTAATTGTTATATTAAATGATAATGAGATGAGTATATCTAAAAATGTAGGTGGACTTTCTGCATTTTTAACAAGAATAAGAACAAGAAAATCTTATAATAAATCTAACAATTACATAAAAAGACTTACTTTGCGAATTCCTGTTATAGGTAGAAAAATAGTAAAATTAGTAAGAAGAATAAAATATTCTATAAAGCAGTTATTTTTACCAAATATGTTTTTCGAAGATATTGGATTTAAATATTTAGGACCTGTTGATGGACATAATATAGAAAAGCTAGAGCAAATATTAGAGAAAGCTAAAAGTTTGTCAGGACCAATATTAATTCATGTTATAACTAAAAAAGGAAAGGGATACGAACCAGCAGAGCAAAATCCAGATAAGTTCCATGCAACAAATGCTTTTGACAAAGAGACAGGGAAAAGCCTAAAAGAAAAGAAAGATGATTATTCTAAAGTCTTTGGAGATGAGCTTGTAAAACTAGCAAAAGAAAATGACAAAATAGTTGCTGTAACTGCCGCTATGAGAGACGGAACAGGATTAACTAACTTTGCTAAGGAGTTTCCAAATAGATTTTTTGATGTAGCCATTGCAGAACAACATGCTTTAACAATGGCAGCTGGGATGGCAAAAGAAGGGTTAGTTCCTGTGGTTTCTATATATTCGTCATTTTACCAAAGGGCTTATGACCAAATAATCCATGATATTTGTACACAAAAGCTTCACGTAGTAATGTGCATAGACAGAGCTGGAATTGTTGGAAATGACGGAGAAACACATCAAGGTATGTTTGACTTAGCATTTTTAAATATTGTACCAAACATTACAATTTTGGCTCCAAAAGACTTCGTGGAATTAAGACAAATGCTAGAGTTTGCAGTAAATTACAATGGACCAATTGCAATACGTTATCCAAGAGGTGGAGAAGAAAAAACGAAATTCATAACTCATGAGAAAATAGAAAAGGGCAAAGCAGAAATTTTAAGAGAAGGTGAAGATGTTTCTATAATTGCAATTGGAAAAATGGTTGCAAAAGCACAAAATGTTGCAGAAATTTTAGAAAAAAACGGAATAGAGGCAGAAGTAATAAATGCAAGATTTTTAAAGCCTTTGGATAAAGAAACGATAGCAAATTCTATAGAGAAAACTAAAAATGTAATTACAATAGAGGATGGAACAATAGAAGGTGGCTTAGGAACTATTGTAGAAGAACTTATATTAGAAGAAAAATTAACAGATGTTGCATTTAGAAAATTTGGATATCCGGATAGATTTATAAAACATGGAAAGACAGAAGAAATAGAAGATATATTTGGATTAACAGAAAAAAATATAGTAGAATATGTCGAAAAAAGTAGAGAAGAAATTGTTGACAAAGTTGAAACACTAGTCATACAATAGAAAGGTAGGAAATATATGGCAATAATTATTAATGGAAAAGAATTAGCAAAGAAAATAAGATTAAATTTAAAAGAAGAGGTAGCTGAGCTAAATAATAAAAAAATCTATCCAAAGCTTGCAGTAATAATGGTAGGAGAAGATAAAGCATCACAGGTATATGTAAGGAATAAAAGTAAGGCGTGTAATGAAGTAGGAATAGAGTTTGAGGAATTTTTACTTCCAGAAAATACAACAATGGAAAATCTTTTAAATTTAATAGATGAATTAAATAATAGAGATGATATATCTGGAATATTGCTACAAAGTCCTATTCCAAAGCCATTAAATATTAGAGAAGCATTTAACAAAATAGATTATAGAAAAGATGTAGACGGATTTAATCCAGTAAATGTTGGAAAACTTGTTATAGGGGAAAAAGCGTTTATATCATGTACTCCTTACGGTGTTGTAAAGATGCTAGAAGAATATAATATAAACCCAGAAGGAAAAAATGTAGTAATAATAGGCAGAAGCAACATAGTAGGAAAGCCTTTGTCGCAATGCTTACTTAATAAAAATGCTACAATAACAATTTGCCATTCTAAAACAAAAAATATAAAAGAAATTACTAAAAATGCAGACATATTAATTGCTGCAGTTGGAAAACCACATTTTGTTACAGAAGACATGGTAAAAGATGATGCTGTTGTTATAGATGTTGGAATAAATAGAAACGAAGATGGAAAATTAATAGGAGATGTTGACTTTGAAAATGTGGAAAAGAAAGCATCTTATATTACACCTGTTCCAGGCGGAGTTGGACCTATGACAATTGCAATGCTTATGAACAATGTTGTGGAAGCTGCAAAAATGCAAAATGGAATTAAAGTAGAATGAAAGCAATTTTATAATAAAAGATTTTATATAAAAAATGTATTTTATAATTAAATAAAATAGGGGGCTTACTTAAGTGAGCTCTTTTTTATTCACATAAAAAGATAAACATATAAAAATATTTTATTTTAAATTTTTATTTATAAGGCACTAGTTATGGACAAGGTAAAAAATATATAAGGAGGAAGTATATTGCAAATAATAAAAGAAATGGACAAAACTTATCCAGAAAAGTTAAGACAAATATATGACAGACCAGCAAAATTATATGTAGAAGGAGATTCAAATATTTTAAACAGTAAAAGCATATCAATAATTGGCTCTAGAAACTGTTCTAAGTATGGAATGGAAGTCGCGTATAAATTTGGGTATGAATTAGCTAAAAAAGGTATAACAGTAATTAGTGGGCTAGCTAGAGGTATAGATGCATACTCGCATTGGGGAGTAGTAAAAGCAAATGGAAAGGCAATTGCGGTTTTAGGTAGCGGTTTAAATAATATTTATCCAAGAGAAAATATAGGGCTTTATAAAGAAATAATAAAAAATGGTGGGGCTGTAATAACAGAATATGAAAAAAAATCAAAGCCAGATAAAATGCATTTTCCTGCGCGAAATAGGATAATAAGTGCTTTGTCCGATGGAATTTTAGTTGTTGAAGCAAGGAGAAAAAGTGGAACTTTAATTACTGTAGACTTCGGATTAGAACATGGAAAAGATATATTTTGTATACCAGGTAATATAACAAGTGATAATTCGTATAGTACAAACGAACTTATAAAGCAGGGAGCCATACCTGTAACCTGTGTAAAAGATATATTGGATATACTTTAAAAGTAGTATCAGCAAATAATTCTAAAAGGTTTTCTATAACAAGCAAACGTAAGGTGAGAAATAGAACTGTTAAATAGGGGATAGTAAGCCTTTATTTTTATGTATAAAATAGCCAAAAGTTATTGATAGAAGATATGTATATAAATTACTTTTTGACACTTTATGTAAATGGTGCTATAATATTGCTGTGGAAATTTTATACAAATTAAGTGAAAAAGTATATCAGATTACATCATGGATAGAGAGGAGTTTTGAGTATGGCAAGCAAAGATGTATCCTACAAGAAGGTGCGGAAGAGGAGCAATAAACTTCTTATAATTGGACTTATTCTAATTCTAGTAATTGGAGTAGTTCTGGTAGGAGTTTATGAATTTTCACGGACCCATTTTGGCAGAACAACTATCCAAGGAACAGATTGCTCATGGCTTTCTGTGAAAGACGCAAAGGAGAGATTAGAAGACAGCATAGGAACAATACAAATTAGCTTTACCTTGGACGGCAAAAGCTATACTGCAACTTATGGAGATTTTGGGGCAGAAGTAAGCAGCGAGAAATTAGAGCAGATGCTTGAAAGTCAAAACTTTTTTGGACAAAATGACTTTACGCTAGAAAATGGTATAAGCATTAGCGAAGAAAAAGTAAAAGACTTTTTAAGCAACATTCCGGAACTTCAAGAAGAAAATGTTGTAAAACCACAAAATGCTTATGTCAAGTTTGATGGAAATAACTTTATAATTGAAAAAGAAGTTATAGGAAATCAAATGGACTATGACAAAGCATGTAGCATCGTAGTAGAAGCTATAACAGGTGTTGATGAAAATCTAAACATCGATTTAACTTCTGAAATGCAGTTACCTCAGGTACTTTCCACAGATAAAGAACTAATAGATACATGCAATGAACTGAATAACATGCTGTCTACAGTAGTAACCATCAAGCTTATGGATGGAAGCACTTATACTATAGACAAAGATGTTATGAATGAGTGGATTACCTACGACGACAGAAACTTTTCCTTTGAAATAGAGGAAGGTGTTACAAAATTTGTAGGAGAGGTTAGCAAGTCTGCAGAGGATGTAACAACAGTCCAGATTGAAGGAACAGATGTGGGGCATGTAACAATGCCAGCATTTGAAGAGCGCATTCCAAAGGTATTGGAAAAGGAAATGGTAGACTTTATAGTGGATAAGCTCAAAAATGGCGAAAGTTATACTGGCAAACCAATCTACGATGAGGACCCTGTGACAGAAAACTTAACTAGTTACATTGAAATTGATATTACTAGGCAACGAGTTTTTATGTACGTTGACGGAGAATGCATTGTAGATACACCGACTGTTACAGGCAACATCGGAGCTGGATATTATACTCCTACAGGAGTGTTTTATCTAAACAACAAGGTTTATGACACAGTTCTAAGAGGCTCAAACCGAGATGGTAGTAGCTATGCTTCTCCAGTACTATACTGGATGCCATTCTATAAAGGATTTGGTCTTCATGATGCAAACTGGAGAGATGAGTTTGGTGGAGATATTTACAAACACAACGGCTCGCACGGTTGTATAAATCTTCCTACCAATGCAGCAAAAACGATATACGACAACATCACTTATGATATGCCAATATTTATTTACAAATCATAAAATAAACGTAAAAGGGGTGTTAACTTAATTTATAGGCAGGGTCTTTTGAACCTGCCTATTTTTACGCTTTAAAAGGTAAATTGAAAGTTTTTACTATGATTTTGTCATAAGATAATTGTAATAAAAACGTAAAGAAAATGTAATAAAAATAGGAATAATTAATATTGACTATCAAGAAGTGAAATGATATATTTATTCTATACGATAAAAGAAAAAAGAATAAATAATTCCATATTTTTTATTAAGAACATTAATAAAAGATGGCCAGCAATATTAAAAGATATTAAATTATATGTAATAAAGATGATTAATACTAGAAAAGTTGGCAATAATAACAAAAGAAGTAAATGGGAGGAAAATAAAATGAGAGTAAAAGCAACAAAAAAATTAAACAAGATTGATGAGCTAGAAATAAAAAATTTGCTAAAGGTAAAGAAGCAAAGAGAAAACAAGCGGGATAACGCTAATAGCATTAGTAGTGACGATTGTAGTATTATTAATATTAGCAAGTGTAACAATAAGTACAATATTTAGTGATAATGGAATAATAAAAAAGGCACAAGAGGCAGCAAATAAAACAAAGGAAGCAGTAGAACAAGAGCAAGACGAGTTAAACCAATTATATAATGATTTAGCAAGTATTATGAATAATACAATAGGAGGAAGCACGCCAGAGGAGCCAACGTTACCAAGCGATGGAAGTTATAATGAAGAAAAAGGAGTGAACACGCCAGATTTAGGGGAAGGAATGACACCTATAAAATGGGACGAAACAGCAAATGGCGGAGCAGGAGATTGGGTAGAGACAACAGGAAGCGACCCAGATTGGTATGATTATTCAGCAAAGAAATGGGCAAATGCAAAAACAAGTGATGGAAGCATGTGGGTATGGATACCAAGATATGCATATAGTATAACAAGTGGATATCATAGTAGTAGCACAGGAACAATAGAAGTAGAGTTCATGAAAGGTTTAACGAACGAAACAAGTACAGGAAGAACAAGCTTTAATAATGCAAGTGGAGCAGGAAATTGGAATATCCATCCAGCATTTAATTATGGTCAAACAGTAAGTGGGCTATGGGTAGCAAAATTTGAAGCAAGTAGTGTACAAGGAAATAGTAATAGCAGTAGCGGAGATAACGTAACAACAAAGACATTACAGGTAAAACCAGGAGTAGCAAGCTGGAGATATATTTATATAGGAACGGCATATACAAATTGTTTAAATTATAATAAAACATTAAATAGTCATATGATGAAAAATGATGAATGGGGAGCAGTAGCATACCTAAGTAAAAGTAAATATGGAAAACAAACAGAAGAAGTAACAATAAACAGTAATAGCTCATATTACACAGGAGGAGGAAGTGGAAACACATATGTAAATAATGGAGCACAAAGTACAACAGGAAATGTGTATGGAGTGTATGATATGAGTGGAGGAGCCTGGGAATATGTAGCAGGATACGTAAATAACGGAAATGGTAATTTAACAAGCTATGGCTCAAGCTTAGTAAATGGAGACGCAAAGACGAAGAATGTGTATACAAAAGCAAGTACGGATAATAACACAAATAACTATAATCAAAATGCAAGTAAGTATGGAGACGCAGTGTATGAGACGAGCGCGAACGGCAACACAAGCAACGGATCGTGGTACGGTGATTGCTCTTACTTTCCTTTCACGAGCAGTCCTTTCTTCCGCCGCGGAGGCTATTACTACGATGGCTCGCGTGCTGGCGTGTTCGCTTTCGACAACAACGGTGGCAGCAGCAGCAATGTTTCGTTCCGTCCGGTCTTGGTCGCACTTTAGATGCGACCGCAAAATATGGCCTTAAAACGCACAGAATAGGTATAAATACCGCCTAAAACAGTAAGAATAATAAAAAATCATTCGAAAGCACGACAAAATGACTTAAAATCTAAAATAGAAGCTCGATTATTTTTGCGGTGTGAAATATAAATATAAGAAAATCTCCTTATGATAAAATAAAAATATCATAAGGAGATTTTCTTATGTCTCTTTCAGGTTCTACCATCATTCTACTATTTTTTTGTGTCCCATTTCTGAAAAATTTCTTAAAATACTTTTAATTTTATGCAATATATTATATAATAAGTTTGTTTAAAATACCCTAAGGAGGAAAATTTTAAAATGAGTACTGGAAAAAGAAGCAAAGACGATGGAAAAACTAAGATGTATAAAGTCGTAAGAGAAAATCCAAAGAAAAAGAAGAAAACAAAACCTAAAACAAAAGATGATTATGTAAAAGACAGTGAAATAAATAAGAAAGATAAAAAAGGAAAGAAAAAAAGTAAGCATCCTAAATTAAAAAAAGCGTTGATTATAATTTTTATAATCTTTATTTTACTATGCTTAATTGGTGTAGGAATTTTTGCGGGTGTATTCTTTAGTGATAAATTAAAACTAACTAAAGAAGACTTAGTAATAGGACATAACAATTCAATTGTTTACGATATGGACGGTAAGCAAATATTTGACTTATCTTCAGGAGATGTAAACAGAAAAATTATTACATACTCAGAAATGGGACCATATTTACCAAATGCATATGTTGCAATAGAGGATAAAAGATTTTATGAGCATTCAGGAATAGATATATCAAGAACTTTAAGTGCAACAATACAATATGTTTTAAGAGGAGGACATTCTTCTTATGGTGGAAGTACTATAACTCAACAGCTTGCTAAGAACTTAATGAATGATCAAGATGACACAGGTTTGGCAGGTGTTACAAGAAAAATAAGAGAAATGTCTAGAGCATATCAAATTGAAAAAATGCTTTCAAAACAACAAATATTAGAACAATATTTGAATATAATTTATGTAGGCGGAACTACAATATGTGGGGTGGAAAATGGAGCTAAGTACTATTTCTCTAAGTCTGCAAAAGATTTAAGTTTAGCAGAAGCTGCATTTATGGCAGGTATAAACCACTCTCCAAATAGTTACAATCCTTTCTGGTATGAAGGTGACGAAGAAGTTACAGAGGCAATTAAAACTAGAACAAAAACTGTTTTAGCAGAGATGAAAGATCAAAATAGAATAAGTAATGACCCAGAAGAGGCAGAAAGACTATATAACGAGGCTGTAGCAGAAGTAGATGCAGGTTTAAAATTTAAAGAGGGTGAGTTTGACAATAATACTCAAATGACATACCACACAGCTGCAGCAATTGACGAAGTTGCACAGGACTTGGCAGAAGCAAAAGATGTAGATTATAAAATGGCAAGAAATATGTTGTCAACAGGTGGATATAGAATATATACAACTCAAGTTACAGAAATTCAAGATAGAATGGAAGAAGAGTATGTAAAAGATGAATATATATATTATGCAAGAACAACTGGTGGACCAAAAGAAAAT
The DNA here is from genome assembly GCA_944392105.1 of uncultured Clostridia bacterium. Classification (GTDB taxonomy): domain Bacteria; phylum Bacillota; class Clostridia; order TANB77; family CAG-508; genus CAG-273. The sequence continues at coordinate 12,419 of CALXVM010000008.1, read as the reverse complement.
AAAGAACATACACAATCGGGAATGATAATAATAGATAATAAGACAGGTTATGTTGTAGGCTGTATGGGAGGTTTAGGAACAGATGTTAATGCAACAGGATTAAACAGGGCACAGTCTCCAAGACAAACTGGTTCTGCAATAAAACCTTTAGCAAATGTTATTCCAGGACTAGAAGAAGGAGTAATAACAGCTGCAACCGTTTATGACGATACTAGGTCAGATTTTGGTGGAGGATATTCACCTAAAAATGTAGCTAATTATAGAGGATTAACAACAGTAAGAAAAGCTATAGAAGTATCTTCAAATGTTGTAAATATGAAAATTTTATCTAATGTAGGACCATCTACAGCTATAGAGTATTTACAAGACATGGGACTTGAACATGTTAATCCAGATTTAGATAATAACTTAGCATTAGCAATAGGAGGAATGAGTGAAGGTGCAACACCATTAGAAATGGCAGCTGCATATGAGACTATAGCAAATGGTGGAGAATATACTGAGCCAACATTCTATACAAAAGTAGAAGATAGAGATGGAAATGTAGTATTAGAATCTACACAAGAAACAAGAAGAGTAATGGAAGAAACTACAGCATATATTACAGCAGATATATTAAAAGATGTTGTAACTGGCTCTAGTGGTACAGCGTATATGTGTAAAATAAGTGGAATTGATGTAGCAGCAAAAACTGGTACAACAGATAGCAAAAAAGATAAATGGTTATGTGGATTTACCCCATATTATTCAGCAGCTACATGGGTTGGATATGATACACCAGAGGAAGTTAGATCTGGAAATGCAGATGCAGCACAACAAATTTGGGCAAGAATTATGAAAGATATACATTCAGATTTAGATGATGCTGAATTTGAAGAACCATCTGGAATAACTAGTGCAAGAATTTGTTTACAATCAGGAAAACTTGCTACAAAGAGCTGTACACAAACATATACAGAAATATTTAAAGCAGGAACTGTTCCAGGATACTGTGATGGACATGATAAAGTAAAAGTATGTAAAGCTTCAGGAAAACTTGCTACAGAGTATTGTCCAGAAGTAGAAGAAAAAGCATTTGCTGTAACACCAGAAAAAGAAGTAAATCCAGCTTGGAAACCAATTAATGGCAAAACATATACAAGACCAACAGAAAAATGCGATGAGCATACAGCTTCAAATATGGTAAAAGTGCCAAATGTAGTAGGAAAAACAGAGGCAGCAGCTAGAACTTCTTTAGCAGGACTAACAATTAAAGTAACATATAAATCAGATAGTACAAAACAAGAAGGAATAGTTTTAGCACAAAGTGTAAAGGCAAACGAAGTTGTAGCTAAAAATTCTACAATCACTATAACTGTAAATAAAAAGACGACAACACCAGAAACACCTTCAACAGGAGGAGAAGATACGAATACAGAAAAACCATCAGGAGGAGGAAACACAAATACAACTACTCCGTCTGAGCCTTCAACTGGAGGTAATACAGAAACTCCATCTGGAGGAGAAAATACAAATACAGTTGTTAACAATGCTTAACAAATATTATTGTTGTCTATATAAAAAAATAAAACTTATGCCAAGTATAATTAAAAAAATACTTGACATAAGTTTAGTAATAAAATAAATTTTATAATGTTTACTAGAGATGTGCGTAAATACTATAGTATAAAATTTTAATAGCATAGAAACATTATAATATAAAATTGCAATAGCATGAAAATCTTATAATAATATAATAAATAGAAATAAAGCTTAAGAAAGGGGATTTATGAAAGTTAAATTATATAATACTCTAACAAGAAAAGAAGAGGATTTTACTCCATTAGTAGGAAATGAAGTTAGAATATATAGTTGTGGACCAACTGTTTACAGTTATGCCCACATAGGTAATTTTAGGTCATATATATTCATGGACAATTTAAGAAGAGTTTTAAAATATAATGGATATTCTTTAAAGCATGTAATGAATATTACAGATGTTGGACATTTAGAATCAGATGCTGATGAAGGCGAAGACAAAATGGAAAAGGCAGCAAGAAAAGAAAATAAAAATCCATACGAAATTGCAGAATTTTATACAAAAGCATTTTTTAAAGATATGGACAGACTAAATATAGATAGACCTGAAATTATAGCAAAAGCTACTGACCATATTCCGGAAATGCTGGAATATGTAAAGGAAATAATTAAAAATGGTTATGCATATGAAACAAGCAAAGGAATTTATTTTGACATATCTAAATTAGATAAATACCCTGTTTTATCAAATAGAAATTTAGATGACCAAATAGCAGGAGCAAGAGTTGAGGTAGACCCAGAAAAGAGAAATCCTTATGACTTTGCTTTATGGATAAAGGCTCCAGAAAATCATATAATGAAATGGGAAAGCCCATGGGGACTTTCATATCCAGGATGGCATATAGAATGTACGGCAATGGGAAGAAAGTACTTAGGAGAAGAATTTGATATTCATACCGGTGGAGTTGACCACATACCAACACATCACGAAAACGAAATAGCACAGGCAAAAGGTGCAACAGGCAAAATACATGCTAAAATATGGATGCATGGTGAGTTTTTATTAGTAGATGGCGGAAAAATGTCAAAATCTTTAGGAAATGTTTATACAATATCTGACTTACAAGAAAAAGGTATAGAGCCTTTAGCATATAAATTATTTTGCTATTCTGCACATTATAGAACAAAACTTAACTTTACATTTGATGGGGCTTTGGCTTCTCAAAAGGCTTTAAATAGGTTAAGAGAAGGCTATTTAAAACACTTAAATGGAAACGAAGAAATTGAAGAAAAAAATATTGAAGAATATGAAAATAAGTTTTTGGAAACAATAAATAATGACTTAAATATACCAGCAGCAATAGGAATAATTTGGGATATTGTTAGGAGTGATAAAAAGTCAAAACAATATGCTAAGTTATTAGAAAAGTTTGATGAAGTTTTAGGACTAGATATAAAAAATTCAGAAAAATATTTAAATGAGCAAAAAAATGTAGACCTTCCAGAAGATATAAAAGAACTTGTTGAACAAAGAAAGCAAGCTAGACTTGAAAAGAATTGGGCTTTATCAGATGAAATTAGAAATAAGTTAATAGAAGTAGGATATCAAGTAGAAGATAGCAAAGATGGAATGATTGTTAAGAAAATGTAGAATTGTAATGGAGGGAATTTTCGTGGAAACAGGAGAAAAAATAGGCTTTTTCGAAAGGCTAAAAATATCAATATTTAAGTTTGAAGATTATGCAAGACTTGCTGCACAAAAAATAAGTAAAGCAGTTATATATATGTTAATACTAATGCTAGTATTTGCTTTATGTGTAAGTGCAGCAACAACTTATAAATTTTCTCAAAGTTTAAATGACTTAGCAAATTATATAAGTAATGAAATAGAAACATTACAATTTAAAGACGGAGTTTTAAGCATAGTTCCAACTAATAATAAGGACAAGCCAATTATTATAGAAAATGAAGAATTGCCTGTAGGAAAGCTTATTATAGATACTTCAGACTTAGAACAAGCCAAGATTGATGAATACACAGAGCAAATAAAACACTATACTAGTGGTATTGTAGTGTTAAAAGATAAAATAATTACTAAAACAGATATGAGTAGTATTACTACCACAATGACTTATAAAGATATTTCACAGCAATATAAAATTGGCGAATTTAATAAAGACAATATTATCTCTATAATAACAGGTGACGGAAGTATAAAATTGTGTATGTCTTTCTTTGCAATGACTACAATTTACTTGTTTATAGTATATTTCTCTACAGTTTTAATAGATGCAATCTTTTTAGCAATCCTTGCTTATATAACATCTGTTATTGTTAGAGTAAGATTAAAACCTGCTGCTGCTTATAATATTGCTGTATATTCTTTATCGCTTCCTGTCATACTAAATTTAGCATACATTATAGCTAATATTCTTACAGGATTTGTTATAGAGTATTTCCAAGTAGTATATACTGCAATTGCAAGTATATATGTAGTTGCTACTGTATTAATAATTAGAAGCGATGTAATAAAAAAGCAAGCTGAGTTGAATAGAATTATGTCAGAACAAGAAAAAGTAAGACAAGAAATGGAAAGAAAAAAACAAGAAGAAAAGGAAGAGGCTGAAAGAGAAAAAACTAAAAAAGAAGAACAAGAAAAAGAAAAAAAGGAAAAAGAGCAAGAAAAAAAGAAAGATAAAGAAACTAAAAGAGAAAAAGATAGTGGAAAAAGCGAAGGCGAAGAACCTGCTTAGTAATAAGTAGAATAGAAATCCCTATTTAATAAGAAAAGGTATAGTAGATTTTGAATAGAAAGAATCTATATTAACTAAAAAATAAAGCAGAAAATAATAGTATAAAATTTAAATTATATAAACAATGAATAATGTATAGTTTATATAGGTATTTTAATTATATAAATAAAACTTAACTTAGAATAATTTATAAAATTTATATAAATAAATTTTGTAAACAGTAAATTAACAGTAATCGAAAGGATTTGACTAGATGAAGGAAGAAGAAAAGAAAAATAATAAAAAGAAGAATATGTATTTCTTAATAGCTGCAATAGTGCTTGTAATTGTCGCAGTTGCATTAACAATATATGTTGTAACAACTAATAAAAAAGATGACAACACCGAAATTGCATATACAGAGCTTATTAGAGAAATTGGCAATGGTAATGTAGAAAAAGTAGAAATGACAACAGGTAGCACAACTGTTAAAGTTAAATTAAAAGACGAGACAGACGAAAGGTCATGTATTGTTCCAAATACTCAAGCATTTGTTGAGCTAATTCAGAGCAAAGTAGAAGATGGAAACAATATAGAGCTTAATCAAAAAAAGCCTAATTTATTTGTAACTATATTTAGTAATTTGTTTACACTATTGCCAACAATACTTCTAGTAATACTATTTGTTATGCTATTTAAGTTGCAAGGGTTGGGAGATAAGAGCAAGGTATATGATGCAGAAACTACAAAATCAAAAATAACTTTTGATGATGTTGCAGGATTAGACGAAGAAAAACAAGAAATGATAGAAATTGTAGATTTCTTAAAAAATCCAGATAAGTTTTATGAAATGGGAGCTAAAATTCCAAGAGGAGTACTTCTTTGCGGAAAACCTGGAACAGGTAAAACCTTAATTGCTAAAGCAATTGCAGGAGAAGCAAATGTACCTTTTATTTCTATGAGTGGTTCAGAATTTATAGAAATGTTCGCAGGACTTGGAGCTTCTAGGGTAAGAAAATTATTCGAAAAAGCTAAAAAAATAGCTCCATGTATAGTATTTATTGACGAAATAGATGCAGTAGGTTCTAGAAGAACAAGTGGTAGTGGAGCAGAGTCTGAAAATAATCAAACATTAAATCAGTTATTAGTAGAGATGGATGGATTTGATACAGAAGAAACCATTATAGTGTTAGCAGCAACAAATAGACCAGAAATGCTAGATAAAGCTTTACTTAGACCTGGTAGATTTGACAGACAAATAAATATTGCACTACCAGACTTAAATGGAAGAGAAGCAATACTAAAAATACATGCCAAAGATAAGAAATTGGCAGACGACGTTGACTTAAGAAATATTGCAGAAGATACAGCTGGATTTTCTGGAGCAGAACTTGCAAATATTTTAAATGAAGCTGCAATTATTGCTACAATAAATAAACATGACGCTATAACTAATAAAGATATAGAAGATGCAACAAAGAAAGTAACTATAGGAGTAGAAAAACATAGTAGAGTTGTTTCAGAAAAAGACAAAAAATTAACTGCATATCACGAAGCAGGACATGCAATAGTTAGTAGTCAACTAGAAACACAAAAAGATATTAAGGAAGTTTCTATAATTCCAAGAGGTGTAGCAGGCGGATACACAATGTATAAAACAAACGAAGATAAGTATTATATATCTAAAACAGAAATGGAAGAAAAACTTATCTCTTTATTAGGCGGACGTGCTGCAGAAAAAATTGCATTAAACGATATATCAACTGGTGCAAGCAATGACATAGAAGTTGCCACACAAATAGCAAAAGACATGATAGTAAAATATGGCATGAGTGATGACTTAGGACCAATTTATATAGACACAGAAAAAGACCCATACGAGCTACAACTATTTGGAGAAAAATTCGGCGATGCAGTTGGCGCAGAAGTAAAAATAATGATAGATAATGCATACGTAAAAGCACAAAAACTTATATTAGACAACATGGATAAGCTAGACAAAGTAGCACAAGCATTAATAGAAAAAGAAATTATATCTGCAGAAGAATTCCAACAGCTAATTGGAAATTAGGGACAGGTCCCAACTTCCCGATTTGGAAAATTGGGGACAGGTCAGAAGAAATTGGGACCAGATCTGAAATTCCTAATTTGAGAAATTGGGACCAGATCTTAATTTCCTGATTTAAGAAATTAAGATACGATCTACTCTTAAATTAAATAAAATCGAAAAATAAAACAAAGAATTACAAAAAAAGAAAAATAATTGTATGATAAAAAATATCCAATAGTATAGCAGTTTTAATTAATTGCCAGGCTATTGGATATCTTTTATATTAAACTATTTTTTTTATATTAATTTTTAAGATTGAACTATTTTGGAATATTAATCTAATTTGGTAAAATAATCTAAAATTACTAAATAAAATTCAATAATTAAAATTTTTTTCAGACAAAACAAACTCTTTTCCCTTAAGGTAATTTAAAAGGGTAGAATCCGTTTTAAAAGCAAATTTTAATTTATAACTACAAAGTCTTTGCGTTTTAACTCCAAATTTTTTATTTATTTCGTTTTTACCGTATTTTCCATCACCTATTATAGGGTAACCGATATATGCCAAATGTGCACGTATTTGGTGGGTTTTGCCAGTTAACAGCTCAACATCTAAGACGGAATAATTTTTTCCTTTATTTGTAGATAAAATTGCATATTTGGTTGTAATAGGGACATATCCTTTTTTTGCCACTTCCGAAATGTAAACTTGCGATTTTTTATTATCTTTAAATAAATATGCTTGCAATGTTTTGACTCTATCTTTAGGAATTCCATATACCATAGCAAGATAGTGCTTTTCTATTTCGTGATTTTTAAATTTATCTAACAAAATATTTAAAGCTTCTTGATTTTTGGCAAATAAGATTAATCCCGTAGTGTTTCTGTCCAATCTATGGCAAGGCTCTAAGTATTGTAAATTAAGCTGATTTTTTAATAAAGTAGTCAAACTGTTATTTCCGACGACTTCAATTTGTGCGGGTTTGTCTGCTATTATAATATTACTGTCCTCATATATAACATTTATTTCCTTTTGAATGACTGGAGATAAGAATTCATCAGAAATGTATATTTTTACATTATCTCCAGTGTGCAATATAACATTTTCGCTAATTCTTAAATCATTTATTCTAATATCTTTTTTACGAAGGGTTTTATAAAAAAGCGAATTACTTAAGCTAGGAAAACTATATGTTAAAAAAGATTGTAATTTTTTATTATTAAATTTTTCTGGGACTATTAATTCTTTCATAAATACCTCTCTACATGAAAAGGTGCTCCAATGCAGGAGCATCTTTTCTAGCAACTTTTGCAACTTAATGATACTGATGGAGCCGGATTCATGCCGACAAGCTTGAAATATGACTTAAAGTCAGTAGCCAGCTCTTTTGAGCCGTTCCAGTTCATCTCTTGCCCATGACCCTACAGGAAAGTCTGGAAAATCATAGACATTGATTAGTCCGAGCTTCATGAGTTCGGTCACTCTGGTTTTGTCGTGAGCTTCGATTGCTCTTTCTAAATCATCGAGCCATATTTGCTCACGCCGCTCATCGTCGCGGGCTTCCCAATCTTTCATACTCCGTCCATAGCTCATAAGTTAGCGCCTCCTTTATAATAAAGTTTGCATAGATTTATTATATCATTTATACACAAAATTAGCAACCTTTAAAAACTTATGTAATGTCTTTAAAAACTTATGTAATGTCTTTATATTTCCAAAAATCTTCCACTTTTTTTCTTGACTAAGATATACAAGAATGATATACTTTATGTGGAAATTTGGTACAAAAGGAGGAAAAATGTTGGAAGACATTTTTAAGGGAAACGGTAGAGTTATGTTGAAGAAAATGTTATACATAGTTATAGTAATTAATTTATTATCATATATATTTATATTCTTACTTTCTAATATTTCTAAAGCTGCTACGGATGACTTTAGTAAATATCCTGGTTATCAAGAACTTATAGATCAGCTTAAGAAAGAATTTCCTAATAGTGAATTTAGAATGCTTAAAACAGGGTTAGATTGGAACCAAGTTATTAAAAATGAGACAACAGCAGACCATGGTAGAAATTTAACAAATAATAGTGCATCAGAGTGGGTATGTCCTGTGTGCAAAAATAAACAATACGAAAAAGGTTGGTATTGTGCATCTGAGGCAACAGTTGCGTACTACATGGATCCAAGAAATTCTTTAAATACAAATGATGTATTTCAATTCGAATTATTAAATTATAACAGTTCTGTTCAAGATGAAGCAGGAGTTAAATGGATTGTTTCTGATTGTAATTTTTTACAGGGAAAAATAAATTATACTGCAACAGATGGATCTAAAAAAAGCATAAATAAGACGTATACTCAAGTAATTATGGAAGCAGGAAAAAAATATAATGTAAGCCCATATCATTTAGCTTCTAGAATAAGACAAGAACAAGGACCAGGTAATGCTTCAGAAACAGCAACTGGAACAGGAAATGGTTCTTATAACAAAGGTTATAGAGGATATTATAACTACTATAATATTGGTGCAACAGGAGAAAGTACATTAGCTATAATTACAAATGCTTTAGAAAAGGCTAAAAAGGAAGGATGGACAGATCCAGAAAAGGCTATTATAGGTGGTGCAGAGTTTGTAAAAAATGAGTACATTGGATATGGTCAAAATACATTATATTTACAAAAATTTGATGTAGATAATAGTGACGGAGATTTATATTGGCATCAATATATGACAAATGTTTCTGCATCTAAGTCAGAAGGACAAGAAACTAGAAATGCATATAGCAAAATGGGAAAACTAAATAAAAATTCTCATTTTATATTCTTGATACCTGTATTTGAAAATATGCCAACTAAACAATGCGAGCGTCCTGGCTCAAATACAATAGTTACACAAAATGTTGAGATTAACGCAGATAATGTACGTGTGTTAGCAGGCAAAGGAGAGGGAGAAGAGCTTGCAAGACTAAATAAAGGTGACAAAATTTTAAGAATAGAGTTATCTCAAACTTTAGATCCAGATGGCAGATTTATGAGATATTGGGATAAAGTTGTTTTATCAGATGGAAGAAAGGGCTATGTTGTAAGAAATTATCTTACACAAATTGCAGATATAACAAATTGCAATGAAAAGTATGTAGTTACAGCATATACTAATTTTAGAAACGGACCAGGGGTAACAAACACAACTATATTGGAGACTTTAGCTCCAGGACAAGAGCTTACAGTAATAGAAAAAGATAAGTATCCTAATGTTGATGGAGAGAGTTGGTATAGAGTAAAGCTTCCAGATGGAAGACAAGGCTATGTAGGTAATGGATATATAGAAAAGTGGTCAGATTCAAGCGAATATGATCAAGTAAAAGTTGTAAATAACGCAGGCGTAAATGTAAGAGAATCGCCTGGAACAGGTTCTAAAGTTTTAACAACAGCATATAAAGGTGACACAATGACTAGAATGCAGAAAAATGTGTCAAGCAAAGATGGATATATTTGGGATAAAGTAAGCTATAATGGTATTATAGGATATGTAGCAAGAGGCGACAGCAACGAAGATTACATAGTTCCAGTAGATGAAGCTGGAGACAGTGGAGACGAAGGCGAAGATGAAGGAACAGATGAAAATATTCCAAGTAAAAACAGCCAAGTAAAAATGGATGGAACAGAAGTTATCTGTGATGCAGTATCAAATGTAAATACTATAAAAAGTGCGTTTAGTGGTGCTGTTGTAAAGGATAGCAAGGGCAAAGAAATTACAGGAAAAACAAATGTTGGAACAGGTTACACAGTCACAATTAATAAAAAAACATACACTATTGTAAAAAAAGGCGATGTAACAGGAGATGCTAATATAAATTCTGGTGATTTATTAAAGCTACAAAAACATTTACTAAAAGATGCAAATATAAGCGGTACGCCATATGGAGAAGCAGCAGATGCAAATAATGATGGAAAACTAAATTCGGGAGATTTGTTAAAAATACAAAAATTTTTATTAAAAGATTCTTCTACTATAGGAATTTAAGTTATAATGTTAGATAATACTACATAAAATGAATTGTGTAGAATTTAGTTACATAAAATATATTTATAAAAAAATAAATAATAAATTATAAGTTTATTATTTAACAAAAGATAAGTATTATTTATTATAATTTGCTCAAAGCAAAAGAATGGAGGATAATATGAGAAAATCATTAAAGATGACATTAATAACTATGTTAATAGCAATAGTTGTATGCATGCTAAATATACCTATTTCAAAAGCGGCAAGTTCAAGTATAACAGGAAGCAAAACTGTTACAGTAGGAGAAAGTGTAACAATAAGTGCATCTGTAAATGCAGGAGCATGGAATGTTGTTTTATCTGGAAATGGTCAAACTAAAGAATTAGTAGGACAAACTGCTGTACAAGGAAATAGCTCAGCTTCAACAAGTATAACTTTTACACCTGACAAAGCAGGTACATATACTTTTACATTAAGTGGAGATATAACAGATTATGAAACAGAAGCAACAGAAACAGTAAGCAAAACTTGTACTATAACTGTTAAAGAAAAAGAAACATCTGATGGAGGCTCAGACTCTGGTTCTGGTTCAAATCAAGGTTCAAGTGGAAATTCTGGCTCTAGCTCAAACAGTGGTTCAAGTGGAAGCTCAGGTTCTAGTTCTGGAAGCTCTGGTTCAGGAAGTAGCTCATCAAGCACACCAAGTTTTACAGAGGTAAATGAAACTGTTTATGCAACAGGAAGTGTAAATGTTAGACAAAGCTGGTCAACAAGTAGTTCTGTAGTAGGTTCACTTTCAGAAGGACAAAGTGTAACAAGAACAGGTAAAGGAAGCAATGGATGGAGCAGAGTAACATTTAATGGTTCTACAGCATATGTTTCATCTCAATGTTTAACTACAGAAAAGCCAGAAGATAAGTCTAAAAACAGTGCTTTAAAAGAGTTAACTTTATTACAAGGAACTTTAACACCAGAATTTAGCAAAGATATAACAGAATATACTGTACAAGTTGGTACAGATGTAACAGAGTTACAATTAGATGCAATTCCAGAAGACGAAAAAGCCAAAGTAAAGGTAGATGGAAATACAGATTTAAAAGATGGCGAAAACAAAGTAACTATTACAGTTACAGCAGAAGACGAAAGCACAACTGTATATACATTAACAGTTAACAAAACAGATGAAACTAAAGATGTAGGTCCAGTTTTAAGTAAGTTAGAGATTTCAGGTGCAACTTTAAGCCCAACATTTAGTCCTGAAGTATATTCATATAGTGTAAATGTTCCAATTGGAACAACAACATTAGATATAACAGCAGAGGCAGAAGATGAAGAGACAACTGTAGAAATTACAGGAAATACAGACTTAAAAGAGGGTGAAAATTTAGTTACAATAATGGTAACTAAAGGTGAAGGAGAAGAACAACAAGTTACTACATATCAAATAACAGTTAATGTTGGAGACTTACTTGCAACATCTGGAGAAAATAGTAGCTCAAGTTCAGGACCAAACATATTAGTAATTATATGTGGAATAGCAGCAGCAATTATAGTAATTGCAATAATTACCTTAATTGTTATAAATCGTAGAAATAAAATGGACTATGACGATGATGAAGATGAAGATGAGGATTATGCAAATACAACAATGCTTAACCAAAACTTCAATTATGCAGATGAATTAAAAGCAAGAAGAGCAGAAAAAGACGAAGAGAAAAAACAAAGTAGAGAAGACTATTTGAATAGTTATAAAGATATAGCAGACAATAGCACTACAGAAAATTCTAATGAAAATGATGATAACGATGATGATACAACAGATAGAAAGAAAAGAAGAGGTAGACATTTTTAGATTGAAAAATGATAATTAAGGGTAAGGCGAAATTTCCAAATTCGAAGGAGAAATTATTTACCTGTTAATTACTTATAGAAACAGAAAATTGGGGAAAATCCCAATTTTCTTATTTGCCAATATAGCTCAGTTGGTAGAGCAACGGATTCGTAACCCGTAGGTCAGCAGTTCGATTCTGCTTATTGGCTCCATTTGAATACAACTTACGGACTGTAAAAAGTTCGTAAGTTTTAATTTTATATAAAACTTTAATGTTCTCT
>CALXVM010000007.1 GCA_944392105.1 uncultured Clostridia bacterium | reverse complement strand
CCTATTGAAAAGGATACAAAATTATTTGTACATAATGATATTATTAATCAAATTGTTGAAATAGGACAATGGCTTGGCTTTGAAAGTAAATCAGAAGTTAAAATAGCAGATGGAGCAGTCGTAGATGCAATATGGCAGGCTCAAATAGGAAATATGGGAAAAGTAATTTATGCTTTTGAAGTTCAAACACACGGTAGTATAGATAGTTTAATATTAAATTTACAAAAAGCAACTAATAATTTTGCGGTACAAGCTATAGTTGCTGTATCTGATGAAAAACAGATAGAGAAAATAAAGAGAGAATCTAAAGGAATACAAGCAATTGAATCTAAATTAAAAACATGGAACTATACAGAAGTAATGGAAATGCATGATTGTTTAGAGCGATCAAATGAAATTATAAATAATTTAGGATTGGTTCCAGATAGTTTTATATAAAACAACTAATGAAAAGCAAAATATGAAAGTAAAGAATTACTGGACTATTTTGCTTTTTTATAGGAGGTCTAATATGATAATAGAAATAATATTATTTATAATTGTTTTTACAATTATTTTGATATTTGCAAGATTAAATTATAAAAAATGTAATAAAAGTGATGAGAAAATAATATTTGTATTTTATGTAATTATAGTTTCTATACCAGTAATTATATATTATTTAGATTTATGGAATATTCCGTCTAAATTAAATTTAACAAAAAATATAGATAGTCAAAATTGGTTGAATTTTCTATTTACATATTCATCTACAATTGTTTCATCAGTAATAGGAGTTACAGCTTCTATATATATTGCATGGACTCAAATAAGAAAAAATAATGAAGATAACGAAAAAAGAGATAAAGAAAATCTTAGAGTTCAAAATATGCCACTATTAAAGTACAATATAGATACTGAAAGAAAATGCAAAGGCGATGTATCTGACTTAATAATAACATCAACAGAAAATGGAGAACCATATGAATTAAATTTTTCATTTAAGAATATAGGATTAAACAGTATAAAGAATATTATTATTGATTATGAATCCGATGTAATAAACTCAACGTATAGATTATCAGGAAAAAATAACGTTGTTTCTATAGAAAAAGGTGAAGAAATTGAAAGCAATCATTTTTTGTCTTTGAAATTAAATAGTACATCTAAGATGAAATTAATAGTCTATTATGAAGATGTCTTAGATAATTGGTATAAACAAATATTGAATATTACTTATAATGCATCTAACAAGTTTAAAAGGGGTAACTATATTGGAAAAGTAAGTTATTCTGTTGAAAAGGAAGAAAGAATAGAAGAAGGCGATATTAATACTAGTGCAATATAAATAAAAATTAGATGTTGATAAAAATGTTAGAGCAATTTTCTAATCACCGCAATATTTATTATAAAATCCATAATTAAAGCAGAATGTATTCTACATTCTGCTTTAATATTTGGTATCTTTAGGCGGAAAATCGTCATTTCCATAACTGTCTTTATCGCGGATTCTACCTTGCTTGTTATGTATGACTAATTCGGATTGCTGGTTTATAGCTATGTTTTTTCCATAATCTATAGCTTCTTTTTGAGTGTTGAAAATTTTTGTTGCTTTAGAATTTCCAGCTCCAATAACTTGCCACTTACCATCTTTTGGGGTTATGTGTTGATTTTTTCCCATGGCAATACCTCTCTTTCTATCCCAAGAAAGTATTTGACTTCCGGCAATAAATAGTGTTATAATAATTTTAACAATACTTTTGCGAGAAGTTATTTGTTAATAAGCGTTCCGAGTTGTTTATAACACTTGGGATGTTTTTTATTGTTAAAGAGATTATACTACTTAAAAAATGTAAAGTCAATATATTTTTGAAAAAATGTCCCAAAATCATTGACAATTGTCCCAAGAAAAAATATAATATAAACGGGTGATAAAATGAAAAAGAAAAATGTATTAAATTTAATTAAATACTATTCTGAAAAAAATGATGAAGCTTTCAGAAATGAAGCTTATGAAATAGCTAGAGAGTTTGATGAAACTGGAGATTTTCAATTATCTGAATATATAATGGCACTATTGTCTAATGTTAATACTTTTATACCACAAGGCCAAAATTATGATTTATCTTTTTTTACAAAAATAGAACCAAATCAAGCATCTCTACCATTACCAGAAAAAATAAAGGAAGATATTATAGGTATAATAAATGCTGTAGGGCATAATGCAGGAGTAAATAAATTTTTATTTGAAGGAGCTCCTGGTACAGGCAAAACTGAAACAGTAAAGCAGTTGGCACGTATATTAGATAGAGATTTGTTTTCTGTAGAATTTGACACTGTAATAGACAGCAAACTAGGACAAACGTCTAAAAATATTTCGGAATTATTTAAAGAAATACAAAATCTATCACATCCAGAAAAAATAATTATTTTATTTGATGAAATAGATTCCATTGCGTTAGATAGGATTAATAAAAATGATTTGAGAGAAATGGGGAGAGCAACTTCTGCAATTCTGAAAGGATTAGATACACTAAATGAAAATATTGTTTTTATAGCTACAACAAATTTATATGAGTCATTTGATAAAGCTTTAATTAGAAGATTTGATTCAGTAATTAATTTTAATAGATATGAAAAAGAGGATTTAATAGAAATATCTGAATACATATTAAATGAAGCGTTAGATAAATTTAAATTTGCAGGAAGAAATATCAAACTATTTAGAAAAATAATGAATTTGATGACAGATATACCATATCCAGGCGAATTAAAAAATCTTATAAAAACTTCAATAGCGTTTAGCAATCCGAACGATGAATATGACTATTTAAAGAGATTATTTGCCCTAGTAAATAAAAACAATAATGATAATTTAAAGAAATTACAAGATTTAGGTTTTACAGTTAGAGAAATTGAAATATTAACTGGAATTTCAAAGAGTCAAGTTTCAAGGGAAATAAAAGGTGATCAAAATGAATGAATTATTACAATTAAAAGGTAAATTTTTTCAAAAATCAAATAATTCTAAGCCAGGCCCATCAAATCTACCTAAAGGAAATTATGTAGAAATTGATCATTTAAAAAATTTAGAAAAACAATTATTAGATTTACAAGAATTTTGGAACAAAGAAAAATATTTAAATGGGGCATTAATAAGTGTGTTTTATAAAGATGTTGTAGCAAAAAGTAGAAGAGTTAAAGGATTCCTTTCAAAAGGAAGTCAAACAGCTAATAGCTCTATAGTTGGAGCAAAATTTACAGATGGAGACAAAAGAAAGCATATTATAACACATTATATAACTAAGGAAATATTAGCTGAAACCATTAATAGAATAAATGAGTCAATAAAAATTGTATCAGAAAAATTTGGCAATGAAATTAATTATTATAATATAGAACAAATTAATAAAAAGAATATTAGTATAGACAAATATAATATTGCTAGGAATAATTTTGTTAACATTATAGTAGATTCGTTTTATGTTGAAAAGTTTTCAATTTTGGAAGAAAAAGAAGATATAATTCAAAATGCTCTTATTACAATATATAAAACAGATATAGATACAAAAGAACTACTTGAAAAAATAGGAATAAAAATATTTTCTTCCAGAATATTAGATGAAACAACAGTATTTTTAACTCCAGATGAACTGAAAATATTAAAAAATAATGCACCATATTTAATAGCGATGGCAGTAAGTGACTTAACTAATTATAATTATGAGGACTTTTTTGAGACTGATGATGTAGTACAAGTTTCAATACCAGATCCTACTAACGAACCTACAATAGGAGTAATTGACACATTATTTGATAAAAGAGTTTATTTTTCTAATTGGGTAGATTTTATTGATAAAACAGATCTGAATATACCCATAGAAAACAGGGACTATGAACACGGAACCGAAGTGACATCAATTATAGTAGATGGTCCGCAAATTAATCCGGAAATGGATGATGGATGTGGAAGGTTTAGAGTTAGACATTTTGGGGTGGCTAGAGCTACTCAAATGAGTTCTTTTTCAATTCTAAAAGCAATAGAAGAAATTGTTTCAAATAACAAAGATATACATGTGTGGAATCTTTCTTTAGGGTCTTCATTAGAAGTAAATCCTAATTTTATATCACCTGAAGCAGCTTATTTAGATAAAATCCAATTTGAAAATAATGTAATATTTGTTATTGCTGGAACAAATAAAACAAGAGATGATATAGAAAGAATAGGCTCACCAGCTGACTCAATAAACTCTTTAGTTGTTAATTCCGTTAATATGAGAGGAGAGCCAGCCACATATGCAAGAAAAGGTATTGTTTTATCATTTTTTAATAAACCGGATATTAGCTACTATGGTGGAGATATAGACAGATATATGAGAGTATGTGGACCAACTGGTGAAGGTAGAGTTATAGGAACATCATTTGCTGCACCGTGGGTTGCTAGAAAAATGGCATATTTAATTGAAGTTTTAGGATTCTCTAGAGAGGTTGCAAAAGCATTACTTATAGATTCTGCTACTACATGGGATGAACAAAATTCAAATGAATTATCATGTATGATTGGTTATGGTGTTATACCAAAAAGAATCGAAAATATTTTAAAAACATCTAACAATGAAATAAAATTTATTTTATCTGGTAAGTCAGAAAAATATGATACATATAATTACAATATTCCTGTACCAATATATGCAGATAAACATCCATTTATAGCTAAAGCCACAATGTGTTATTTTCCTAATTGTTCTAGAAATCAAGGAGTTGATTATACAAATACAGAATTAGATATATATTTTGGAAGAATAGGAGAAAAAGGAATATTATCAATAAATGAAAATACTCAATCAATAGACGGAGAACATTATTTAAGAGAAGAAAATGCAAGAAAATATTATCGAAAGTGGGATAATGTAAAACATATAAGGCAGATATATAAAGAAGGTATAAGACCAAAGAAAGCTTATGGAAATGGTATGTGGGGCATAAGTATAAAAACAAAAGAAAGATTAGAAAAAAGAGATGGAGAAGGAATTAAGTTTGGGATAGTAGTAACACTTAGAGAAATAAACGGAGTGAATAGAATTGATGAATTTATTAATTTATGTTTGCTTAGAGGATGGCTAGTAAATAAAGTTGATGTTGAAAACCAAATTGATATATATAATAAGGCAGAAGAAGAAATTGAATTTGAATAATGTTAAAATTCGTGAAAGGAGAAGAGAATGAACAAAATAGATAATGTAGAATTTTATAAAGATTTATATTTGTTTGAAATTGCTAGAAAAGAAAATTTAAATTCCAAAATATCAACTCATATAGGACTTTTAACAGTACTTGGAGGTATAGTTGTTTTTGAAATAGAGAATTTGTATCAAAATTCAAATGTTAATCCTATAATACAATTTGAATTTATAGTATTGATAATGATAATTTTAGGAATTAATATATATAACTTATATAAGGCTAATCATGGTAAAGAATATAAATATTTAGATAATTCAATAGAAGTAAAAAAAGCATTTGTTGAATTAGAAAGATATTATAAGCAATATTATGAATATTTTAAAAATGGAGAAGAAACAATAGATTCTTTAATAGAAAGAAAAAAGGAAGAAAAGTTATTAGAAATGTATATTCAATGTAGTGAAGAAAATGCTAGAGTAAATGATATTAGGAATGAAGAAACTATGAGATTTATAAATTTTTTTATAACATCTTTAATTATAATAGGTATTATAGGAATATATTGTATAACAGTAAAGAAGCCTATAGATATTAATATTTTATACTAGGAGGTGAATTATTATGTCAGATAGTGATACAAAAAAAGAAGTGGATAAAGTTACTCCACCACCAGAACCACAATTACCAACTAAGACTTTATGCGAAAGTTTTTCAAAGAAAAACTCTAAAAATACAGAGAAAAGATAGTTAAAAATATAGCTATTATTAAAATTATATTTTTAATAATATATTTAAAGTTATGTTTTGAGATTTTAATAAGGTTGTCACATTTATTAAAAATGTGACAACTTAAGTTTAAAACTTAAATTTCACGCTTTTTAATTTATTATTAAAGGTAATTCAATAGTAGAAAATTTAACTAATAAATACAAAATAATTACAATATTTAAAGTGCAAATGAAAATAATTTAAAGGGCAATAATTGCACTTTAGAAGAACAAGCAATAATAAATATATTAAAAATAAATCCAGCAACTACTCAAGAAGAAATATCAAGACAGATTAATAAATCTGTGAGAACTGTAAAAATTATATGGCAGAAATGCAAAAAAAGAGTATAATAGAAAGAAAAAAACAAGAAGAATGGTGAGTGGTTAATTAATAATTTTAATATAAATTGATGTTGTGAAACTAAATAGATTTGTAGTTTTAAGATTTTTTGGTAAAACATCAGTATAGTAGCAAATAAACTATTTTAGAAAAATATGTTTTGGAAACATTTTAACAACAATAAAAAAATTTGTTTTTTATATTATAAACATGATATAATGAACAAAATACTTTGGTATTGTAATAACTAATATACCAATTAAATATTATTGATTAATTTAGCTTTTTTATAGTATATAGTATAAATATTTAATTAAGAAATGGAGAAACAATATGGACAAACTACAATATGATAGTTTTCATAAGTTTATGGTGTCACTTGGGATAATATTAATTACACTCCCTATAGTAGCATATATTTTTTTAATTAAAAGTGAGCCAATAATTTTGAGTCAAAACGATTTTAATACATTATCTACCTTTTCGTTAAAAAATATTAGTGAAAAAGAGCATATAATAGAAAATTTTACAAGATATTTGTCTTTCTCATCTATAATCCTAATTTTATTAGGAAGTGTTCTTATTATCTATGGATGCAAAAAATGGAGCAAAATACAAAAACAATTAGATGCTCAAATAGAATATGATACCACCATTAAACAAATTAATGCACAAAAAATGAGTGCACCTGAGATTGCATTAAAAACTGCAGAAGAGGTATTAGAAGCAGAAACTATTGAAGATTGTGATGAAATTACTAATAATACGCTTAATACAATATCCACATCACAAAACTACATGTTGAAATATATGCAAATTGAAGATTCCTGCTTCTCTAAAATTTCAGAACAGTATTCAAAGAAATATAATCTAAAAAGATATTTGCGTATTGGAAAATACGAATACGACTTCATCGGAATCTCCAAAAAAGACAATATTGACTTAATTTTTGATGTTAAGTATTGGAGGCAGATACCTTCAACGAAAATTTTAAAAAGTACATTACAGCGATTATTTTCATCAGGCGTGAATTACGAGAATAATGCACGTCGCAACTTTAAAATAATATTAATAATTGTTTCACCTAGAGAAAAAATAAATAGAATTAAGAGTCAAATGGTTGATAAAAATTTAAATTTTGAATTTGGATTCAATATTGAAATACGTTACTTTGTAGAGGAAGATTTATGAATTTAGAAATGTAAAACTAATAAATGAATAATTATAAAAAAATAGAATTTTATTTGATTGTGTAAAATAAAGTGTGTAAGTTATCATTAACAAAACCTACACACTTTTGATATTTTACTATAAAACAACAAGTAAAATTATATTATTATTCAACACAACTCACTATCATCTGTACACCATCCACAAAACCATTCCTATAATACTTCTCATTCCAATAACAAAGATAATCCATAAAATTCTCATCAAGTTTATCTAATTGTCTCTTAACATACTTTTGACTCTGTTTAGGTACAGTCTTTAAAATATTCTCAACAATTTCGTCAAAATAAATATGATGTTTTTTATCTTCTTCAGTAAGACTACCAAAAACCTCCTGTTCTCTATAATCTAACCACTCTTTTAAAATATCATTATCATTTACTTCTCTAAAATTAACCATTTTCATATCCTCCTATACATATATAATTTCATTTAATACAATTTCTTCAGCTCTGTTTTTAATATTATTCATAGCCTGAACCCATTCCATTTGATGATGTTCTTTTAAGTGTTCATTAACATTTTCAGATTCAGCAAATTGCTTTATAAGCACATGTACTCTTTTATTAGCACATTCATCTATATCTAATAAATGCTGTTTTAAAGTACCATCTATAAGTAATTCAATATATAGACCTTTCTTGAAATCTTTTAAGTAATTTAATCTTAATCTACCATATTTTCCAATTGCTTTTTTAGGTTGTATAGGTAAATATAAATTAGGTATAAAATAATCTCCTTCTTTACGATAAGTAATTTTATTATTCATAACTGAAAACCTCCTATATAAATTTTAGGTTTCCCATAAATATCCAATTTTTAAACGAACAAATGTATAAAATAAGTTGGGGAAAAGTTGGGGAAGAAATCCTCAAAAATTGTCACAAAAATACACAAATGTTCAAATTTGATAAATCTTTGAAACTAGCATAAAATCAACAAAAACATCAAATTTCACAAATTCACAATTACCAGAAATTTACAACTCATAACCCGAAGGTCAAAAATTTATTCCAACCGAACACATACAAGTAACTATCCGCAACAATTCCGCTATAGCGGAACACACAACATATTCATCAAAATAATGTCTTATATACACAACGTTCCATCAACATACAACTCACCACATAATAAAATCTACCGAGCTCATCCTAAACAAAAATCAAACCTATTTCACCTTCCCCAACAAATTTCCACATAACACTAGCTATAATTACTACTTTGTTATATAATAAACAAAACACAAAAATTAACATTAAATTGCTAATCACAAATTTAACAAAGAAAAATAAAAACAAAGCAAATAAAACAAGGAGGAAACAATGAAAGTATTTGTTATATGTAGTAAAGCTTTTTATAAAGACATACCACCAATTAAGGAAAAATTAGAGCAAATGGGACATGAAGTTGCGCTTCCAAATTCGTATGATAATCCAGATGCAGAAAAAGAAAGCTGGAATTTAGGGGAACAAGAGCATGCAAAATTTAAAGAAAGAATGTTTATTAAAAGTAGAGACACAATAGAAAGTATGGATGCGGTGTTAACTTTAAATTTTGAAAAACATGGACAAGCAAATTACATAGGTGGCGCTACATTTCTAGAACTATACGAAGCATTCATGATGCATAAAAAAATATTCCTATACAATGATATACCAGAAGGTATGTTATATGACGAAATTTCAGGATTTTCACCAATCATCATACACGGAGACTTAAACCTTGTAAAATAAATCCATAACACTATAATAGCGAAGCATTAAGCACTAATAAACACAAAAAATCAGCCAATATGTTAAAAATAGAATTAAATTAAAATCAATCCAACGAAACAGAGGAAAATATGAGTGAACTATCAGAAAAATTCGTAAAAAAACAAGATTGGTTCTGTTACTATGGAGTAATGACGTTAGATAAATCAATTGGTATATTGGATAGGTGCAACGAAGAGAGAAGCATAAGAAATGCAGAAATATTTGAGAAAATGTCTCAAGAAGAAAACGAAGTGCTAAAGCAATTTTCAATAAAAAACCTTATGCACATCTTATCAAGTAGTAGAGTAAGCGACGAAAACAAAGAGCGTATTATTCAAATAATATCAGAAAAAATAGAGCATGAACCATTTTATGCAGAAGACTTAATGAAAGATGGAGTCTTTTTAGTACCATTATTTTACGGAGAATTTGAATTTTCAAAACTAACAAAAGAGCTAGGAGATAAAATCAAGACAGCTGTAGTAGAGCGAGGTAAAGTTTTAAAAGGCACAAGTTGTGAAAAAATAGCTACTCACTTTACACATGCAATTGATTATGCTAGCTTTTTAGCATGCTTTGAAAAAGGTGAATTTTCTGATGAAAAAGTTGCAATAATAGAAAAAGCTCTAGAACACAATCCTCAAGCGTTAAGACATGTAAATTTTAGTATATTTCAGGACAATATTTATAGTGTACTTGGAAGTGAGTTTGTGTCATATGCAATGAAATTTCCTAATATGAGTACACAATTAACTCTTTTAAGCAAGGAAAATCCGTCATTACTTAAACTAATCGGAGATAAAATAAAAGAAACTCCAAACTTAGATGATGGACGTAATTTAATAGATGATTTAGTTCAATATTGCACCAATAATTGTTACAAAATTAATCCAAGTGAGATTCAAAATCCAGCAGAACTAATAGATGCAGCTTTAAGAAATAATAAATCTAAAAGAGATAACGGAGTTATAATGGTTCCATTTTCTGCACACTATAAACAAGATTTAGAAAAAGCCTTAGACGAAGATTATGAAAAAATAACAAAAGAGGAAAGAGAAGAATTTGGAACATACTACTATGGAATAAACTTTAGTTTGCCAGGGAATCCATCGAAACTTGACGTAATAAAAAATATATATTTTAATAAATATTTTTCTATGTCATTAGAAGAGGCAAAGAAATTAATAACCATGTATGGGCAAAATGTAGATAACATGCAGCTTGCAAGTGGAAAGAGCTTATTACAAAATATTCAGAAAGTGTTAGATTTTGAAGCTGAAAGCCAAATGGATTTTAGTAGTGGCTTAAATTTAAATGCAGAAGAACTAGAGAAAATAAAACAACAAATGGGTAAGGAATATGCATTAAGCTATACTTCAGAATTACAACAAACACAGGAAAATATAGAGAGTGAACAAGATAAAACCACAATAGAATATAATGGCAAAACAATAACTCAATTAAAGGCTCCTGAAAACTTTAGTTTATTAGTACATAGCACTGGAGCCGGCTTTGTTAATACTAATAATGTTGCAAAAACAGAAAGTTATAGAGAAAAATGGACAGATAATGACAAACAATTTAATCATGTAATATCAATGTCTTATATCAATCAAGATTTTATGGGAATGGCTCCAGTAGAAGGAAGCGGAGTTATTTATGGATTTAACTCAATTAATGATGATGCCATAAGATTAATGGGAGATACAGATATTAATACATATTCTAATGAATTTGGATATAGCGCTTCACAGCGAAAATACTTAACTGCCAATACAATGCCATATCATTCTAGAAGAGTGTATAACGAATTCGGAGTGGAAAGAGCAGATACTACACCAGATTATGTGTTATTGTTTGATGACTCGACAGAAGAAAATGTACAAAGTGCTTATAAAGCTGCTTCCGATTGGGATATACCAGTTTTGTTTATGAACAAATTAAAGATAAAAGACAGTCAAATAGAAAATTTAGAAGTTTTGCGTCAAGAGTTTGAGAAAACAGGAGATACAGAAAAGCTGAAAGCATTACTAAACGCATATGAAACCAACATGGCAGGATGGCTTTTAAATAGAAAAAAAGATGAAGAAGATAAAAGCTATACAGGAGATGTTGAAAATGAAAGGTTTAGAGAAAGCTTTGACGAAGAGTACAAAAAAATTTCAGAAACCTTGGACAACTATTTAGATAGAATTGCAAATCAAAATGTACAAGCACAAGATAAAGATTTAATTAGAATTATGCAGATAGTATTAGAAGAAAGAGACTTATATGCAAAGTGTGCAGAAAAGAAGCCAATTAGTAAAACTGAGATAACAATAGACACAGAAAGTATTTTACAAAAACTAAATCAAACTATGAAAAGCTTACAACTAGAAGATTTCTCAATTGATTTAGAAAATATACCAACAGCTTTGGAATATAAAAGAACAGTAACAATGAAAAAACTTATGAAAAATGCTTTACTAAATCAGAAAATTACATCAGAAGAAGTAAAAGGAGCAGAGCAAGTACTTTCAATAGAAAATGAGAAGGAGGAGGAAAAGGAAGAACATGACTAATGTTACATATAACATGGCTTATACAGAAGTATTAGAAATACTTAAATACTTACCCGAATCTGAATTTAAAAAAATACCAAAAGATGAGATTAAATTTTTAGAAACCAATAGGAATAAAAATTATAAGTTTGTAATTAATCCAGAAAAAACACTAGAAGAACAAAATATCTCCAGAAAAGCTAATGCTATTTTAGTTGTATATTTTAAAAAGTATTTTACAAATGATGTTCAAAAGCAAAAATTAAATGAGATATTAACAAGAAACCAACAAATTGTGGAAAACGAGGCTAGAAAAAAGTATAATCCTGAAGATATATTTAAGAAAAATAGTAATGAAGATTTAGAAAACGTGAGTGAAAAAAGAGCTACATTTCAAGATACTAAAGAAAATAGTAATGATGGAGAAAATAATAAGCAATCCATAGCTAATAGTAAAAACGCAATCTATCAACAAAAGCTAGATGACAACCAAAAAACAGATAATAAACAATTAGCAACATATAAAAAATCGATATTTAAAAGAATTATAGAAAAAATAAAACACTTTTTTAAAAAATAGCTTATAAAATAAAAAGTCAATTGCAAAAATTTTTAATAAAAGTAATTTGTAAGATAAAATAAATATACAAAAATATAAGGAAAGGAGAAACTTGTGCATTTTGCGCAAGCCATAACAAGATATGAAAGTTGTAATTGTAGGAGGAGTAGCAGGAGGAGCTACAACAGCTACTAGGTTAAGAAGACTAGATGAAAACTCAGAAATAATTTTATTTGAAAGAGGAGAGCATATTTCATTTGCAAATTGTGGACTTCCATATTATGTAGGAAATGTTATAAAAAATGAAGAAGACTTATTAGTTCAAACTCCTGAAAAATTTAAAGAAAGATTTAATATAGATGTAAGAATAAGCCAAGAAGTAATAAAAATAGATAAAGAAAATAGAAAGGTAGAAGTTAAGAAAAATGATACAGGAGAGACATACTTTGAGACTTATGACAAATTAGTTTTATCTCCAGGCGCAGAGCCAATTAATCCTTTTAAAGACGTAAAAAGCGATAGAATTTTTACTATAAGAAACGTAAATGATGCAGAAAAAGTAAAAGCATTTATCAAAAGTAACAATCCGAAAAGTGCTGTAATTGTAGGTGGAGGATATATTGGTGTTGAAATGGCGGAAAATTTGTCAGAATACAATATGGAAGTGTCAATAGTAGAAAAGTCTCCACATCTAATTTCAATTATTGATAATGACATAGCACATTTTGTACATAAAGAGGTAAAAAAGCATGGAGTGAAATTATATCTAAATCAAGGCGTAAATGATATATCAGAACACGAAAAACTATTGCTAACACTAGATAATGATAAAATAGAAACAGACCTAGCTATATTATGTATAGGTGTAAAACCAGAGTCAAATCTAGCAAAAGAGGCTGGACTTACTCTAAACGAAAAAGGCGCAATAATAGTAAATAGTAAAATGCAAACAAGTGACGAAAATATATATGCACTAGGAGATGCAGTGGAAGTACAAAATATAATAACCGGTGCGAGAAGCGGAATTGCATTAGCTGGCCCAGCAAATAGACAAGCTAGAATAGTAGCAAATAATATAGAAGGAATAACAAGTACTTATGATGGCTTTATAGGAAGCAGCATTTTAAAAGTATTTAATTATTCGCTAGGAATAGTTGGACTTTCAGAAAGAGTATGCCAAACTTTAAAAATACCATATAAAATTATGATTATTTCGCCGTATTCTCATGCAACATATTATCCAGGAGCAAAAATGCTTACAATAAAGGCAATATATAATAGCGAAACATCACAAATACTTGGTGCATACATATGGGGAAAAGCAAGTGTTGATAAAATAACAGATATTCTATCTATAGCAATTCAAACCAAGATGAAGGCAGCTGATTTATCAGCTTTAGAATTATGCTACGCACCACCATTTTCATCTGCAAAAAGCCCAGTAAATATTCTTGGAAATGCAATAGAAAATGAAATAAACGGCTTAGTAGATACAATATCTGTAGAAGAGCTAAGAAATGAAAAAAAAACATATATACTAGATGTACGAACAATAGAAGAATATAACCTAAGCCATATTGACAGGGCAATAAACATACCATTAGACGAATTAAGAGAAAACTTGAAAAAGCTAGATAAGTCAAAAGAAATAGTAGTACATTGTCATAGTGGGTCAAGAAGTTATTTAGCATGTAGAATACTAAAACAAAAAGGCTATAATGTAAAAAATTTAATCGGTGGCTACATAATGTATGATATAATGAAAAATGATTAATTGTCTAATTCACGAAATAAATGATGAAAGGAGAAAAAAATGAAAATTATATTTATTGAATATCCAAAATGTTCAACATGTCAAAAAGCTAAAAAATGGTTAGAAATTAACAATATACAATTTGAAGATAGACATATTATAGAAGAAACGCCAACAGCGGAGGAGTTAAAGCAATGGATACCATTAAGTGAAAAAGATATAAAAAGTTGGTTTAATACTAGTGGATTAAAATATAAAGCACTAAATTTAAAGGAAAAATTACCAGAAATGACAGAAGAAGAGAAAATAAAATTACTTGCAAGTGATGGAATGTTAATAAAAAGACCTTTAATTGTAAGTGACGATAAAATATTAGTAGGTTTTAAGGAGCAAGAATGGAAAGAATATTTTAATAAATAATATAAAAATATTGGAATATAAAATATTTATTGTATCAACCAAATTAAACTAATCCCTAATCTAAATATATTAGAATATAAATGTATATTCTAATATATTTAGATTATTAATCAAATGCATTTGAAAGCAAAGATAAAGTACAACTAATATTTAAATTCCATTATGTTAAAATTATTTTTCTTAATAAATCGTTTTATTTTCTTTCTTATATTTCTCAAAAACTTCTATACACTTATCTCTATCAATTTGATGCAAAGTTATAGCATCCTTATTTTTCCCTTCTAAATATTCATAAATAAAATCATCTCTAAAGCCAATATTAGCAGCATCTTCGCGAGTGCAGGCATAATAAACATCTTTAATGTTTGCCCATATTGCAGCAGATAAACACATTGGACAAGGCTCGCAAGATGTATACAAAATACAATTAGATAAATCATAAGTATTAAGTTTTTCACAAGCTTTGCGTATAGCCATGACTTCTGCATGTGCAGTTGGATCATTATTTTTTAACACTTGATTATTTCCTACAGAAATTACATTTCCATTTTTATCCGTTATAACAGCACCAAATGGACCTCCTTCGTTTAAGTTCATTCCGTTTTCAGCGGCTTCTTTAGCCATTTTCATAAAATTATCCATAATTAATCGTATTCCTTTCTTTAGGTACAATTCTTTTTCAACCTTATTTTTCCTTATATAATATAAATATATACAAACAAATCAATTATATCATAAAAGTATAGGAACAAATAGTGTAAATATAAAAAAATATATGAATTGACAAAGAGTTGAATACATGATAAATATATACGTAATAAGTATATACAAAAAATAATGTTTTACGACAAATTACGACAAACTTTTTAACATTAATATGATACAATAATAAAATCAATAAAAAAAGAAGGTGAAAAAATGAGATTTAAATTTCTATTTACACTAGCAAATGAAAAATTCCCCATACAATATCGCAAAAGCATAATGAGTTTTATAAAAATGTCTTTAGAAAACTATAGCGAAGAAGAATTTAACAAGCTATATCATGCAAAAGACCCTATTATGAAACCTTACACTTTTGCGGTATTTTTTAAGAATCCAAAATTCGAAGAAGATTTTATTTTGTTAGAAGACAAAAAAGTAGAGCTAAACTTTTCAATTCAAGACTATAATATTGCAATTAATATCTACAATAGTTTTAATCATCAGCTTCACAAAGCTTTCCCATTAAATCGAAATTATATGACTTTACAAAAAATTTCTATTGTTCCTGAAAAGCAAATTAAAACAGATGAAATTGTAGTAAAATTCATGTCTCCACTGGTAGTAAGAGAGCATAATAATGAAACGAAAAAAGATTACTATTATTCATTTAAACATGAAAAATTTGAAGAAATGCTAAAAATTAACATAAAAGAAGAAATAAAAAATACAGATATTCCAGAAAAATTAGTAGATACTTTTTCAATAGAGGCAGTAAATGCTAAAAAAGCAGTTATTAAATTCTACGAAAAACAAATAGAAACTTCCTTAGGGGTATATAAATTAAAAGGAAATCCAGAATTATTAGACTATCTATATAAAGCAGGAATTGGAAGCAAAAGAAGTAGCGGATTTGGAATGTTTTCTATCTAAGTAGATAATTTCAAAATATACAGTACATTTTAAGTGCAGATAAAAAGCAAGTTTATAAAACGAAGACTCAGCATTGAATTTACCTACATAAAGAAGAAAGTAGTACCAAAAAAGTAGCAGATAATGTAAGATTTTATACAAACATTAAAATAGTAAAATTAGGGAAGGAGTCTCAGCAGACATCTCAAAATCGTTTGTTTGCAGAAACATTAAAATAATAAATTGAGAAAGGAGTGATAATAAAAGATGAAAGCAAAACTAGAATTAAATGACTGGTCTTACAATGCAGGTTTAATTGGCTTTTTAAGAATTACGGAAAAGTATCAAAAAGATGCATTAGTAGTTCAAGATAATTACGTAGAATTTGATACAGAAATTTTAAAAGAATTTCACAAATACTATTTCCAATATTTGTTTGAAACATATGATATAGCTAAGACAATGAATAAAAGAATGGATGAGTCATTTGATAGAATAAAGCAATATTTAGAAATAGAAAGCGAAGACAAAAAAGAATTAAATGATGCAAAAGAAAAATTAAAAAGAGAAAAAAAGTACATTAAAGACAATATAAAAAAACAATTAGATAAAATAAAGAAATTCGACCAAGAAACCGCAAATGAGATTCAAGAAGAATATAATGAAATAGATTCAATTAAAGAAAAAGAACAACTAGAGGAGTTAGAAAACATCTTTAACCGAGTAAGACAATACTTATACAAAGAAAGCATTAATAAAAAGCTAACTGCAAATTTATTTAAAAGCATATTAAGTAATAAATATTTCGGACAACCTTCATTTCTAAATGTAGTAAAAAATAGTGCTTCTTATGAAGAACAAATGAACTTAATGTATAAAGATTATGTAAGCAATATTGTAGAAACAGGATATTTAAAAGACTTTATAGATGAAAAATATAATTTAGAGAACCTAAAAGAACATATAAAAAAGTTAAATCAAGAGCTAATAACTAAAGAAATGCTGAAAATTTATACAGATATTAACAAAAAATACATAGAAAAAGGTAAGCAAGCAAATGAAATAAAAGAATATATAGAAAAAAATGTCTTTAAAATATGCTATTTATGTGGAAATGAACATTGTATTACAAGTAATTATTCAGAAAGCAACTTTTTAGCAATGGCTGTTAGTAGTGATAACATGAAAAATTTCTTTTGGAATCAAAAAGTAAATTATCCAATTTGTGATATATGCAAATTAATTATGTTTTGTATTCCAATGGGATTGACGACAATCACAAAACTTACAAAAAATAGTCAAAAATATGAGGAAAAAGATATCTTAAGTTTTGTAAATTACGACACTGACATTGAAAACTTATTAAGGACAAATAATAATTTTGCAAGTAAATCTAGAAAGGATAGGTATATCGAAAGTCCTTATGCAGACCTATTAATAGATATCGTAGAACAAGAAAAAGACATAAGTAAATGTCAATTAGAAAATATATTTGTAGTAGAAATTGAAGCGGAATATTTAGCATATAGCAGACTTGAATATTTCCATATAACAAGACCAGTTGCAGTATTTTTTAAGGATTATGCAGACAAAAGTTTAATGAAAATAAAAGACTATAGATTAAAGATACAAATGGTTGACAAAATTATGAAAAACAAAGATACAAAATATATTGTAAATGACAAGCTTAGAGATGTTATAAAAAATAATTATGGAGGATATGCAACATTTTTAGCATCAAAAACAAGAATGCAAATAAAATCAATCCAGAAAGGAGAAAAAGATATGAGTGAAATGGAGAAGAAAAATAAAAAATTAATGGCATTATACTCAATTGGTACAGAAATTCACGAAGAGCTAAAGAGAAAAGGAACAGATAATAAACTAGACGGATATGTTTATAAAATGTTAAATTGTGTAAAAACTGGAAACAAAAAAGAATTTATGGATAATGTAATTAGGTTGCATATGGCTCTTGGAAAAGATATATCACCAATATTTTTAGATGTAATGAAAGAAGAGCAATTTGATTTTGCAACAATTGGACATACTTTTTTATCAGGGTTAGCATCAAATAAATATGAAAAGAAAGAAACAAATGTTGACGAAGCACTTGGAGAATAAATTATGTACAAATACA
Source organism: uncultured Clostridia bacterium (assembly GCA_944392105.1). Taxonomy (GTDB): domain Bacteria; phylum Bacillota; class Clostridia; order TANB77; family CAG-508; genus CAG-273. The sequence continues at coordinate 50,780 of CALXVM010000007.1, read as the reverse complement.
TATATATTTAAACTTATTTGCAAATTTTAATGGTACCATTAAACCAAGATTCTTAGGAATAAAATAATTAATGGAGAAAGGAAAGTATAATATAATAAAATATAATATAAGTTTCCTATTTAAACATAATCGGTAATAAAGAGATAAAACCAAAATGGTAAGTTATATATTAAAATTTAAGTTTTATTATATTATATAAGGAAATAATTATGAATAGTAAAGGATTAACATTAACAATAATATTTAAAGCACAAAGCTTAAATTATGGAGAAGGAATTGGAAACATATCAGAGTTAAAAAAGTTAGCAAGAGGTAATGGAAATGTATATACATTTGCTTCAAGACAAGCATTAAGATATGATATTGCAAGAATTGGAAATAAACTATATAACTGGAATTTAGAAGTTGTAGACAAATCAAAAGGTACTATACAATTTAAAGATGAACTAAATATTAAAGATTCTCAAGAGATGGATTTATTTGGTTATATGAAAACATCTAAAAAATCTGCAGAAAATGAGGATGGAGGTTCTGAAACAAGAAGTGCAACTGTTAGACTAAGTCATGCGCTTTCATTAGAAGAATATAAAAGCGATATGGACTTTTTAACTAATAAAGGATTAGCAGATAGAATAGATGAATTTCCTAATTTAGCAAATGTAGAACAACATTTAAGTTATTATACATATACAGTAACAGTAGAATTAGCAAGAGTTGGAAAAGATGGAAATATAGAACTTAGCCAAGAAGAAAAAACAAATAGAGTACTACAATTATTAGAAATCATAAAAGTACTAAATAGAGATATTAGAGGTAGAGAAGAAAACCTAAGCCCATTATTTATAGTAGGCGGAATATATAACATCAATACTCCATTTTTCTTAGGTAGAATAAAGTTAGAGACAAAAGGTGAAGGTTTTAAAATAGATACAAAAATTTTAGACTCTGCAATGGAGCTTAAAATAGGAGAAAATAGTGTAAAAGAAAATACTTTTGCAGGAATCGTTCCAAATGAATTTAAAAATGAGGAAGAATTACAAGAACTATTTGGAGATAAAATGCTTAGTATACAAAAGTTCTTTGATGAAATAGAAAATGAGGTAAAGGAATATTATGCAAAATAAATTAAGCTACTACATAGAAAGGATGGCGACCAATTATGAAAATATTAAAACTAAATCTTTTTCAAGAAACAGCATGTTATAAGAAACCATTGGCTTTAAAAGTAGCAGAAACATATCCATTACCCCCATATTCTACTATAATTGGTATGTTACATAAAATATTACAAGCAAAACCAGGTGAATACTTTGATATGAATATATCTGTTCAAGGAGAATATGAAAGCATTTTTACTAACTATCAAAATCTAAGAATGTATAAAGGAAAAGATAAAGTAACATCAATGCCAAGAAATGTCCATCAACTTTTAAACATAAACTTAGTAATTCATGTACAAGCAGAAGACGAGGTAATAGACAAAATTTATCAAAACATTGTAAATGGAAAAGAAACATTTTCATTAGGAAGAAATGAAGATATGGTTAGAATAGATGGAATAAAATATGTACAAAATATAGAACAAGTAAGAAGAGACCAAGCCAATAGAAATGCATATGTCCCATTAGAAAAACTAGGAGAAGATATGCCCGGAATTAATTATAATCTTAATACAGTATATCATATAACTCCAGATAATTTAAGAAAATATGACAAAGTAAAGGTAAAATATATAGAAGAAGATAGCAATATATTATTAAAAAATGTTTTGAAAGATGAAGATGGAGACTACATAATATTCTATAAATAAGGAGTAATGTATGTTTTATGCAAAATCAGAACCACAAGAGACCTTAAAAGAACACACAGACGAGCTTGTAAAACAAATAAAGTATTTAAAGAAAATTAGTGCTAAACAGGTAGCAAGAACAACAAGTTTAAGAGGAGAAGAGTTTTGGAGAATCTTAGAATTAGCTTGTAAATACCATGACATAGGCAAAATATATACACCATTTCAAAACCTAATTTTAAATAAAATAGGTAAGAAAGAAATACCAACAGAATTTAATTATAATGATATAAAACACGAACAACTTTCTCCAGCTCTTATCCCAATAGATGACTTAAATCTAACAGAACAAGTGGAAAAGTTATTAATTCAGGCAATATATTATCATCATGAGAGAAAACAAAAAAATGATGATAGAGACTTGGTTAATAAAATAATAAAAAATGACCTCATGCCAAAGATAGCAAGTGCATCAGAAGAGTTAGAAATAGAGCTTAATAAATCTCCAAACACTATATATTTAAGTTTAGTAGGAGACGGAAAGCGAATTAATTCTTTACACAAATTATACGTAGATTATGTCTTATTAAAAGGGTTTTTACATCGACTAGATTATAGTGCTTCTGCACACATTCAAGTAGAAGATACATGTGATGAAAAAATATCAGATTATATAGAAAGCTTTTTCATTAAGCATAATTTTAAAGAAAACGAGTTACAAATATTTGCAAAAAATAATCAAGAAAACAATGTAGTTGCAGTTGGTTCAACAGGATTAGGAAAAACAGAAGCTGCTTTAATGTGGGCACAAGGAGACAAAGCATTTTTTACACTACCTTTAAGAATAAGCATTAATGCAATATTTGATAGAATTAAAGACATTATAAATTATAAAAGTGTAGGACTGCTTCATTCTGCAGCATTAGATTATTTAGAAGAAGCGGAAACAGAATTTGGAATTTCCAATGCAGAGTGGGAACAAGCTAAAAATTTATCATATAGAATTACCACATGTACAGTAGATCAAATATTCCCATTTGTATTTAAATATAAAGGATATGAGAGAATATATTCTACTCTAGCATATTCAAAAGTAATTATAGATGAAATACAAGCATACGACCCAGAAATAACAGCTATCATTTTAAAAGGCTTACAGATGATAAGTAACATTGGCGGAAGATTTATGATTATGACAGCAACTCTGCCAAGAATATATAAAGACAAATTAGAAGAAATGAAGATAGATTTTGAATATAAAGAAGTTCCAAGTAAATTAGAAAGACATAAAATAAAACTAGAAAAATCAGATATAATAGATAATTGTGAGGCAATATGTGAAAAAGCAAAAAATAAAAAAGTTTTAGTTATAGCCAATACTGTAAACAAAGCTATTGAAATATATAAAAAAATACTAGAATACAACAATAAAAATGTGCGTTTACTACATGCTAGATTTATTGCAAAAGATAGAGCAAAGTTAGAAAAAGAAATAAAGGAATTTTCAGATAATAAAAAAGAAAACGGAGTCTGGATTACAACACAACTTGTAGAAGCATCATTAGATATAGATTTTGATTATTTATATACAGAAATGTCAACATTAGACAGCTTATTTCAAAGATTGGGAAGATGCTATAGAAAAAGAAAATTTGACATGAATGAGCCAAATATATATATATTTACAGAGAAAAATAGTGGAATTAGTAGTGTCTATGATAAGAAAATATATGAAATAAGTAAAGAACTTTTAGAAAAATTTGATGAGAAACTACTAAAAGAAGAACAAAAGATGATGCTAGTAGATAAACTATACTCCAAAGAAAAATTAAAGGATAGTGACTTTTTAAGAAACTTTGAAGAAGGAATAAAAGTTTTAGACAATATTATAGACTATGATGTAGATAAGAAAGAAGCACAACAATTGCTAAGAAAAATAGAAAGTTATACAGTAATTCCGAAATCAATTTATGATGAAAATATAAAACTATTTGATGAGTATAAGAACGAAAAAGATAGAGAAAAGAGAAGAAGGCTTAAAAGAGAAATGAATAAGTTAACAACAACTATAAGTAGTGGACAGATGAGAAAAGTGCGCGAATATACTGTAAATAGCATAGAGATAGAAGGAATACAGGTACTTAATTTAAAATATGATAATAAAATAGGACTATTATTAGAAAATGATGAAGAATATGATTTGGATAGTAGGTTCTTATAAAATATCTGTCGACCACTAATAAGCAAAAATATACGTTGCATCGACAGATAAAGAAAAGGCTTAAATATAAGCATTTTTAATAAATATACTAAATTTTTATTTGAAAATTTAGTAAAAAATGAATAGGTCGACAGATATATGCTGATAAACACTAGAATATAGCCATGTATATATGAACCTGTAGTAATTTAAATATAGTAGAATATAAATTTAATTATTAAGAAATATTACGCAAACAAAGAAGATATGTAGTAATTTAAATATAGTAGAATATAAATAAAAATAACAAGTGCTATTGCTATCCATACAATTATGTAGTAATTTAAATATAGTAGAATATAAATAAAGAAACAAATAAAATGGTTAAAGTAAAATCACTTGTAGTAATTTAAATATAGTAGAATATAAATCAAATGTTACAGATGACCCAACCGCGAATGGATTTGAGTAGTAATTTAAATATAGTAGAATATAAATACCAATGCGAATATTGTAGTTACTGATAATTCTGTGTAGTAATTTAAATATAGTAGAATATAAATGCTGTAGGCGTGTAGACTGTTGCTTGCTCAAATGGACGTAGTAATTTAAATATAGTAGAATATAAATCTTGATAAAAAGACAAGAAAATTTAAATGGGTATTATGTAGTAATTTAAATATAGTAGAATATAAATATGTGTGGAAGAAGACTAAAACTTAAGGAGGACTAGGTAGTAATTTAAATATAGTAGAATATAAATAAATTCATAGTTTCATTTTCTCGATTATTTTCTTTGTAGTAATTTAAATATAGTAGAATATAAATGATGTTCGGCGTAGCTTTCTCTTATATCAATACTTTGTAGTAATTTAAATATAGTAGAATATAAATCATTTAGAATAATGAGTAATCAAGGAAGTTTCAAAAGTAGTAATTTAAATATAGTAGAATATAAATCTCATATATCTTTCATTGTAAATATATGAGGATTATCTATGTAGTAATTTAAATATAGTAGAATATAAATGAAAAAATAAATGATTTTTTAGAAATGTTTATACTTGTAGTAATTTAAATATAGTAGAATATAAATTGTACCAATATGAAGAGTATTTCCACATATCTTCTTGGTAGTAATTTAAATATAGTAGAATATAAATATGAAGAATAGGACAGAAGAAGATATTAGAGAAGAAAGTAGTAATTTAAATATAGTAGAATATAAATGATGTTGGTATTGCTTTTTCTTATATCAATACTTTTCGTAGTAATTTAAATATAGTAGAATATAAATTTTTTGAAGATTGACTTTTTCGTCATCTTCTGGCTCGTAGTAATTTAAATATAGTAGAATATAAATAGTGCTAAACTGTAATATCATACAGCTTGGAATTAGTAGTAATTTAAATATAGTAGAATATAAATACTTCTTTTTGCTCTCTTATCACTACATTACCTCCAAAAGTAGTAATTTAAATATAGTAGAATATAAATGTAGAATATAGTAATTCTACAGGACTAATGTGGGGGTAGTAATTTAAATATAGTAGAATATAAATTCTTCATCAAAAGTATAATCTACTTTAGTTTTAAAGTAGTAATTTAAATATAGTAGAATATAAATTCTATTTTTATTCGTATATCACATTCGTTATAGTCTGTAGTAATTTAAATATAGTAGAATATAAATGATGAAAATCAAGCAGATATATTAAATAGAGTTGCGTAGTAATTTAAATATAGTAGAATATAAATGTAGAATTCTTTTATTGGGTAGAATGGACTAGAACATAGTAGTAATTTAAATATAGTAGAATATAAATCACGTAATGACAGAAAAAGGATACTACAAAATAAGTAGTAATTTAAATATAGTAGAATATAAATGTCTCACGTGATATTTTAGACCGTCCCGACTTTCTTAAGTAGTAATTTAAATATAGTAGAATATAAATGATTATGCTTTCACATAAATTATTATATAGATATGGTAGTAATTTAAATATAGTAGAATATAAATATATTAATAGCAAACCCAGCAAGACAAAAAGAAGATGAAGGTAGTAATTTAAATATAGTAGAATATAAATTTACTATTTTTTACACAATCTTTAGTAATATATTTCAGTAGTAATTTAAATATAGTAGAATATAAATATTATAGTGGACAGATTAGTGATATACGTGATAGTCTTGGTAGTAATTTAAATATAGTAGAATATAAATTGGGATTTCACAGTCAGAGGAACTTTGTCATTTGGTCAAGTAGTAATTTAAATATAGTAGAATATAAACACTGATGAAGCAGTAAAAGAGGCTGAAAATCGAAGTAGTAATCTAAATATAATAGAATGTAAACTTTAAAGTACAGGAAATTAAGCAGGAAAATGATATATATTAATCAAAATATACTAATTGATAATCAATGAGTTTACTAAAGCTTAATATAATTATAATAGAACATTAAATATAGATAAATAATAACGTAATAAAAACAAAAAAGGAAGTGATAAAAATGAAAGAGATAAGTGGAATAATGGTTTATTATTACTTCGTATGCAAAAAGAAATTATGGTATTTTGCAAATCAAATACAAATGGAACAGAATAGCGAACTAGTTGAAATTGGTAAAATAATAGACGAAACGAGTTATGAAAATCAAGAAAAACATATTTTAATAGACAATACTATAAATATTGATTTTATCAAAAATAGTGCAATTCTACATGAAGTAAAGAAAACAAAATCAATTGAAGAAGCATCAATTTGGCAAGTAAAGTACTACATGTATTACTTAGAACAAAAAGGTGTAGAAAATGTTAAAGCAAAAATAGATTTTCCTTTAATAAAAGAAACAAAAGATATAACACTAGATAATGAAGACAGACAAGCTCTAAAAAATATTATAATGAACATTAGAAAAATTATAAACTCAAATGGGCCAATAGATGTAGCGCAAGATAAAAAATGCAAAAAATGTGCATATTATGACTTATGTTATATATAAAAGGGAAACAGAAGCGAAAAATGAGACAATTAAAATCTTATAAAAACATGCATATAGCCAATAGAAGAAAGGAATGAGCTTCAGATATGAAAAAATCGTACTATTTATATAGAAACGGAAGACTACAGAGAAAAGACAATTCATTAGAAATTATTTATAAAGATGGAAGTAAAAAATCAATTCCAGTTGAACATACAGACGACATTTATATTATGACCGAATTTGATTTGAATACTAATTTACTTAATTTTCTATCTCAATATGGTATATCTATACACTTTTTTAATCATTATGGTTTTTATACTGGGACATACTATCCAAAAGAAAATTTGGTATCTGGAAAACTCCTAATAGAACAAGTAAAACATTATATAGATAAGAATAAAAGGCTAAACATAGCCAAAGAATTTATAAAAAGTGCATCATACAATATTTATAGAAACTTAAATTACTATAATAATAGAGGAAAAGAATTAAAAGAATACATAAATGAAATAGAACATTTAAGAAAACAAATAGATTTGTGTAAAGATGTACAAGAACTAATGGGAATAGAAGGCAACATAAGAAAAACATATTATAGTTCATGGAAAAATATTATTAGTCAAGAAATAGAATTTGAAAAACGAGTCAAAAATCCTCCGGATAATGCTATAAATTCGTTAATTTCGTATACAAACACATTAGTATATACAAGGGTATTAAGTGAAATATATAAAACACAATTAAACCCAACAATTAGCTATTTGCATGAGCCATCAGAGAGAAGATTTTCGCTTTGTTTAGATATAGCAGAGATTTTTAAGCCAATTATAGCAGATAGACTTATATTTTCAATGTTAAATAAAAAACAAATAACAGAAAATGATTTTGAAAAAGGTTTAAATTTTTTATACATAAAAGAAGAAAAAAGAAAAGAAATTACAAGAGAAATGGACTTAAGACTTCAAACGACAATTAAACACAAAAAGCTAAATAGAGAAGTAAGTTATGAATATTTAATAAGGTTAGAGATATATAAATTAATAAAGCATTTTATAGAAGGACAAGAATACGAAGGATTTAAAATGTGGTGGTAGTATGTATATAATTTTAGTTTATGATATAAATTTAGAAGAAAATGGAGGACAGAAAGTTTTAAGAAAAGTATTCAAAACTTGTAAAAAATATTTGGTACATATACAAAATTCAGTATTTGAAGGTGATATTTCAGATTCAGCAATGCTAAAATTAGAGAAAGAGCTAAAAAGACATATTAGAAAAGAAAAAGATTCAGTGATTGTATTTAAAAGTAGAAGTCAAAAATGGCTAGATAAAAAATTTTTAGGAAAAATTGAAGAGGATAAAACAGACAACTTTTTATAGTAATTTCGTCTATTACAATCACATTAACCCGCTCCGGCGGGTTTTGTTGTAGAATAATTTTAAAACGCACAAAAAATATCCGCTATAGCGGAACGGACCGAAATTAATCGGCTACAAATAATAAAAAATGAGGCAACTAATTATAGATATCAAAATCTTATAAAATTATTAATAAAAACCAAAAATAATTGAAAAAATGACATATCTAAGATAGAATATATAAAAAACGAGGAAAGGAGAGTATGGTAAAACATCATACAAATTTGTGCATGAGAATTGGAATTGATTTAGATGGAGTAATATTTGACTCAGAAAAACTTTATAGAATATACTCAGAGCTATATGATATTCAGGATTTAAAGAAAAACAGCATAAGAAATAACAGAGAAATAAAATTTCAAGATAGATATTCATGGAGTGAAGAAGAAACAGATGGCTTTGTAAAAAAATATCATAGAAAAATTACAGAAGTATCTAATTTTATGCCAGGAGCAAAGGATATTATACCTTTGCTAAAAGAAGAAGGGCATACTCTAATAGTTATAACTGCAAGAGGAAAGCTAAATAAGGATTTGATACCTATAACAATCCAAAGACTTAAAGATAACGACCTTGATATATTCGAAAAATATTATTGGGGAACTGAAAATAAAGAAGAAATTTGTAAACAAGAGAAGATAGACTTAATGATAGATGACTCAAATAAAAATTGTAAAAAATTAGCTAGGGACCACATACATACAATATATTTAAAAGATGCACCATCTTTCGACTTGGAAGAAAATGAATATTTAAAAGTATTATATAACTGGGGCGAAATTTATAGATATATAAAGCAATTAGAAGAAAATTAGTTAGAATAAAAAAACATACTAATTTTATATATTAAACTAATAAAAATCAATTAAAAGTAATATTAATTATTTGCATATTACTTTAAAACAAAAAACAAGAAATTAACGAAGCAATAGGAAGATGAACATGGAAAAAGACCTAATAAAATTATACGATGAATGTGTAAACGAATTAAAAACAATCGGTTTAGACATTAAAAATAAAGAGATAGTAGGAGATATTGATATAAAATTATCTTCAAGAGCAAGTAAAAGATATGGATGTTGTAAACAAGAAGAACCAGATAAGTCATCAAAAATAGTAGAAAGACATGGATATAGACGTATTATAAAATACGAAAAATTCAAGAAACATCACATAGAAGTAAGTAAATGGGTTATGAATTTAAACGAAGATATCATAAAAAATACAATAATGCATGAAATTATACATTGCTTTCCATATTGCAACAACCATGGGCAAGAATTCAAAAAATATGCAAACTATATAAATCAAAAATTAGGATACAACGTAACTCGTACAGGCAATGTAAAAGAAGATTATGAGAAGAGTAACATTCCTTACAAAGAAAAAGAATATAAATATAAAATAATTTGTGAAAATTGTGGGCAAGAAATATATAGAAATAGGCTTAATCGCAATTTATTTAAAAGATATAGATGTGGAAAATGTGGAGGAAAGTTAAAACTTTCAAATTAAAGGAGTAACAATGGATATAAAAAAGAAAAATCAAATAAATTTAGCTATATTTATCCTCATAGTGTTAGTATTATGTGGATTAATGGTATTCTACATGAGTAAAAAAGAGGGCTTCCACGAAGATGAAATGTTTACATATGGATCTTCAAATTGTACATATGATAATTTATTTCAACCTCATGGAAAAGAAGATACATTTAATAAAATTGTGAGAAATTATATAATTGTTGATGGTAATATAGGTAAAACCGTAGAAAATGCGTGGTATTATTTTACACACCAAGACGAATGGAATAAGTTATTTTCTGAAATTTCTTCTAAAGAACATCCTGTATGGAAGACTAGAGAAGAAGCAAAAGATTATTTAACTGTAGCGCCAAATGAAAGATTTAATTATGTTAGTGTTTATTATAATCAAGCTAGAGACGTACATCCACCACTATATTGCATATTAAATCATACCGTATGTTCGTTTTTTCCAGATACATTTTCAAAATACTTTTTCTTTAGTATATCATTAGCATTTTTTGTGGGAACATGTTTTGTTATAAGAAGCATACTAAAGCTTTTAGATAAAGAAAAGTTAGTTATACCAACAGTACTTTTATATGGACTTAGTATGGGAGCTATATCAACTGTTATCTATGCCAGAATGTATATGATGCTTGCATTTTTTACCCTTGCATATTTTTACTTAACATTAAAAATATATAAGTACGGCTTCAAAATGACCAAAAAAACTAAAGTTTTACTTGGTACAACCACGATTTTAGGATTTTTGTCACAATATTATTTCTGCATATTTGCCTTAGGATGCTTTGTAGTTATGATTGCCTTAATGATAAAAGAAAAAAAGTGGCATGAGCTAAAATCATATATTTTAACACATATTATAAGTGCTCTAATTGGGGTACTAATATATCCAATTTGCATATACCAAATATTCTTTTCGTATAGAGGAGTAGGAGCAGCAGGTGCAAATGGAGCATATTTTGAAGGTTTAGTAAAGTTTGTAGAATTACTTTTCAAAGCATATAGCTTGCCTATGATTTTAGGAGTTGTTGCTCTTATTATATTTACAGCATGGTATATTTACAAATTTATAAAAAGTAAGGAAAAAGGATATTTACTTTTACTAATTATACCAACATTTCTATCAATATTAGTAATTGCTAAAATTTCACCATATAAGGAGCTAAGATACTTGTATGGACTACTTCCTGCATTAAGTATATTAATTACATTAGGACTTTCTAGTATTGTAAATACAACAATAAAAAATAGAAAAATAGGAATGACCATATTAGTGGTAATTATTTCAATAGCGTCAATATATGGACTAGCTACAAAAGAACCAGAACATTTGTATAAAGGCTATAGTAATTACTTAAAAATTGCAGAAGAAAATAGTGAAGATCCATTTGTATACATAGGTTCAGGAGTATTTAATCATATACAAAGTATGCCAGAATTTATGACTTATAAAGAATCACTTATCTTACAAGAAACTCAGCTTGAGTATTTAAAAGACAATGAAGAACTAACAAATAGTAATGAATTTATACTAAGCATAAAGAAATATATAGGAAACAGAGATAAAATTTTGCAACAAGTTTTAGACTATACAGGATATAAAAATTATACAGTACTATATGATGATGAAGGTGAAACGGGCTGTATAATATTTAAATTCAGCAAATAAATATTATGGGAATAAGCTTAAGCTTGTAATATTGGTTATATAAGTACTTGTTTTAGAACTAACTAAACATTTTATAAGAAAATCTATCTACATATAATAAAATTTATTAAATATGTCTAAGATTTATTTGCGCATAATAAAACGATTGGAATATGTTTAAGACTTATTTGTGCATAATAAAACGATTGGAATATGTTTAAGACTTATTTGCGCATAATAAAACGATTGGAATATGTCTAAGACTTATTTGCGCATAATAAAACGATTGGAATATGTCTAAGATTTATTTACACATAATAAAAACAATTTAATATATTTAGAATTTATTAATTTATAATAAAAGGGCTTATTCTAAAATTCAGAAGCAGAAGTGTTATTTTTTAAATTTTAGAGTCTTGCGTGGGCGACCATTGTGACAGCTGTTCGAGGCATTTATGCCGAGTTACAGATGTCCAAAAGGGGAAAGACTCTAAAATTTAAAAATAACACTTCTGCTTCTCATAATACGTAAGATATTTACTATATAATATTTAATTACTCAAACAAATTTTTATTATATAAACGATTATTACATAATAAACAGTACTAATTATTAAACTTAAAGCAAAATTTATTTAATACAATGAAGTAAACCATAATAACTAGATTACTAATTTTTAAATAAATCTCATAAATTATAGTCGAATATTGTAGAAAAATGTAATACGAAAATTGTTGAAAAATCATACAAGATGTGGTAAATTAAAAACTACAATAAATTAAAATAATTTAAAAATCGTAAGTTGCTAATAACAAATAACAAATTAATGTTAATATTCAAAATTATTAAGTCAAAACAAATTCTTGTAAACTAGAAAAATCAAACAAATTATTTCTTAAAATTCCCAAATTATAATTTTATAAAAAAGAAGGTGGTACTATTCAAGAAATTACACAAGAAAATAAGTTATATCCCAAAAGGTTGCTAGAAATTAAACAAGCACCTAAAAAATTATATGTAGAAGGTAATGCAAGTCTGCTTAATAAAAACAGTATTGCAATAATAGGAGCTAGAAGATGCAGTAAATATGGAGCAAAGTATACTGCAAAATTTGCAAAAGAATTAGCCAGAGCAGACATTTGCATAGTAAGTGGCTTAGCAAATGGAGTAGACTCAATTGCACATACATATTCTAAAAGCGAAATAGGAAAAACTATAGCTGTTTTAGGTTCTGGATTTAATTATATCTATCCAAAAGAAAATTTTATATTGTATAAAGAAATATTAGAAGAAGGAGGCTGTGTAATTAGTGAATATGAGCCAAATCAAAAAGCAGATTTATCTAAATTTCCTATGAGAAACAGAATAATAAGTGGAATTTCATTAGGAGTATTATTAATAGAGGCAAGATATAGAAGTGGAAGCAATGTAACAGCAAGATATGCAATAGAACAAAGAAAAAACGTATTTTGTATACCTCACAATCTAGAAAGTATAACAGGCTATGGACCAAATGAATATATAAAACAAGGAGCAAAATTAGTTACCAATTATATGGACATTTTAGAAGAATACGAATTATTAGACAAAGAAAAAGAAATAAAAATAGATGATAAATATTTAAGCATATATAAGTGTATAAGCGAAATACCACGTTCAATTAACGAAATTTCTAGACTAAGCAATAAAACAATATCAGAAGTCAATGAAGCATTAGTCATTTTAGAAATGGAAGAACTAATAAAAAGTCTGCCAGGGAATGAATATATTTTAAATTTAGACTAAAACACTGGAAAATAGAATATAAATTAAAGAATAAGAAAACAAATATATAAATATAAAGAAAATCTGTAAAGCAGAAATTAAAAATTATACGGCAAAAAATTAAAATAAAGTATAACATGTTGAGAATAATTATAAACAGATAAAAAATAAAAAGCACGAAACTGTAAACAAGAAAATTTATATACCAAAATAACAAATATAACAAAAATAACAAAAAAATTCATTATAAATAAAAAAATATAATTAATAAAATAAAAAAGAGGAAAATAATGTTATCTATTATTAAAACAATATCCTTACATGGTTTAGAAGGATATATTATTAATGTGCAAACAGATATAACAGGAGGAATGCCAAACTGGGAAATTATACGGACTACCAGATACAAGCATAAAAGAAGCAAAAGAAAGAGTGCGTACAGCAATTAAAAACTCAGGATATGAGCTAAAAAGTAGAAAAGTATTAATTAATTTAGCACCAGCCAATATTAGAAAAGAGGGAGCATTTTATGACTTACCAATAGCCATAGGCATATTGTGTAGCATAGGAATTATAAAAAACAAACCTCAAGAAAATGTAGCATTCATAGGGGAATTATCGTTAGATGGAAAAGTAAATAATGTAAATGGAATTCTTCCAATGTGCATAGAAGGAAAAAACTTAGGAATAAAAAAAGTAATAGTTCCAAAAGAAAATGCATTAGAAGCAAGCATTGTAAAAGACATTGAAGTAATAGGCGTAAATTCATTAAGAGAAGTAGTAAACTATTTAAATAAAAACAATATTATGCCATTAAAATCTAATTGGGATGAACTTACAAACAAAATTCAAAATTACAACATAGACTTTTCAGAAGTAAAAGGACAAGAAAATGTTAAAAGAGCTGTAGAAGTGGCAGCAGCTGGAGCACACAATTGTCTACTTATTCGGTGCTCCTGGCTCTCGGAAAAACAATGATTGCCAAAAGAATTCCAACAATACTACCAAATTTGAGTTTTGAAGAAGCTTTAGAAATAACCAAAATTCATAGTGTGGCAGGAGTATTACCTAAAGATATACCAATAATTACAAATAGACCATTTAGGGCACCTCATCACACAATATCTCCAAAATCATTAATAGGAGGTGGACTAATTCCTAAACCAGGAGAAATAAGTTTATCACATTATGGAGTTCTGTTTTTGGATGAACTACCAGAATTCAATAGAAGTACTTTAGAAGTGCTTAGAGGACCACTTGAAGATGGAATAGTAAGTATAAGTAGAGTAAACTCTAGTTTTACATATCCATGTAAATTTATGTTTGTTGCATCAATGAACCCGTGCCCATGTGGTTATTATGGCTCAAAAGAAAAAGAATGCACTTGTACAGAACAAGCTATATCAAAATATATGGGAAAAATAAGCGGACCATTGCTAGATAGAATAGATATTCAAATAGAAGTAACTGGAGTAAAATATCAAAAATTAGAAAGTAATAACAAAATAGAAAGTTCAAAAGATATACAAAAAAGAGTAAATGTAGCACGTCAAATACAAAGAGAGAGGTATAAAGACGAAAAAATATATTCTAATTCAGAGCTTACACCTAAGCTTATAGAAAAATACTGCCAAATAGATGAAGAAAGTAAAAAAATATTACAAACTGCATTTGAAAAATTAGGTTTTAGTGCAAGAGCTTATGGAAGAATATTAAAAGTTGCAAGAACAATTGCAGATTTAGCAGGTAGTACACAAATAAATAAAAGCCATATAGCAGAGGCTATTCAATATAGAAGTTTAGATAAGAAATATTGGAAAAACTAAAAATGTTTATAACAAAGTAAAAGTAAGAAAGAGAATAAGGAGAAAAATGTATTTATATCACGAACTAGGAAGAATAGGAGAAGATATTGCTGCTAAGTATTTAGTAAATAGCAATTATGAAATAATAGAAAGAAACTTTAGATGTAAACAAGGAGAAATAGATATAATTGCAAAAGAAGATGATGAAATAGTATTTATAGAAGTAAAAACTAGAAGTAATGTTGCATGTGGAAGACCAAGCGAAGCTGTAAATCAAGTAAAACAAAAGCACATAAAAAAAGCCACTAAGTATTATATTTACTTAAATAAACTAGAAAATCACTATATAAGAATAGACGTAATAGAAGTTTACTTAAAAAATAATAAATTTTATATAAATCATATAAAACAAATAATATAAAAATCTAATAAATATACATTTAATTAAATAAATTAGAAAATTGTTTAATCAATTTTTTACAAAACATAAAATAACGAAAAAATAACTCTTTTCATAATATATAAAAAATAATTATGAAAGGAGTTTTTAATGTGAATAGGATACTAAAAACATTTTGCACAATATTTATATTACCTATATTTTTAATATATCTTTTAGCACCATCATCCATGGCTTTATCACCTTCAAGTGAACCTACATATGCAGGAATTGATGTTAGTGGATATCAGGGAAATATAAACTATAGCGAAGTAAAACAAGCAGGAATTGAAATTGTTTATATGAAATCTAGTGAGGGGAGTAACTATGTTGACTCTCATTTCGAAAGAAATTACACAGAGGCAAAAACAAATGGATTAAAAGTAGGAGTATATCATTTCTTAACAGCTAGAAGTATTGCACAAGCAGAGACACAAGCACAATTTTTCGTATCGCTTATTTCTGGTAAAAGCATAGATTGTAAACTAGCAATGGACTTTGAATCATTTGGAAACTTAAATAAACAACAAATTAATGAAATAGCAGTAGCATTTATAAATAAAGTAGAAGAGCTTAGTAAAAAAGAAGTTGTAGTATATAGTAATGCATATGATGCTACATATATATTTGAAGGAGAAGTTACAAAAAATCCATTATGGGTCGCACAATATGGAGTAAACGAACCACAAAATAATGGAAATTGGTCATCGTGGGTAGGGTGGCAATATGCAGATGATGGAGAAGTAAATGGAATAAATGCTAGAGTAGACATGAATAGGTTTACTAAAGAGATATTTTTAGATGATACGTCAGAAATACCAGATGTAGAAAACCCAAACGAAGGAGAGAATAATAACGGCAATGACAGCGAGGGAAACAATGGAGAAGATAATGAAAATGGCAATAATGGAAACGAAGGTAATGTGGCAGGAACAAAAACAATTATTATAAAATGGGGAGACACTCTATCAGAAATAGCCCTAGATTACAATACCACAGTAAGAAGACTAGTAGAACTAAATAATATTGAAAATCCAAATTTAATATATGCTGGAGAAAGTTTAATAGTACCAATCACAAATAGTAATGTTGAAAATGTCTATATAGTAAAAAGAGGAGATACACTATCTCAAATAGCATTAAACTTTAACACAACAGTAAATGCTATTGCTACACTAAACGGAATAACAAATGTTAATTTAATATATACAGGACAAAGACTAATAATTCCTAGCAATACAAACAGTGAAGATGAATGCAAACATGACTGCGGACATAAATTGTATACAGTAAGAAGCGGAGATACATTATGGAGTATAGCTAGAAGATATGGGACATCAATAGCTAATATTGTAAGACTAAATAGAATAAGTAATCCTAACTTAATTTATCCAGGACAAATATTTAGAATTTAGTTATAAAGATATAATAAAAAATTAGCCATAAAATATAAACATTAAAGCATTTTTTATACAGAGTCATTATAAAAGTTCAACAAAGAGAAAAGTAAAGGATAAAAAAGTTAAGTTATTATAAAGCATATATTAGATAATGATAAAGAAAAAATATAGGGAATATCAAAATACTATAAAATGTATAAAAACAATAAACTAAAAATATTAAAAGTGTAAAGAGAAGATAAAGTATTTAATAAAATGACTAGTACAGTAATAAGTGTCTTTTATAATTTTTAAGCCTTACGTGGGGACCATTGTGACAGCTGTTCGAGGCATTTATGCCGAGTTACAGCTGTCCAAAAGGGGAAAGGTTTTAAAAATTATAAAAGACACTTATTACTGTACTTTATAAATGTAAATAATAATTAATATAAGATAATAAATGCTTTTAAGAAAATATTGTATAAGATTCATAAAAGAGAAGTAACTTTTTTAGTACGATTAAATAAATTTTTCATAGATATCCACTATAATCTCACAAAAACTCAAAATTAACATAAAATATAATAGGATAAATTTTTAGGAGGCAATTATGAAAAATATTTTGGAACTAAAAAACATAGGGAAAAAATACCAAGCTAAAAACGGAGAAATAGAAGCCTTAAAAAATATTAATCTAAAAGTTCAAGAAGGAGAATTTGTAAGTATAATAGGACCAAGCGGATGCGGAAAATCCACTTTATTATCAATTATTGCAGGGCTAGAAAAACAAACAGCAGGTGAAATTTATAAAAACGGCGAAATTGGATATATGCTTCAAACAGATAGCTTACTTCCTTGGAGAACTATTTATAAAAATGTATTATTTGGACTAGAAGTAAGAAAGATAAAGACATCAGAAAACGAAAAATATGTTCAAGAACTACTAAAAAAGTACAATTTATATGAATTTAAAGAAAAATATCCAAGTCAATTATCTGGCGGAATGAGACAGAGAGTTGCCTTAATTAGAACATTGGCAACAAGACCTAGCATACTTTTGCTAGACGAAGCATTTTCAGCATTAGACTATCAAACCAGAATAATGGTAACAAATGACATATTCCAAATCTTAAAGAACGAAAAAATAACCGCTATAATGGTAACACACGATATATCAGAAGCTATAAGTATGTCGGACAGAGTAGTAGTTCTTACAAATAGACCTGGAACAGTAAAAAAGATACACAAAATAGATTTTGAAATGGAAAACAGAAATCCTATAAATTGTAGGGAAAGTCCAAAATTTAGTAAATACTTTGATACTATTTGGAAGGAGCTTGATGTACATGCGTGAGAAAAACATATCAGAAGAAAGAAAAAAATACTTAAGACAAATAAAAAAGAACAAAATATTAGTAGTACTTACAAGACTAGCAATTGTAATAGTATTTATTGCTGGATGGGAAATATTAGCTAATATTGGCGTAATAGATAGCTTTATTGCAAGTAGTCCAACTAGAATATGGAATACTTTTATTAACTTATCATCCTCAGACTTAATGATGCATGTAGGAGTAACATGCTTAGAAACATTAATAGGATTTACATTAGGTACAATATTAGGAATTGCTATTGCAATAGTATTATGGTGGTCGAAATTTTTATCTAAAGTTTTAGAACCTTTTTTAGTAATTTTAAATAGCTTACCCAAAGTTGCATTAGGACCAGTCATCATCATATGGGTAGGAGCTGGAATGCCAGCCATTATAACTATGGCTCTTTTAATATCACTAATAGTAACAGTTATGGAAATTTTAAATGGATTTTTAGAAACAGATAAGGAAAAAATAAAAATGGCACAAACATTTAATGCAAATAAATTTCAAACACTAACTAAAATAATAATACCTGCTAATATTCCAACATTTTTTAATTCTTTAAAAGTAAATATTGGGTTGTCATTAGTAGGAGTAATTACAGGAGAATTCTTAGTATCAAAAGCAGGTTTGGGATATTTAATAGTATATGGAGGGCAAGTATTCCAGCTAGATTTAGTAATGACAGGAGTTATAATATTGGCAATTGTCGCTGCAATTATGTATCAGGCAGTAGTAATTACTGAAAGGATAATAGTAAAAAGGAGTTGAAATTGTGAAAAAAATATTAGTAATTATTATAATTGTTGCTGTTATTATTGCAGGAGCAGTAATATACAGTATGAATAATAAAACAAATGATAATGACTTAAAGAAAATTAGTGTAAACGAAGTAGCACGTTCTGTATTCTATGCACCTCAATATGTTGCTATAAACAATGGCTTTTTTAAAAAAGAGGGACTAGAAATAGAACTTACTACAGGGCAAGGTGCAGACAAAGTAATGACAGCGGTGTTAGCTGGTCAAAGTGATATAGGATTTGCAGGACCAGAAGCATCAATATATGTTTATAATGAGGGGAAAGAAGACTATGCAGAAGTTTTTGCACAAATGACCAAAAGAGACGGATCGTTTTTAGTAAGTAAAACAGATACAGACAATTTTAGTTGGAACGATTTAAAAGGAAAAACTGTAATACCTGGTAGAAAAGGCGGAGTGCCATATATGACTTTTGAATATGTATTAAAACAAAATGGAATAGACCCAGAAACAGATGTGAATTTAGATGATAGTATAAAATTCGACTTAATGGCAGGAGCTTTTGCAGGAGGAGACGCAGAATATGTAACCTTGTTTGAGCCAACAGCTTCAATGACAGAAGAGGCTGGGAAAGGTTATGTTGTAGCATCTGTAGGAGAAGCATCAGGAGAAATTCCATATACTGCATATTTTGCAAAAAAGAGTTATATAGAAGAAAATAAGGATGTCATTCAAGGATTTACAAATGCTATATATAAAGGACAACAATGGGTAAAACAACATTCTGCAAAGGAAATAGCAGAAGTAATACAAGACTTTTTCCCAGATACAGACTTAGATATGCTAACAAAATCAATACAAAGTTATATGGATATAGATGCTTGGAATGATACTCCAATATTAAAAGAAGAAGCATTTAATAGATTACAAACTGTTATGAAAGAAGCTGGAGAATTAGACAAAGAAGCACCATATAATAAAGTAATAAATAACGAATTTGCGGAAAATTCAATTAAAAATTACTAAAAATAACAAATAATTGTCATAAAGACACGAAAATACACACTCAAAAAGTCAAAAAACACCTTAAAAGTATTAATAAATACAATATTACAATTATACTGAAAAAATATTTTTTATAGAAAAAATAAAAAAACAAAAATGTTAACCTGAAAATCGAAAACTTGAAAAAATGATTTTTTAAAAGTTTTCGATTTTTAAAATAAAAAATAAAAATACAAAAAGATATAAAACACACTAGCAACAATAGAAATAAAAGAAAAACATTATAAATGCATTTCGAAATATAATACAAAAAATAGAAAAAGTAAAAAAATCATTTTTTAGAAACTTAAAAAATATAAAAGAAAAAATAAAAAACGTGAAACTCATGCGCTTCAAGGATTAGAAGCCCAAAAGTACTGAAAAATACACAAAAAACGGAAAATGTAATAAAAATGTAATATTTTTGTAACATTTCATAAAAGACATAAAAAAATGCAATAAACAAGAGAGTTCTAAGAAAAGGATACATAATCCTAATATTAGTGACATATTGACAAAAACACTGGAAACCGTTGAAAAATTAATAAAAAAGCCGTTCGAATTACATAAAATATATGCGTTTGACATTATAAAAATACTGGATTAATATAGCATTACAAACAAGATGAAGAAAAAGTAAAAGTTTAAAAGAAAATTTAGTAAATAACAAATGATAATCTCTTTAAAATTAAAAGAGTAATATAAAACATTAATAAGGGGGAACAAAAAATGCAAGTAATTAAAAGAGATGGAAGGATAGTAGACTTTGACAGACAAAAAATAGCAGCAGCAATAGGAAAAGCTAATGCAGAAGTAAAACCAAGAGAAAGAGCAAGTAAAGAAGATATTAAGGGAATTATTGAATATGTTGAAGGATTAGATAAAAAAAGAATTCTTGTTGAAGATATTCAAGATATCATTGAAGAAAAGTTAATGGAATGTGAAAAATATCTTTTAGCTAAAAAATACATAACATACCGTTATACTAGAGAATTAGTAAGAAAAGCAAACACAACAGATCAATCAATTAAAGAATTAATTGACGGAGAAAGCGACTATTGGAATAACGAAAACTCTAACAAAAATGCAAGAGTTGTAACAACACAAAGAGATTACTTAGCAGGAATTACAAGTACAGATATAACAAGAAGATTTTTGTTACCAAAAGATGTTGTGGAAGCTCATGACGAAGGAATAATACATTTCCATGATGCAGACTATTTTGCTCAAAATGCATTAACAAACTGTGAATTAATTAACTTAGACGATATGTTACAAAATGGAACTATAATGAATGGTGTAATGATAGAAAAACCACATAGATTTTTAACAGCTATGACAATTGCAACACAAATTATATTAGCTGTTACATCTTCTACTTATGGTGGTGCAACAGTATCACTTACACACTTAGCTCCTTTCGTAAGAAGTAGTTATGAAAGATATTACAAAAAATATAAAGAAAGAGGCTTAAGTGAGAAACAATGCAAAGAATATGCAGAACAAGATACTAAAAAAGAAATAGCTGACGGAGTACAAACATTTAATTATCAAGTAAACTCTATGACTAATACAAATGGACAAGCACCTTTCTTATCTGTAAATATGTACTTAGGAGAAACTAAAGAATATAAAAAAGAACTTGCAATGGTAATAGAAGAATTCTTAAAACAAAGAATTGAAGGATTTAAAAACGAAAAAGGAGTTTACATTACTCCAGCGTTCCCTAAATTATTATATGTATTAGAAAAAGACAATATTACAGAAGATAGTCCATATTGGTATTTAACAGAACTTGCAGCAAAATGTACTGCAAAAAGAATGGTTCCAGACTATATCTCAGAAAAGAAAATGTTAGAACTAAAAATAGATAAAAATGGAAATGGAAATTGCTATCCTTGTATGGGATGCCGTTCATTCCTAACACCATATGTAGATCCAAAAACAAATAAACCTAAGTATTATGGAAGATTTAATCAAGGTGTTGTAACAATAAACTTAGTAGATGTAGCATTATCATCAGATAAAGATATGGACAAGTTCTGGAAAATATTTGACGAAAGACTAGAACTATGCCATAGAGCATTACAAGTAAGACATGAAAGATTAAGCAAAGTTACGAGCGATGTAGCACCTATTCTTTGGCAAAATGGAGCTTTGGCAAGACTAAAGAAAGGTGAAAGCATACATCCATTACTACATGGAGGATATTCAACAATATCTCTTGGATATGCCGGACTATATGAGTGCGTAAAATATATGACAGACCATAGCCATACAGATAATGGAGAAGGAAAAGACTTTGGTATTAAAGTAATGCAAAAGTTAAACGACAAATGTAAAGAATGGAAAGCAGCAGAAGATATAGATTACAGCGTTTATGGAACACCAATAGAATCTACAACATACAAATTTGCAAAATGCTTAAAGAAGAGATTTGGTGTAATAGAAGGAATAACAGATAGAGACTATATAACAAATTCATATCATATTCCTGTATTTGAAGAAATTGATGCATTCTCTAAACTAAGTATAGAAAGTCAATTCCAACAATTAAGCCCAGGAGGAGCTATATCATATATAGAGACACCAAACCTACAAAACAATATAGAATCTGTATTACAAATTATTAAATTTATCTATGATAATATTATGTATGCAGAACTAAATACAAAATCAGATTACTGCCAAGTATGTGGATTTGATGGAGAAATTTTGATAGATGATAATCTAGAATGGTATTGCCCAAATTGCGGAAATAGAAACCATGATACATTAAATGTAGCAAGAAGAACTTGTGGATATATAGGAAGCCAATTCTGGAATAAAGGAAGAACACAAGAAATAAAAGAAAGAGTACTTCATATAGACAACAAAGATGCAGAAATGCCAAAAAAAGAAAAAACAAAAGTAGCTGTTTAGAAATAATCTTATGATAAGACTTACTTTATTAAGAAGAAATATAATAATTCTTGCACCTTGCTGGTCGCAACCTTCAAATCTTTAATGTAAGTTGGCTGCTCCAATCGCACTTCGCTTACGCTACGTTTGGTCGCTGCGCGGTGCTATCGAATTCATTATATTTCTTCTTATAAAAGGCTAGTTAAATAAGCAAAATAAAGAAAAAAGAGGCAGATAATATGAGATATAATAAAGTTAGAAAAATGGATATTTCAAATGGACCAGGAGTTAGAGTTTCTATATTTATGCAAGGATGTACATTTAATTGTAAAAATTGCTTTAATCCAGAGACACACGACTTTATGGGGGGAGAAGAGTTTACAGAAGATGTCATAAATGAAGTACTAAAGTTATGTGAAAATGAGCATATTGAAGGTTTATCTATATTAGGTGGAGAACCAATGCATCCAATTAATATAGAAGGAACAACTGAACTTGCAAAAAAGTTTAAAGAGAAATTTCCAAATAAGAATTTATGGGTTTGGACAGGATTTCTATTTGATAGAGATTTGCAAAATAAAGAAGTGCTAAAATATATTGACGTTTTAGTAGATGGACAGTATGTAGATGAGCTAAGAGACCCAAGATTAAAATACAATGGCTCTTCAAACCAAAGAGTAATTGATGTACAAAATAGTTTAAAAACTGGCAAGGTAGAACTTTACAAAGATATAAGATAAAACGATTAGGACAAGTCTATTTGTCCTAATTTTTATAATAGCCTATAAATTTTTTTAGAAATATTGACAAATTTAACCAAGATTAGTATAATTAATTGCATGGTAGAGCATAAATATTTTAGCTCTTGTAAAGAAAATCCCACACGTAAGAGTGTAATTACTGAAGGGAGGGGAAATTATGTCAGAGGTTAAAGTTAATAATGGGAATATAGAGGATGCCTTAAAGAGATTTAAGAGACAATGCGCTAGAAATGGAGTTCTTCAAGAAGTTAGAAAAAGAGAACACTATGAAAAGCCAAGCGTTAAAAGAAAGAAAAAATCAGAGGCAGCTAGAAAAAGAAAATTTTAATTAATAATTACATATATACGGGCGTTTTTCAATTATTTGAAAGCGCCTTTTAAATTGCACTTTGCATATAGCTATAATTAAATATAAAAATATAAGTTATATACAAATAAAATCCACAAAAAGCGTATAAGTTGTGAATTTTACACTATAAATAATACCTTAAAAGTGCAAAAGTAATATAAAAATATTATAAATTTATAAAAAGTGTATAAAATTTCCAAAAATGTATTATAATAAGAAAAGTTAAATATATAAATTCATTATAAATTGGAAATTATAAAAAATAAAAAAAGCAAAACACAAAATAAAAAACACCATACACCAAATACCTAATACCCAAAAGCATAAAATAGAAAAATAATAAAGTTTATAGAATATAAGTTAAATAAAAAATATTTATATAACAAAATTACATAAAGAAAGGATTGAAATTTAATATGGAAGGAATAAAAATTCATAAAATAGAAACCAATCAGTTTAAAACCAATTTGTATGCAGTTTTCTTAGCAACTCCGCTAAGTAGAGAAAATGTCACAAAAGACGCTTTAATTGCAGCTGTATTAAGAAGAGGAACTATGTCTATTCCATCTCAAGACAAAATTAGTAAAGAGCTAGAAGAAATGTATGGAGCAAGTTTTGATTGCGGAATAGAAAAAACAGGGGATAATCATATTATAAAATTTTATTTAGAAGCTTTAAATGAAGAATTTTTACCAGAGAAAGAAGAACTAACACAAAAATGTATAAATATTTTGTTAGACATAGTAACAAATCCTTTAATAGAAAATAATGGTTTTAAGAAAGAATACGTAGACAGTGAAAAAGAAAACTTAAAACAAATTATAAATGGTAAAATAGATAATAAATCAAGATATGCTTTAGATAGATGCATAGAAGAAATATTTAAGGGTGAACCATATGGGCTATATAAATATGGTTATATTGAAGATTTGGAAAACATAACTCCTGAGAGCTTATATGAATATTATAAAAAATTAATACAAAATTGCAAAATTGATATTTATTATTCGGGGCTATTTAATGATAATAAAACAGAAGAAATAATAAATAAGAAATTACAAGAAAATAAAATTGAATCAAGAAAAGCAGAATATATAGTAAATAATGAAACAACAGAAAAGAAAAATATAGAACAACCTAAAATAATTGAAGATAGTATGGATATAACTCAGGGAAAATTAGTCTTAGGTCTGCAAATAAATGATAATAACAAAGACTCAAGATTTGCAGCCTCTGTATATAATGCTGTTTTAGGTGGAGGAGCAAACTCTAAATTATTCCAAAATGTAAGAGAAAAAAATAGTTTAGCATATACTGCAAGTTCAAGCTATATAAGAACTAAAAATATTATATTAATTCATTGCGGAATAGACATAGACAAGTATAAAAAAGCTTTAGAAACTATAAAAGAACAGCTAGAAGATATGAAAAAAGGAAACTTTACAGACGAAGACGTAGAAGATTCTAAAAAATTAATCATTTCAAGTATAAAAAGTATTTCGGCAGAACAAGATACAGAAATAACATATGATTATGGACAAGAATTATCAGGTGAACATATAACAATAAAAGAATATGAAGAAAAAATACAAAATACCACAAGAGAGCAAATTATAGAAATAGCAAATAAAATTAATATTAATACAATTTATTTTTTGAAAAACTAAGAAGTATATTGCTTACGGAAGGAGAAAATCTAATGAAAATAATTGAAAGTTCAAAGATAAAAGAAAAAGCATATATAGAAAAATTAGAAAATGGTATGGACGTAATAATAATACCTAAGAAAAATGCTATAAAAAAATATGTAATATGGGGAACACATTTTGGTTCTATAGATAATCATTTTATAATGCCAACAACTGGAGAAGAAGTATATATACCAGACGGAGTAGCACATTTTTTGGAACACAAAATGTTCGAACAGCCTAACGGAACTAACAGTTTAGACATCTTAATGGCACTTGGCATTGATGCAAATGCATATACATCTAATGACCATACTGCATATTTGTTTGAATGTACAGACAACTTTTATGAAGGATTAGATGAGTTAATGGATTATGTACAACATCCATATTTTACAGAAGAAAATGTAGAAAAAGAAAAAGGAATAATAGGTCAAGAAATTGGAATGTATGACGATGACCCAAGTTGGCAACTTTATATAAATGCAATGGATTGTATGTACAAAGAAAATCCAATAAAGATAGATATTGCAGGAACAGTAGAATCAATAAGTAAAATAACTCCAGACGTGTTATACAAATGTTATAATACATTTTATAATCCATCTAACATGACAATGGTAGTTTGTGGTGACTTTGAACCAGAAAAGCTACTAAATGAGATAAAGAAAAGGTCAGTTCCAAAAGAAAATCAAGGAGAAATAAAAAGAATATATGCTAAAGAAGAAACAGAAATAAATAAGAAAGAAACGGAAGTCAAAATGGAATTAAGTAATCCGCTATTTCTTGTGGGATACAAAGATGCTACAAAGAACAAGGAAAATTTAGTAAAAAGACATATTGCTATTGAAATTATATTAAACATGTTAATAGGAAAAAGTTCCGAATTATATAAGAAATTATATGAAGAAAACATTTTACTTAGTGAGCCAAATTTTGACTACGAATTTAATAATGAATACGCACATGTTACAATATATGGACAGTCTAAAAATCCAAGAAAAATATATGAAGAAATAACAAAACAAGTTGAAAAATATATTAAAAATGGCTTGGATGAAGAACATTTTAAAAGAATAAAAAAGAAAATATATGGAGACTACGCTATAGAATATAATAGTGTTGCAGATATTGCTAGAATGTTTTTAGCAGATAAAATGAAAGGAATAAATAGCTTTGACTATATAGAAGAATTTAATACAGTAACAAAAGAATATACAGAAGGCATTTTAAAAGAAGTATTTAATGAGAAAAATGAAATATTATCAATAGTAAATCCTAAATAAAATTCTTTAGCTATTTTCATCATATTTTTAGGGATTTTTATGTATGCTGTAATCAAAAATCACTTAATGTCGAAAAAAGTAAAAAAATAGAATAAAAAGTCACTCGAAAATTATGCAAAAACCTGCTAATAATGGGAAAATTCGTTGACTTATATGTAAAAATATGGTATTTTTAATATGTACAAAATGAAAATTGCATAAAAAGGAGAGTGATTATATGTTAAATGATGAGATTTGTAGATTAAGAGAAAAACTAAACGAAAGTATAATCAATAACGACGATTACAGCATTACATATAAAATAAGCGTAGAATTAGACGAATTAATTGCAAAATACTACAGAACAACAATAACACTAAAGCCAAAACCAAAGAAGAAGAGAAAAAGTATAAAAGAGATACAAGAATTGTTTAAAGAAAAATAAAAATATTAGGGAAATACATATAAAATAGGTTTATTATTTTTTATATTGTACGAATGTTAAGCACATATAAAAAATAATAAACCTTTATTTTTTTTACATTTTTATTACAAATTAAAAAAATATGTAGAAAAATAAAAAAAAGTATGCTATCATATAAATAATACACTTAAAAGGAGTAGTTATGAGTAACAATACAAAAAAGCTAGTTAATAGAATAATATTATTACTTATATGTTGCATGTTTTTGTTTAGTTTATCTGGGGTGTATGGACAAGGAACATTAGATCCTAGTACTATAAAGAAACCACCTACACTAACTACTGAGGATACACAGACTGCTATAGATAAGGTAAAGCCGATTATAGGATATATTACAGGAATAGGGATGGCAGTTTCTGTTATAACATTAGTTGTATTAGGTATAAAATATATGGTTGGAAGTATAGAAGAAAGAGCAGAATATAAAAAAAGTATGCTTCCTTACTTAATAGGAGCATTCTTGGTATTTGCAATATCTACTATAGTATCAGTAATTATGCAATTTACTAATGAATTATTCCCAACTACTTGAAAATAGAATTATGATATAGTATATTAATATAAGGAGGAATAATATGAAAAAAAGTTTTTTAAAAAACATAATATTAACATTGTTGCTTTTTTTAATTATTTTTTCTTCAACCAATATTGTACTTGCTACTGGGGACCAAAGTGTTAGTGGAATTATAGATGGAGGCTCAAGTTTTATTAAAGATGGAGAAGGACAAGAATCGCCTATAACATCAGATAAAACTCAGGAACTAACAAATGATTTATACAATATATTATTTTTTGTTGGATTAGTACTTGCATTAATAATAGGTATGATACTTGGAATGCAGTTTATGACTGGAAGTGTAGAACAAAAAGCAAAAGTAAAAGATGCTTTGATACCATATATTGTAGGATGTGTAGTGGTATTTGGAGCATTTGGAATATGGAAACTAGTAGTTACAATACTAAGAGGTATATAATAAATTTGATATTATAATTATCTTAATTAAAACAAAGATAAAAAATATAGAATAAAAAGGGAGGAAAATAAATGAGCAAAACAGCAAAGAAAAATGCAATTGTAAAAATATTCTGCGTAATATTAATGGTATGTATGTTTTTATCAGTAGCTAATGCAGCTTTTGCATTACAACCAGGAGATCTTGGGGGAGAAGCTGATTTAGGAGAAGGACAAGGACTTGTTAATACAATTATTGGTTGGTTAACTGGTATTGGTATGGCTGTATCTGTTATAGTATTACTTGTATTAGGTATTAAATACATGATTGGTAGTGCAGAAGAAAAAGCAGAATACAAGAAAACAATGATACCATACTTAGTTGGTGCAGTACTAGTATTTGGTGCATCTGCTATAGCACAAGTTGTATACAGTATAGCTAAACAAGCAGGCGAGACAACAGGACAAAATTAATAATATATTACAACAAGATTACAAATATATTAAAAGTGCATTACAATGCACTTTTTTTTATTTTTTATCTACCTTTTTTCTACATAATTTGCTATAATTAATATTAAGTATAATTAGTTATACGAAGGAGGAAATTATGGGAACATATAATTTACCCAGAAATGTAAAAGGTGAAGGTAGAATTCTATTTGTATTTACAGGAAAAAGCTTTATATATGCAATTGTAGGTGGAGGAATAGGGCTAATTTTTTATGGCATATTTTCACTTGTTGAATTAAATATTGTAGGAATTGTAATAACAGCTTTACTTGCTTTAGTAGGTTTTGCTATAGGAACACTTAAAATGCCAGAAATCTCAGGACTAAATTTTACTAAAAAAGTTGGAGGAGAAAACCTAGACGACATTATAAAGAGGGCAATAATGTTTAAGACAAAAGGAAGTAAAATATACGTGTATAAGGAGGGAAAGAACAATGCTAAATGATATAAATACAATTACAATAATATTAGCAGTTGCTTTAGGAATTTTCTTACTATTACTAGTAATATTAGCAGCTGTATATTTTTCTTCTAAATCAAAAGAAAAAAAAGAAGAACAAGCTAAAACACCTACAACCAATAGTAATGTAAAAAAAGAATCAAGAAAAACTTATACTGTGGAATCTGTATTTGACTTTATGGACTTTGATAAAGTAGAAGACAATATGATTTCACAAAAAAATGGTGAGAGATATATAATGGTTGTGGAGTGCCAAGGTGTAAACTATGACTTAATGTCAGAAGTAGAAAAAAATGCAGTAGAAGAAGGCTTTATACAATTCTTAAACACATTAAGACATCCTATACAGATATATACACAAACAAGAACAATAAACTTAGAAAATAGTATACAAACATATAAAGAAAAGGTTAAAGAATTAGATGATAGATTAGAAAGACAAAAAATGCAATATCAGAATATGGTCGACTCTGGAAAATATTCAAGACAACAATTAGACCAAGCCTACTATGAGTTAACTAAACAAACTAACCTTTGTGAATATGGTAAAGATATAATCTACACAACAGAAAGAATGAGTTTAAACAAAAATGTACTTAATAAAAAATATTATATTGTTATTCCATATTATACATCAGAACTAGGACAAAATGATTTTGATAAAGACGAGAAGAAAAACTTAGCATTTTCAGAATTATATACAAGAGCGCAATCTATTATGAGAACATTATCAGTTTGTGGTATAAATACTAAAATACTGGATTCAAATGGATTAGTAGATTTGCTATATGTTGCATATAACAGAGATGATGCAGAAGTATATGGATTAGATAAAGCATTAAGAGCTGGCTATGACGAATTATATTCAACAGCACCAGATGTACTAGACAAAAAGATGAGAGCGTTAGATACAAAAATAGAACAAGAGGCATTTAATAAAGCAAACGAAGCAGTTGTTGAGGCTAAATCTAAAAGGCAAAAAGCTCTTGAAAGAAAGCAGAATCGAATGAATGATTTAATAGAACAAATGGCACAATTGATAATAGATGAAAACAGAGCATCTATAGGAAACAAAGTAGCAGATGATGCAAAAGACATTATAAAAGAAGAACGAGCAAAAAGAAAAGGAAGACCAAGAAAAGAAGAAGGAGGTACAAAAGAGAATGAGCAAAAAGAACAAACTTCAAACAAATGATTTACAAGTACAACATAATGATTATACAAAACCAGACGAATATGAAATTTTAAAGAAGAAAACTATAAAAGAACTTATTGCTCCATCTGGAATAGATGCTAGTAACATAGACCACTTAGAAATTATATCTAATGTTACTAGATATGCTAGAAGCTTCTTTGTATCTGCACTACCTAGAATGTGTACATTCCCAGAATTATTTAGAGATATGTACATGTTTGGAGATATTAATACATCTATATACATAAATCCAATCTTGGAGTCAAAGTCACAAAACGATTTAAATAGAACAATAAATGAGTTAGAAACAGAAAGAATTGTTGCAGCAGATAGAGGAAATATAAATAGAGAGAGTAGTTTGGCACAGAAAAGAATGGAAGCAGAGCAATTAAGAGATGAAATTGCAGCAGGTTACAACAAATTATATGAAGCTTCTATTATATCAACATTATTTGCATATAGTTTAGATGATTTAAATAAATATACAAAACTATTATCTACAGAAGTTGCAAAATCATTAGTAGGAATAAAAACAGCATGGGGAATGCAAGAAGATGCATTTAAATCAAACCTTCCATTAATGGAAGACAAAATAAGAAAAACACATACATTTGACCGTAGATCTATGGGAACAGTTTTCCCATTTACTACATCAGAAGTAGGACATCCAACAGGAATACCGTTAGGAATAAACAAACAAACAGGAGTACCTATTTTATTTGATAACTTCCATAGCAGTTTAACAAACTATAACATGGTTATATTTGCTAAGTCTGGTGCTGGTAAGTCTGTTACTATGAAAACATTAATTTCAAGGTCAGCAGTTCTTATGGGAATACAAAGTTTGGCACTAGATGCAGAAGGTGAGTATAGCATAGTTGCTGAAAGCTTAGGAGGAATAAATGTCGTACTTTCGCCAACATCATCAACAGTTATAAATATATTCGATTTGGAAACAGAAATTGTAAAAGACGAAATAACAGGTAGAGAAAGACTAGTTTTAAATGTAGAAAATAAGGTAGAGGACGTAACACAAGCTTTACTTACAATGGCAAGAGGTAGTACAAGAAGCCAAGAAGTTAACGAGCTTACAAAACAAATTATTGCAGAATCTGTTTCAGAAGAATATGCAAGTCTAGGAATAAATGGAGATCCAAACAGCTTATATAAAACGTCGGCTGGCAATGTTGATGGAAATATGCTTGGAAGAGAAAAGAAAGAAATGCCAACAATAGGTTCTTGGTATAGAAGAATACAAAGAAAAGCAGAAGAAAATAAGAACCCAGACTATAGTTTCCATTATAGTTATTTGTTAAAAGTTATGAAACAATATATAAGAGAATATGACGGACAAATGGCATATTTTGACGGACAATCTACATTTGATTTATTAGACGGAACATTATTTATAAATCTAGATATATCTCAATTAGAGGAAAGATTTGCAAGACCACTTGCTCAACAAATATTACTAGCATGGATATGGGAAAAATATGTTAAAAAGAATAGTGAAGATAGAGAAAGAGCATCAAAGAAAAGAGTAATTGTCGATGAGGCTTGGATGTTACTTCCATACCCAGAAGCCGTAGACTTCTTAAATACAATGGCAAGACGTGCTAGAAAAAGAAATGTATCTTTAGCAATTATTTCTCAAAGATTTCAAGACTTTTATGAGAAACCAGAAGCACAAGCTGTTCTTACATCCTCAGATACTAAGTTGTTTCTAGCACAAGATAAATCTGAAATACAATATTTAAAAGAAGTATTTAAACTAAGTGAAGGTGAAGCAGGTTTCTTAGTAACTTGTTTTAAAGGAGAAGGATTATTGAAAGTAGGCGCAGATAGTGCTATAATACAAATAAACCCTACAAATAAAGAATTTGAATTTGTGGATACAAACTTAAACACATTAGTAGAAAGGAACAAAAGAAGGCAGGTTAGCAACTACAATTATTAGGAGGAAAAGATGAAAAAAATATTTACAAATAAGAACTTCATACAAAAAGTTATTATTGCAATTGTAATTATGCTATTGTTTACTTTTTCTGTTCCAACGAGAGTACAAGCAGACGTGGGTGGAGTATTACTTGGACCTATTTTCGACTTACTTTCTAGCATCGGAGATGTTATACTAGCAGGATTAAATGCTTTTTTGGTAGATGGGGAATTTACTCCAGATGGGCGGAAATTTTTTTGATATAGTGCTAGTAGAATGGAATCAAGCACCGTTTACAGGGGGAGAAAATACAGATAGACCAGAGCTAAACGATGCGGCATATAATACTGATAATGCAATGGCAGAATCTAAATCATTTGGTATAGAATTGTTAAATGGTATAGGAGGAGACGGAGATGTAAAAGTGCCTTTTACAAGGTATAGCCCAGAAAAAATATTTTCAGGAGCTGTACCAGCATTTGACGTTAACTTTATAGATCCAAAAGATTGGTCAGAGACATTAAGCGAAGAAGAACAAAGACAGTTAGATGCTGCAGACGCTATGTTAAAAGATTCTAATGCCTCAGAAGAAGCTAGAGCAGAAGCTCAGGAAACGAAAGATAAGCTGAATGCAAAAAATAATAAATCTATAGCAGTAATATTACATGATACTATAGCAAAATGGTATGTTGCTTTAAGAAACTTGGCCATTGTAGGAATGCTTATTATTTTGTTATATGTAGGTATAAGAATAATAGTTTCAAGTACAGCATCTGACAAAGCAAAGTATAAAGAATTTTTAAAAGATTGGCTAATAGCATTATGCTTATTATTTACATTGCACTATATAATGACATTTACAGTAACTGTTGTAAATTCAATTACAGAAGCAATTGCTGGTGAAAATCCATCACAAGGAACTAATAATATACCAGTTATTGTAGTTGATGGAGATGCAGATGCAGCTAAAAATGCTACAGCAGATAATGCAAAGTTTAAATTTAATACAGACATAATGGGGTATGCAAGATTTTTGGTACAATATGATGACTTAGGAACAAAAGTGTTATACTTTATTATATATATAGCCATGGTAATATATACAGTAATGTTTACAATAACATATCTAAAGAGGTCTTTAACAATGGCATTTTTAACCATAATAGCACCTCTTATAGCTCTTACATACCCTATAGATAAAATAGGAGATGGAAGTGCACAAGGATTTAATTCATGGCTTAAAGAATATGTGTATAATGCATTAATACAACCATTCCATTTAATAATTTATACAGTATTTGCTGGCTCGGCAGTTGTTGATTTATCAGCAGAAAATCCAATATATGCAATTATAGTATTAGCATCTATTTCACAATCTGAAAAAATGTTAAGAAAATTCTTCGGATTTGATAAAGCAAGTTCAGCTGGTTCTCTTGGGTCATTTGCAGGTGGTGCAGCGGCTATGAGTTTAACACAGAAACTTATAGGAAGTGCAGCACATAGAAAGAAAGGTGGTTCTGGTAGTTCAGGAGGAAATAACAAAATTAGAACTCAAAATGCTGGTAGTATAGAAGATAATAATGCACCAGGATTAGGAGATTTCGCAGATTCTAGAATTGCTGGTGCTAGTGGCTCAGATAATACTGGAGGAGGTTCTAGTGGACCGGTTCTTCTTGGAGGAACGCCTACTTCAAGTCCTTCTGGTGGAGGAGCAATGGGTGGAGCAAATGGAAATTCAGGTTCAATACCACCAGGAATGTCGTCAACACCATCAGGTATAATATATAGCACTCCAATACCTCGAAGCAGTGCAAGTTCAACAAGTACGAGCTCAAGTTCAAGCGGAACACAAGCTTCTGCATCAACTAGACCAAGAGATACAAGAGGATTAGGGCAATATACAAGAGACTGGATAGGCGCTAAAGGAAGTGCAGCAATGAGCAGATTAGGTAATACTGCTGTGGGAAAAGGAGCTATAAGGCTAAAAAATGAAGGAGCAAATAAAGTTCGTAAAATTGCTAATGGTGTTAGCGATAGTGGTTTAGGTAGAATGGCAGCAAAGATTAATTCAGTAGGTGCAGTACAACCATTAAAAAATAGCGTACGTGGTGCAGGAGCAGTTTTAGCAGATCTTGGAAAGAAAGGCTTACATGCAGCTCCAAGAGTGGCAGGAAGAGCAGCATTGGGAGCACTTGGAGCAAGTGTTGGTATTGCAGCAGGTATTGCTGGAGATGACCTTAATGATATTGTTAAATTTGGAGCAGCAGGTGCAGGACTAGGTTCTACTTTGGGATATGATGCAGTTACAGGATTTGGAAGCTCAATAGCAGAAGGTGCTTCTGGAATAAGAGATACATATAATGTTGGAGCACATGGATTAAATGCAGCACAATTAGCAGAACAAAGAAGAACACTTATGAAAGACAAAGATAGGATGAATAGATTAAATGATTTAATTCCTACAGACGATGGTCATGAGAGAACAGCAAAAGAAAAGAAAGAATTACTTGCAAAATCTATAGATTACACAGAAGCAGGAATAACAGATGAAAAGAAGATAGTAAAAGCAATGAAACTTGAGAAAACTGTTGCAAAAGACTTACAAAATGTTGAAGGAATGACAGATCAAGAAAAAGCAGATGCAGCTAAGAAAAGAGCAATGATAGCAGCTCAATTTGCAGAAAGAGTAGATGATAAGAAATTAGTAGATGAGAAATATGTAGAACAAGTAACCCAATCTTGGGCAAGAGGAATGCTAAGTCCAGAAAACGGAATAAATCAAACACAAGCTAGAAGAGAAGCAGAAAATATGATGAAATATGTTAAAAAACTTAAAAAAGTAAATTAAAGTTGTTATTAACAGGAGGACTATAATTATGAGAAAATTAATTAGATACTTTAATCAAAATAGGACTAAAATACTATTAATTGTCTCAATTATAGTCTTTCTTATTATATTTGTAAGAGTACTTAACTATATTATCAAAACCAATATACAGGAAGAAAGAAATAATGTGTCCAACAGTTACAGTGAAGGATATAGAGATACTACACTTCCAGAAGAAACGATAATTTCTGGAGACGAAATATCAAAAGAAGATGCGGAAGAAGATAAAAATATAATAGAAAGCTTTGTAAAAGCTTGTAATAGCAAAGACTATGCAATAGCTTATAATATGCTTACAGATGATTGCAAAAATATAGTCTTTAGTGGAACAATGGATAGTTTTGTTAAAAATTATTGTGATTTAATATTTCAAACTAGCAAGACATATCAATTAGAAGGATGGATAAGCAAGGCTGAAGGGCAAACATATAAAGTAACATATTTAGAAGATAATATTTTAGCAACAGGAGGTATATCAGAAGGCTTAAATTATACAGACTATATTACTATAACTAGAGAAAATGGTGAAGATAAATTAAGTATATATAACTTTATTAATAGTTATGACACCGAAAAAACTGAAAATGAAAATAATGTGGAAATTAAAGTGACTAGACAAGATATTTATATGGATTATGTTGTATATTCGTTTACTATAACTAATAATAGCGAAAATACTATTTTACTTTCAGATAATAGTGACAATAAGCAAATATGCTTAGTAGATGAACATGATAGTGAATATATTTCATATTTGAATGAAATACCTCAATTTAATTTAATTATAAATAGAGTAGAACAGAAAAAATTTACAATTAGATTTGCAAAAGGATATAATTCAAGTACTAGTGCTAGATATATAAGATTTAAAAATATTTATTTAGATTACAATGCATATATAAATAATCCAAATGACGAAAATTTACAAAAAATACAAATGGATATAAAAATATAAAAGAAAGGAGGTAGAGTAAGGAAATTGGCAGACGAAAAAAATAATAATGAAAATAATGAACAAAAAAAATCTACTATGACAGACCAAGTAAAAAAAGCTGGAAAATCAGGAGCAAAAAAAGCATTAAAACATTTATTAAAGTTTTTAATACCTGTCATACCAATATTACTTTTAGCTATGCTCTTTTATGCTCTAATTTCATTAGTTGTAGATTTTTTCCAAGGACTATTTGAAGATATAGCAAACTTTTTTACAATTAATCTAGAAAATGGTGCTTATGAGATAAAAGATGAAGAAGTAGATAAAGTCTTGGAGCAATTAAAGGAACAGTATGATTTATCAGCAGAAGATTTAGGCTTATTAGGAGATATAGATTATGAAACTGCATCAGAAGAGGAAATAAAAGAAGCAGAGAGAAAATATATAAAACTATTTTTAGAAGCTCAGCAAACTACGCAGACTATTAATACTGGGGTAACTGGTTCAAATGGTAGTGTCTATATGATGACACCTAAGATTTCAGAGGATACGGTTACTAAATATCCAGATTATTCAATATTGTGGGATGCCGATAATCCTATCATTTCTAAAGAAGACTTTGTAAATGCTGTTAAAAGTTATATACCTCCTATTGGATTTGGCGAAAGTATGAGAAATAATTGGACTTGCTATGATAAATTTTTTAAAGATAATGCAGAAGAATTTTATGATATATGTACTGCAGCAGGAATAAACCCAATGGTAATAGTAGCAATTGGAACACATGAGAGTGGATATGGAACTTCAAACATAGCAAATGAAAAGTTAAATTTATGGGGCTGGGGAGCTTATGATTCTAGTCCAGGAGAATCTGCAATAGATTTTTCTTCAGAAGAAATAAAAGAAGGCATAAGCAAAGGAATTGAAGAGGTAGCAACAAGCTTAAAGCAAGAATGGACAACCCCTGGTACATGGAGATATGAAAGAATTACAGGAGAGGGGAGAGATCCAACAACTCTTGATGGTATAGGACCTTTATATTGCACAACTGCAGGTTGGAGCGACTTAGTAAAGCAACACATGTTAAATATTTTTGGAGATAAATGCAAATTAGGTGATTCATTAGGAAAATATACTGTCTTAGAACATGAAAAAGAATTAGAACCTATGATATTTAAGAAAAAGACTGATTTTGAAACACTTGTTAAAAATGGTGGAAGTTTTAATGAACTAAGAAAATACTATTCTATAGATGAAAATGGAAAATTAATGCTTATTAATTTTAACTATACAAATGGTACACCTGATTTAACAATCCAGCATGTTGATTATAAAAGTATGATATCACAATATACAACATCATGTATGTTTTTCGTGGACACAGCCATGGCTGTACAAAATCCTAAATTTATGGAAGCATTTGTTGAAATGGTAAAAGACAGTAGAATTACATTAAATGTTATGTATAATTCAAGTAGGGAAGTAACAACAACTACGACATACCATTATGAAGAAAAGACGGTTGGAAATGAAACTGTCCAAGAATTGGTTCCGGATACTACAGTAACAACGCAAGAAAGTTATACTCCATCAATAATGATATCAACAGCTAAAACATGGATATTTAGTAGAGAAGCCGGATTTAAACAGACAAACTTAGGGTCAACATATTCACATAGTGATACTGGTTCTGGTGTGGATAGAGTAATTGTAGATATAGAATCATCTGGAGTTACGTATTCAGAAGATACACCAAAAGAGGAATATAATGGTGGAGAAAAGGGCGAAGAAGGTACTTTTGTAGGATTATTAGACAAAAGATTTAGAATACCAAATTCAATGAATACTCGTTCAGCGGGACCAGATTTAGTAAGTAATTCGGTGGCTTATTTTGAATTTTTATCAAGAAGTTCAACAACACAAGCTATGGAAAACATAATGAGATATGTATTGTATAAATATACAGGCAAAAGCTATGGAGTTACAGAATTTAATTTAAGTCTGTTTGCACAAAGTAATTTTAGTAGTGCGACAAGTAGTCAATTATTAGTAGAATACATACATTATTGGGAAAATGGCTCTGGAGCACCAATGAATGCTGATGGAACTAAATATATTATACATGATGATGGTATGGGACATCCAACAGTAGGATATGGTATAGATATTTTCAATGGAGGATATGCAGATTTATTTATTGCATCAGGATATCCAACTGAAATAGGCGGAGAAGTTGATAAAGATTTTGTTGACAGCTTGGAAAAACAGGAGATAAAGAGTCAGTCAGATGCTATAAAAGCGGCAACCAGTGGATTAGGATTAAAAGAATACCAAATAAATGCTTTAGTATCTAGGGCTTATAACTGTGGAACCGCTGGAGCTATTACTGTAAAGAGAGGCTCGCCTGTACTAAACTTTGTTCAATCATATCAAAAATATTGGAATGCAGAAACTGATGATTTATTCGAAGCACAAGACAAAAATGCAAATTTTAACCATAGTTTATATACTCAATACATGTCAAAGCCTACTACATCGGAAGGACAACATTTAGAGGGCTTAGAAAGAAGGAGAAAATCTGAATGGACATTATTCCAAACAGGATATTATGATGTTTTAGATAAATGGCATGCAGAAGGCGGAGCCATTATTGAAATAGCAGATATGATACATAAATATATGGAAGAGAATAACTATACATATTGTGTATATGGGGGAAATAGTTATGAAGAATGTGGAAAATATGGAAAAGCACATGGTTTAAATGCAACTTTTGAAGCATCAAAAACAGGATATCATAATAGTTGCTGTGCAACTTATGTATCATGGGTATTGCAAGAAGCAGGATATATTAGCGATTCTGAACATCTTGATGGAGCAAATAACTTAAGGAGTTTATTATTAAGCAAAGGATTTAAGAGAATAGATAATGTATCAGAATTACAGCCAGGAGATATATTATGTTATTCTGGTCATATTGAAATTTATGCAGGAGATGGAACTGTATATAATGCAGGAAGCGGTAATGCAATAAGAAGTTCTTCACCACAGAACAAAAGTCTAAGTGGATTACTATTTGGATTAAGAGCACCATAAGTTATTAAATATAGAGGAAAATAAAAAATAACTTGATTTCCGTACATAGCATCAACAAAGCCAAGGAGGAAAGAAATTATTTATGAAAAATTTAAAAAAATGGATTATAATTTTAACTATATTAGTAATTGTTATTATTGCAATTTTAATTTTTATATTATTTTTTACTAAAAGTAGTGCAAAAATTTTACACGGAGTTGACGAAGAAGGAAGTGACATATCTTACGATGTAGATACTACATTAAAAGAGGTTACAAACAGAAACAACTATTATATAGTTAAAAATGCTGTAAATAAATTTTATACTTATTATTATAGTATGAATACCTTAGAAGGTGATGTTTATATTATGGATGAAGATGCAAAGGAAAGTATAAAAGAAATACAGCTAGAATATGCACAAGTAATATACGATATGCTAGATAACGATTATAAAGAATATGCAGGAATTACAACAAGTTCTGATATTATATCAAAGCTAAATCCGATTAATGAGGTGGTTATTAACATAAATAAAATGTATGTGAGTCAGAGAACTGTAGATACATCAATATATATTGTAGAGGGAACCGTTAGAGAAAAAATAACCAGTAATATATCTAATTTTAAAATGATGATTGAAGTTGATGCACTAAATAGAGTCTTTTCTATATTTTTACAAGACTATATAGATGAAAAATATCCAGCTATTTCAATAGGTGAAGAATTTAATGCAAGTGAGAATGTTAATATAGAAAAAAATTCTAATAATGTATACGACTATCAAAATATTACGGATGAAACATATTGTGTTGATTTAATTAGCAAATATAAAGAAGAAATATTATATAATACAGAGTTAGCATATGAGCATTTAGATAATGAATATAAGACTAAAAAGTTTACTAACTTAGAAGAATTTCAAAATTATGCTAAAAATAATGTAAGAAAAAATGTTTTATTAGAATTAAATCAATATCAAAAAATAACATCAAATGATGGATATACATTATATGTATGTTTAGATCAAAATGGAAAATATTATATATTTAAAGAAAATGCAGTAATGGACTATGGAATTATATTAGACACATATACAATAGACTTGCCAGAATTTGTTGAACAATACAATTCTTCAACAGATGAGAAAAAAGTACAATTCAATATACAAAAATTCTTTGATGCAATAAATGACGGTGACTATGCATATGCTTACAACAAACTAGACCAAACTTATAGAAATAATAATTTCCCTACACAAGTAGACTTTGAAAACTATATGAAAACAACATTTTATGCATATAACAAATTAGGATATACATCATATGAAAAAAATGGTGACTTGTATATTTATAAAATGGTAATTACAAATAGCGAAGATTCTACACAAACAATAGAAAAGCAATTTGTAGTAAAATTACTAGAAGGAACAGACTTTGTAATGTCTTTTGAAAAATAAGATATAAATTAAAAAACATAAAAATTTAAAAGCTAGACTTCATTATTAAAAGCAATAGACACATTAAAAAAATCGTTGGAATATATATTCTAACGATTTTTTATGTTATAATATACATTAATAGGTTAACTTTGTAAGAAATAAAGTAAAAATATAGTCTTTTAGAATTATTATTTAAAATAAATTTTTGTGGAGGA
Source organism: uncultured Clostridia bacterium (assembly GCA_944392105.1). Taxonomy (GTDB): domain Bacteria; phylum Bacillota; class Clostridia; order TANB77; family CAG-508; genus CAG-273. Next base: position 9,557 of record CALXVM010000007.1, on the reverse strand, counting down.
AAGTATATGAATGATAAGAAAAAAGAAGAAATACTAAAAAAATCTGCTGCATTATCAAAACAAATTTCAGAAACTTTAGATAAAAAAACAGAGCACATAAGTAGCATAAAATATTATAAAGACTTCTTTTTTGAAGGTGCAAACATTGAGGAAAACAATGTGTATATAGTGGAAATAAAATCCCAAAATCCAAAATTTAAGGCAGATAAAAAAGAAAAAGTAGATGGAAATAGTCAAACAGCTGAAGATATGCAAATTGGGGACAATGAAGAATTAGAGCTTACAACATATGAGATATATGATGAAAATCAAAATTTAATTGCTACAGTAGATACAGATGGAAATGTAAGCTTCTCCGAAGAATATCTTTCAAAGCTAGAAAAACTACCACCAGAATATTATTCTATGATAGACTTAAGTTCTACAAAATTTTCTTTACAAGAAATTAGCGAAAATGACATAGAACTGTCAGAAAAAGATATAGAAAAATATGAAGAAAAAAGCAAGAAAATTAATTTTGATAAAGAAGAAAAAGAGGCATCAGAAACAATAGGCATAGAAGAAGATAACTTAAGAACTTTAGCAGTTATAAATCCGCATACTTTAGTAACAGAAAATGAAACTTTAGGACAAATTATACCAGAGCTAAATCAGTATGAAGAAGTGCAAATTGCTTGTGAAAAAGGTGACAATCAAAATGATGGAAGATTTACAATGATAGGCAAAAGAGCTGATGGAACGAAGGAGCCTGTAGAAACTGTAGGACAAGTTGAGGGAATAAATACTGGAAGAACAGTAACTTCTATAAATAGAGATGGAACAGAAGTTGAAGAAAAAGAAGTAAAAGGATTATTTCAAATAGCTGGAAGACCGGAAGAAGGAATTAGTATCTCCATAGGAAATTATAATATTCCAGAAGTACAATATATCCAAAATATGAACGATAGGGAAAACAGACAAGCAATACCTATAGGTGTAAAATCTAGGTATGATGAATATGTGTATCATAGAGTAAGAGAAGAGGCAAATAGAAACGAGGGGCTTGGAACACAAGAAAAAGACGAAGAAATAGAAGAAAGAAGTGAAGCGGTAAGAGAAAGCGAAGAAAAAGGAGATTTAGAAGAAAGAACTTTAGAAGGAACAGATGCTGATTTAGAAGAAATAAAAAGAGAAATACTAGAAAGAGCTATAGACAAATATGAAGACTTGTCTCCTAGTGCTTTAACGCAATATGTAAAAGAGGAGTTGGAAGGCTATAATTTAGAAATAAATAATGAAGAAGAGGAAAATATAGTTACAGAAATTAGACTAAAAGTTGAAGATGAAGTAAGAGCTTTCCCTTCAAGAGAAAGAAAATAAATCATAAAAATCACTTTTTAAAATATAATTTAAAAGGTGATTTTTTATGAATAAAAAATATAAAAATATATCGAATTACATAGATGGCGAAGTTACTAAACATGCTAATAAAAAAGTAAAAGTTATAAATAATCACATAAACTTTAATTCAAAATACGAGTCAGAAGGAAAAAAATTATTATTAAAAAGAATAATAACTATAACTTTAATTATAATTATCTTTAATTGTGCAATAGGTAATTTTATAGTAAGTTTAGCGAATTTGAAAGACAATGAAGAAATAAATTTAGAGGAAATGCAAAAGTCAATAGAAACATCAGCAACTGTAGAAGAGAACGAAGAACCGAAATTGAATTCAAAGATTGCACTTGTTTACGATAGAAGTTCTGGAAATGTATTATATGAAAAGAATGGTTATAAAATAAGCAAGATGGCTAGTACAACGAAAATAATGACTTGTATAATAATTTTAGAAAATGCAAATTTAAATGATGTAGTTGTAGTGGATAAAAAAGCAGCAGCGACAGGAGGTTCAAGGTTAGGTTTAAAAACTGGAGATAAAATAACTGTTAATGACTTATTATATGGACTAATGTTGGTATCCGGAAATGATGCTGCTGTTGCTTTAGCAATACACGTTGGAGGAAGTGTAGAAGGGTTTGCTACACTTATGAATCAAAAGGCGAATGAACTAGGACTAAAGAATACAAATTTTGTAACTCCGCATGGACTAGATAGCGAAAAACACTATACAACTGCATATGAGCTTGCAAAAATGGCAGATTATGCTTTACAAAAAGAAAAATTTAAGAAAATTGTGGGTACACAAAGCTGTAATATAACAATTAATGGTAAATCTAAAAACATTACAAATACTAATGAATTATTAGGATATTTAGATGGGGTTTATGGAATAAAAACAGGTTTTACAAATGGGGCAGGGAGATGCTTAGTTACAGGATGCAAAAGAGGAAATTTAGACATAATAACAGTTGTATTAGGAGCAGACACTAAAAAAATAAGAACATCGGATAGCATAAAACTAATAGAATATATTTATAAAAACTATGAGCTTGTAAATATCAAACAAATAGTAGAAAATAAATTTGATGAATGGTTGAAAATTAACAAAGATAGAATATATATAAATAAAGGAACACATACAAATATAGAGCTTTATTTAGAAAATATGAGTTTTGAAAATATGGCAATAAAAAAGCAAGAAAAAAACAGTATAGATATAGAAATTAACGCTATTTTCTATTTTGAAGCACCAGTAAAAGAAAAAACTATAGTGGGCAACATGAAAGTAAAAGTAGGAGGAAAAGAAATTGAAGTTTTAGACATATATAATAAAGAAGACATAAAGAAAAAAGAAGTAAAAGATTATGTGAAAGAGTTTTTATATAGTATTAGGTATTTGTAAAATTTTGAACTTTAAGGAATTTCCTTAAAGTTCAAAATTCTTTAAACAATAAGTATTGACTTTTTCAAACATTTTTGCTATTATATTAATTGTTATTTTAATTATATAATTTAAGTGCAGGTATAGTTTAGTGGTAAAATGAATCCTTGCCAAGGATTAGTTACGAGTTCGATTCTCGTTACCTGCTCCATTTTTTTATTTTAAAACTTGCGGGAGTAGTTTAGTGGTAGAACGAAACCTTCCCAAGGCTTAAGTGTGAGTTCGATTCTCATCTTCCGCTCCAAATAAAACTTATATTTATAAAAATAAGTATTAAATTAATAACAGGAGCATATAATTTATAAAAAGATATTTTTTATAAGAATCAATGTTAAATTAAAAAACGGCGCCATAGCCAAGTGGTAAGGCAGAAGTCTGCAAAACTTTTATTCCTCAGTTCGATTCTGAGTGGCGCCTCCAAAAAAGGTGTTTTAAGACGTTTCATACTGTCTCAACACGTATCAAGAAATCCCTATTTTTAGGGATTTTTTAATTTTACTTTTCACTGCATTTTATATAAAATCATCGTATACGCATTAAAATAGCATTAAAATATATTAAATTAAGCATTAAAATAAATTTAAAAATTTTATTATTTATTATTTTATAGCAAATTAAAATCCATAAATATTTTATCCCTATATATTTCATATACTAATCTATTGAGTATTAATTGATTTTATATTTCCAAAAATCACAAAACTGCGTTCCTAAATTCCTCAAATGTAAGAATCAACAAATTATACCTTTAAGCATATAAATTAAAAATAGAGCCTTTTAAATAATTTTTTGTTCTGTACGAGCCTCATAGAACTATTTTTATTTTTGAGGGCAACAAATTATACTACCTCGTAATTTGAAGGTCTGTATTTCAATCGTAGTAACTACAGTAATGTTCTATTAAAGAAAATATAGGAAATTATATAACAATAAAAATCTAATTTTATGGTCAATTACACAGCCAAAAAACGTTGATATTACTACATTTGCGAAAGTGATATTTTGATAAAATAATGGAAGCAAAAGAAAAGAGGGAATTTCCCTCTAATCTCCGTATGTTCCCCACCAATTTAAGTTCCAACTTCCTCTAGTACATTCAATTTGTAAATAATAGTAATCTCCTTTAGTAACTTGTGTACTCGTATCTACAACATAATCTCCAATTTCATTTACTAATAAGTCATAGAACTCTTGATTATCATCTAATAATTTTACACTAAAATATCCTTGCCCTTTAAAAGTTCCACTTATTCTAAATGTGCTACTTGACATACATACTTTATATATTCTTTTTCCATTAGTATCTACTATTATTTTATCTTTTTTTGCGTCTAACTCTGCTTGTTGTCTTTTTCTTTCTTCCTCTTGTTGCTTTCTTCTTTCAAGCTCTTCTTGTGCTTTCTTCTCTTTTTCAATTCTGTCAACTTCTTTAGTTGCTTTATTATACATATCTAATATTGTTTGATTTCCCAAATCTTTATAATCTGATAACGTAGATTGAGCTTTAGAATATTCTTTATTGTTTATTTGCTCTTTTGCTTTAGCAATTATTTGTTCAAATGTCTTATCTTTTATTTCATTTTGTTTATTTTTAGCTAAATCCACAATTTCTTTATTTACATCTTTGTTATCTTTAGCTACTGTTTCAAATAGTTCATATGCCTCTATATATTTTTTATCTTTTATAAAATTAATTGCTTTATTTATGTTTGAATATCCATTTACCTGTAAATATTTGTTAGCAATAGTTTGATTGCTTGAATTTTTACTTTTTATTTCTTTTATCATATTAATTAATTTTTCATCATCATTTCCATTTTTAATATTTTCAATTCTTTCATCTATTGCTTGATATAATTTTTTATATGCGTCTGATGAAAATCCTGTTTCTTTTGTATGTTCTTCTATTATAGAAGTAAACTTTGTAAAATCCGAGTCATTTTTTATTACTTCATAACAAATTGATAAATCATTATTATATTTTTCTATCCTTTGTTGCTCTTTTATTCCTATATATGAACAAATTATAATTACTATTGTTGCAATAGTACCTAAAGAGATAAAAATATTTTTCTTGTTAAGCCATTTTGGTAAACTTGCTTTTTTTTCTTTAATCAATTTTTTCAAATCTATATTTTTAACTTTTTCTTTATTTTTATATAAAAAATATATAATATATCCTATAAGTGCAATCGAAAGTGACAATATTATTATAATCTGTGTAAAATTCATTCTTTGAACCATACTTTTTTACATCTCCTTTTTAAAATTACTACTATATCTAATATTATAATCGGTATTGTAATACAAAATATCCATACCATTTTATTAAATTCAAATGCACTTTTAAAATCTAATATTAACAAACTTTTAACAGCTCTTGTCATTCCACAAAGTGGGCAACCACTACATTGAAAATGGCTAAAATATGCGAAATATATGTAAGAAATAAATAATATTAGATAGATTATTAATCGTGCGTTTTCAAAGTCTTTATCATTAATTAGTTGTTTTAATTTCATTACTTTTTTCCTTTATATTCCCTGATATAATCATTATACTACCAACAAAGCAAATAATAGGTGCAATGAATAAGAATAATAAACAACAATTTAATGTTACTGTCATCATAGCTGATAATATAATTGATAATATTAGCATTACTATTCCATATAAACTAGTATATTTCCTATTAATCTTATTTTTTAAATATAATGCTCCTAATACAATAATAGTAATTGATATAGTTCCTATTAATATTAAGTAGTTAATAACTGCTTGTGTATCTGTTTCTACTTCTTCTCCTATTGTAACATTTATTGTTATATCTGATTCGGTCGTATTTTCTTTTGGAGTTGTTGTATTAGGAAATATAAAAGCTAGTGCAACAATTAATGCAAATCCCAAAATTAATGCTCCTCCAACTATACACATTATTGTTCCTGTTCTGCAAGTGTTAGTTTTTTCTATTATTACCTTTTGGGGATTATTTTCTTTTAATCTGTATCCACAATTTGGGCAACTTTCTGCTTGGTCTGATATTTCCTTTCCACATTCTTTACATTTTATTAGTGCCATATTTAACATCTCCCTTATCAAAATTTTTTAGATTTATATTTTACTTAAAATTCTCTTTTTAGTTTCTTCAAATTCTTCTCGTGTTATAATTCCTTTATCTTTTAATTCTGCTAACTTTTCTAACTGTTCTAATCCATTTATAGAGTTTAGGTCTTGTTTAGTTTCTACTACATTTGTGTTATTGTTATCTTTTATAATAGCTTGTATAGTAGCATACACATTATTTGCAAAATTCATTGCCAACTTATAGAAATTTGCATACAAAGGTTTATTTGTGTCTATCTGATAATCTAATAATTCTAAAGTATATAAAGGTTCGTCAATTTCTTTTGTAACAATTCTAATTGATAAACTAGAAACAATATTTTTACTTTTTCTAGTATTTGCTCCAACTATTGCTCCTGAATCTCCTGCAATAAGACCACCAACAATAGCTCTGCCAATTCCTCCACTATTTACAATATTTGAATTTTCCATTATCTTGCATTCAATAATAGATTCATATTTTATTAATTTATCTAATTCATCATTAAATAAAAAATATAGTTCTTTCTTTTCTTTATTAATTGCCATTGCTCTATTATTAAATTCAATTATATTATCAAATTCTTTTACAAATTCGTTTGTTTCTTCTGGTTGTTCTTCATTTACACTATCTAAATTATAATACAACCTCTTTCCACAGTTATGACAATAGTTTTCTCCATATCTATTTTCTTCGTAACAGTTGGAACATATAATTATTTCATTATCATTCAATTTTCGTACCTCCAATCCTATAAATTTTTGTTTTTTAGTTTTTTAAATATTGGATAAATAATAAAAATTAACCAAGATATGAAAATAATTAAAGAGATAATAAAGTATATTACTTCAATAAGTTCAAATTGATTTCCCGTAATTATTTTGGCTATAGCATATAATGAATTTATTATAACTAAAAAAGTTATAATAAATTTTATAATATTTGAATTTGTATATTTTCCGTAATTTTTATCTTCTTTATTTTCAATACCATTTAAAAGAATTTTTTTGTTTTCTTCAAATTCTTCTTCTGTAATAGCTCCATTTTCTTTTAATCTCTGTAATTTATCTAATGCGTCAATATTATCAAACAAATTATTTTGATTGATTGTTTTTGGATTAAGACATACAACAACAATCAAACCTATTAAACCTAAAAAGAATCCCCACCAAAAACAGTTTTGATGTCCTTTTGATTTTCCTATTGATTGAGTAGCTAATCCCCAAATGATTCCAAAAAGAGTATAACTTATAATAAATATTATAAGTAATTCCAAAATCAACACCTCTAATCTCTTGAATTTAAAATTTTTATTTTTTAAATTTTATCTTTTATATCTTGTAAGAGTTGTAGTCCTTCTGCGACTGCCTCAAAAAAAAGTGTACTTAACCACGTTCCAATAGAACCACAAATTAAACATAAGAAAGCAAATCCTGTTTCCTCATTGCTTAACAGAGCAATAAACCCAATTATTGTAGCACCATAACCTAGAAACTTCATAATATTTACAACTAGTGAAAATTTTGAAGCTACTTTATTTGTTCTTACTATAGTATTAACTTTATTGTCAACATTACTATTTTGATTTATATTTTCCTTTTCAAGAATTGCTCCACAATTTTTGCAATTACTTCTTGTAATTACATTATCTGTTCCACATTTTTTGCATTTAATTAAATAATCCATTATTATCCCTCCAAAACTCAAAATTTTTATTTTTTAATTTTAAAAAATTTAATATCTATACTACTTCATTATTTTTATTACTATTACAATTCAAATTACTACAATATTGACAATACCAATCATAGAAATAATATTTTGTATTTTTACATCTTTGTTCTGTAATTCCTTTTAAATTTTCAATTTCTAGTTTTGTCATTTCTTTTGCTAAATCTAAAGAATCTTGTTCTATAAGTAGTTCAATTCTGTCTAATATCTTTATCATTTTTTCATTATCCATTTTTTACATTCCTTTTTCGATATTTTCCAACAATATATTAGCACATTTGTTTGACACGTGCAAGTGCTACTTCTGTATGTGCAAATATTATAAAATATTTACCAAATAATTGAGATGAGGGATAAAATGATAAAGTTAAACGTAGAAAATATTTTAAAAAAGCAAGGTAAAACAAAAGAATGGCTATGCGATAAAATGGATATTTCGCACTATAATCTGAATAGGGCTATTAATGGTAGAACTCAATCCATATCCTACAAATACCTACAAGGTTTCTGCAAAGCTCTAAATTGTTCTTTTGATGAATTACTTACTATTATTGATGATGAAGAAAAGGAGGCTTAATTACTATAAATTCTTCTTATCTCATCATCTATTTTTTTATTTATTTGTAATGTCTTTTTTCCATTTTCTCCATATTTTTCAACGTATTCCTTATGTTTTTCTAATAATTTTTTAATTTTAGGGCTAGTGGCAACTTCTAGTCCTTTTCTGTATAAAGTAATAGTTTTTAGTGATTCTTCTTTCCAATTTTTTTGTATTAGTGAATCTTCTATATCTTCCAAAATATTTATTGCAATTTCTTTTTTCATTTTTAAAGCCCTTCAAATTTTATTTTATCGATTTACCAGTAAAACAATAATAACACAATCTTGTAATAAAATCAATAAAAATAGAAATTGAGGGAATAATAATTTTATGAATAAGATTATAAAATATAATAATAAGCTGAATATAATAGGGGATAAAGTAAGAAAATATAGAGAAAAAGAAAAACTTTCATTATCGCAGATGTCTGACAAACTTATGCTTATGGGGATTGATATTCCAAAATCTTCATTACAAAATATTGAAAAGGGAAAAAGAGTGGTAAAAGAATATGAATTTTACGCTTTATGCAAATTTTTTAATGTTTCAATGGAAGAAATGCTAAAGGATTTTATCAAAGAGCTAAAATAAAGAGCTAATTTACTATTATTGTAAAATTAGCTCTTTATTTTTTTATTTCTGTTGTTCCAAAATCTTATTAAATCTATAAAATGTTGTTTTTGCCGTATGACTTTCTTTCATCGCTTGAACTGTAGTTTTAATTTCTCCATTTTTCCAACGTTTCCAAACTTCTATGAATTCGTCTGTAATTTCTACCTTTGGACGTCCTAATGTTTTACCACGCATTTTAGCTTGTTCTAATCCTTGTTTTGTTCTTTCTACTATTTGAATTCTGTCGCTTTCTGCTTTCCAACTAAAAATTTCAAATATGATGTTATTGATTAATTGTGTTATAGGTTGCATTTTTTCGTCTGTATAATCTAAATTTAAAGAGGGCATATCTAAAACTTGAACTGATATTTGATTTTCCTTGAAATACTCCCATTGTTCTTTTAGTTCTTTAGCATTACGTCCTAACCTATCAAGTGATGATATAACAAGTATATCTCCTTTTTCTAATGCTCTTTTCATATACTCAAATCCGACGCGTTCAAAATTTTTGCCTGTTGCCTTATCCTCATAAATATATTTATCTTCAATTCCTAATTTTTTAAAATCTTCATATTGTCTGTCTAAATGTTGTTTTCCTGTACTGACTCTCATATATCCTACTTTTTTCATTTTTCAAAATCCTCCTATTTCTATAGTTTCAAAATCGATGGTTTTATGAAACTATT
>CALXVM010000006.1 GCA_944392105.1 uncultured Clostridia bacterium | reverse complement strand
GCGACAAGCAAGTTGATATTTATTTCAATTTTAAACCATTACAAGATTTAAATAATAATTTTATATGTGCTAGAAAAGAATATGAGAAAAAAGTAGGATAGAAAAAATGTCCACAACTGCAATACACACATGGAGCGATATGGGTCATAATAGCAGAAAGCATGCTAGGTTTTGGCGACAAAGCTACAGAATTTTTTAGGATGATAAATCCAATAGAACACTCTAAAACAAAAGACTCCGCTAATAAATATAAAGTAGAACCATATGTAATAGCAGCAGATATATATGGTCAGGGAAGCCTTGCTGGAAGAGGTGGATGGACATGGTATACAGGTTCATCTAGTTGGATGTATGAGGCAGGAATAAAATATATTTTAGGACTAAATATAGTAAGAGACTTTTTAAGAGTAAAACCATGTATTCCAAAAGAATGGAAAGAATATTCTATTAAATATAGATATGGAAATAGTATTTATAACATTACGGTAAAAAACGAAAATGGAAAAAACACAGGGGTAGAAAAGTTTATATTAAATGGTGAAGAAATTCCAGACAAACAAGTCAAACTAAATAAAATGGGAGGAATATATCACATTGACATCATAATGTAACAAAATACAACAAAATGTAACACAAAAAATATATTATAAAAATTTTATTTCTATAATGTTACAAAAATTTTACAAAATAACAAGAAATATCTTGTACAAATTATTTTAATGTGATATAAATATATATAAATAATAGGAATAGGCTTATCAAATGAAAGGTGGGGCTGTTTGTGGAAGAAAAGTATGAGAGTAACTATGACAAGAAAAAAATATTAATTGTTGATGATGAAAAGCCAATTGTAGAAATCTTAACTTACAATTTACAAAAGGAAGGATACGAAACAATAGAGGCATATGATGGAGAACAAGCAATAACTTTAGCATTAACTAAGAAACCAGATTTAATATTACTAGATATAATGCTTCCTAAAGTAGATGGTCTAACAGTGTGTAAAAGAATAAGACATACTCTATCTAATGTTCCAATTTTAATATTGTCTGCAAAAGATGAAGAAATAGACAAAATATTAGGATTAGAGCTTGGTGCTGATGACTATATTACTAAACCTTTTAGTGTAAGAGAATTAATGGCTAGAGTAAAGGCAAATTTAAGAAAATCAGAAATTATACAAGATACAGAGCAAGTAGAAGAAGAGACAGACGATACAGGAAATAAAATAGATGTAGGAGAATTAAAACTAGACTTAGATAAATTCGAAGTAAAAGCAAGAGGAGAAGTAATAGACTTAACTTTAAGAGAATTTGAAGTATTAAAATATTTAGCAAATCAACCAGGACAAGTAGTAACAAGAGAAACTCTACTTGAAAAAGTATGGGGTTACGAATACTATGGAGATATTAGAACAGTTGATGTTACAGTAAGAAGAATTAGAGAAAAAATAGAAAAAGACACCTCAAACCCAAAAATATTAATTACAAAAAGAGGCGTAGGTTATTATATAGCAGCTAGATAATATTTGTTATAAATGGGCAAATGGGCAAAACCCATTTGCTTATTTTTTGGAAATTAGGGACAGGTCCCAACTTCCCGATTTGGGAAATTAGGGACAGATCATCTTTTTTATTTTAAATTTAAAAAGTAGAGATGCTAAAAAATAGGAGATAGAAATGAAAAAGAATATTCAGAATAAAATAGTTTTAATATTTTTTATTATAGGTATATTGTTAATATCAGCAATTTCGGGTTTTTCACTATATGTATTACAAAAAATGTCCAATGTAGTTGATGTTAGTAATCAATTGAGAGAATTAATAACTATTAGTATTATTGCAATAGTTTTGTATATATTAATAACTTTGGTTATTAAATATTTTGTGTCTAAATCTGTAGTAAAGCCAATAAACAGGTTAATTGAGAGTGCAGAAAAAATGGCAAGTGGACAAAACTTAGAGATGTCAAATATTTTAAACGAAAAGACAGAAGTAGACGAACTTGTTAATGCGTTTAATTTAATGACACGTGAGTTAAATCAAAAATTGACAGAAGTAAACAGGCAGAAAAAACAAATAGAAACTATTTTATTACACATGACAGATGGCGTTATTGCATTTGACATGAGCGGAAAAATTATACATATAAATACAGCTGCAAAAAATCTTTTAGGTGTAACAGAAAAAGAAGATACATTTGAAAAAATGTTTAGAAAGCTTAAAATAGATGTAAATTTAGAAAAAATTATATATTTAGAAAACTGGACTTCTTCAGAGCAAAAAGTAGAAGTTGGAGATAAAGCTGTAAATTTATTTTTTGCACCATTTCAAGACGAAAATGATAAACCAACTGGTGTTATGGTAGTTGTGCAAGACATTACAGAGCATGTAAAACTAGACAATATGAGAAGAGAGTTTGTGGCAGATGTATCACATGAGTTAAAAACACCAATAACCTCAATTATGGGATATGCAGATACACTATTAGAAGAAGAATATGACAAAGAAACTCAAAATAAATTTTTGGGAGTGATCGCATCAGAAGCAAGAAGAATGGCAAAGCTAGTAACAGATTTGCTTACTCTTTCAAGATATGACAATAACAAAATTAAAAGAGAAGTTTCACAATTTGACTTAGGAGAATTAACTAAGGGGTGCCAAGAAAAGCTAAAATTTGAAATAGAGAAGAAACACCATAATGTGGAATGCTTTGTTACAGCAAATGTTCCTCCAGTTCAAGCAGATAAAGATGGAATAGAAAGAGTAATTTTAAACATAATGTCAAATGCCATAAAATATACACCTGAAAATGGAACTATAAAAGTTTATGTAGGTTTTGTTTACAATGATGCATACATAAAAGTTATAGATAATGGAATAGGAATACCTGAAAAAGATTTATCAAGAATATTTGAAAGATTTTATAGAGTTGATAAAGCAAGAAGTAGAGAGTTTGGAGGAACAGGACTAGGACTTTCAATTGCTCAAGAAATACTTAGTAAAAATAATGGAAGTATAGATATAAAAAGTGAAGTTGGAAAAGGAACAGAGGTAGTTATTAGAATTCCTGTTATAAAACATTGATAAAACATAAATTTTAATGTATAATCTAATAGATGTTAGCTTAATAAAATTATTAAGACTAGAGGAAAATAATAGACTAGCTGGAGGATATCGAGATTAGAATAATAAGCTAATTAAAAATTATTAAAACTAGAATTAATAGCCTAATTGAAAGCTACTAAAACTAAATATTAATAAGTTAATTAAAAATTATTAAACAAGAGGTAAAGTTTACAATGAATGAAAAAGTTAAAGATATTTTAGAATGGATATTGTGTATTGTAATTGCTTTAGTCTTAGCATTATTAATACGTTATTATATAGGAACACCAACAATAGTAAAACAAGTTTCTATGAAACCTACATTATTGCAAGATGATAGACTTATTTTAAACAGATGGGGAAGAACTACTAAAAAATTACCAGAAAGAGGAGACATTATAACTTTTGAGGCACCTACTAATGCAAGATGGTCGAAAGAGGAACAAGATTTATCTAATCCAATTGCAAAATATGAAAATGAGCCATCAAACATATGGGAAAGTTTTGTCCATAATGTATTAGAATGGGGCAAGGAAAGTTATATAAAAAGAGTTATAGCACTTCCAGGAGAGCATGTAGAAATTAAAGACGATAAGGTTTATATAAATGGAGAAGAGTTACAAGAGGACTATTTGCAACCAGGAGTTGTAACTAATATGGGAGACTTTGGAGTATATTCAGATTTTGTTGTTCCAGAAAATTGTGTATTTGCAATGGGAGATAATAGAACGCAGTCAACAGATTGTAGAGTGTTTGGTTGTATACCTCTAGAAAAAATAGAAGGTAAGGTTTGGATTAGATTCTGGCCACTTAATAAATTTGGACATGTAGATTAAAACGTAAAATGTATTTTATTTAAAAGTGACTTATATAAAAATGTAATTAGAAATAAAATCTATATAAAAAATAGAGCTTGCTAGTAAAATTTAGCTGATATTTTTAATAACTGAAAATTAAATAGGAGCTATAAATAATAAATATGAGTTATAAATAAAAAAGGGAGAATAAGTTTGGATTTTAATAGTTTAATAGGAAATTCAAAAATAAAAGAATATTTAACCAATGTAGCTTTAACCAATCAAAATTTACATAGTTATATATTTGCTGGAAAAGATGGAATTGGTAAGAAGTTATTTGCTATGAATTTTGCCAAAATGCTACTATGTTTATCTGAAAATAAGCCTTGCAACACTTGTAAATCTTGCGTTAGTTTTGACGGAGGAAACCATACAGATTTTATGCTAATAAATGCGGATGACGGTAAGAGCATAAAAATAGAGCAAATACGTTTAATGCAAGAAAAAGTTGTAGAAAAGCCAATTGTGTCTGCCAAAAAAGTTTATATAATAAATGACGCGGAACTTATGACAAAAGAAGCTCAAAATTGCTTATTAAAGACTTTAGAAGAACCGCCAGAATATGTTATAATTATTTTAATTGTTTCAAACGAAAGTAAATTGCTAAATACAGTAAAATCAAGATGTGTAAAGATAGAATTTTCTAAATTAACAAACGAGGAAATAAATAGTTATTTAGAAAGTCATGGTATGGATAAGCTTTCTACTTCAATGTTAGAGCAGTGCGATGGCAGTTTAAAAATGGCGTTAAACATTGGAAATAAGGCTCAAGAGTATCAAGCTATAGAAAAAATTATAAATGACTTAAATAAAGTAGATATAACTAAAATTTGGAATTCGTCAGAAATATTATATAAGTCACAAGACGAAATATTGGACTTTTTAGATTATATAAATGTTATATTGTACAATAAATTGCTTAAAAATGATAAAATGATGTATATAAACTCCATAAAAGTTGTAGAACAAACGAAGAAAAATTTGCTAGCAAATGCAAATTATAATATGTGTATAGACAATTTGTTACTAAAATTATGGGAGGAATTTAATGAGCAAAGTAATAGGAGTTAGATTTAAAAGACCAGGAAAAGTATATTTTTTTGATGCTGGTAATATAAAGGTAAAAGCCAAAGACAAAGTTATAGTAGAAACAGCTATGGGGCAAGAAATGGGAGAGGTAGTAATTAATAATAAAAACCTTACTAACAATAAAATTAAATCATCTTTAAAACCGATAGTAAGAGTTGCCACAGAGAAAGATTTAAAGCATTTTACAGAAAATAAGGAAAAAGAAAAAGAAGCGTTTAAAATTTGTGAGGAAAAGATAAAAAAACACAAATTAGGTATGCATTTAGTTGATGCATCATATACATTTGACAATGCAAAATTGCTATTTTATTTTACAGCAGACAACAGAATTGACTTTAGAGAACTTGTAAAAGACTTGGCATCAATTTTTAAAACAAGAATAGAGTTAAGACAAATAGGCGTAAGAGATCAAGTAAGAAGAATTGGTGGCAATGGAGTTTGCGGAAGGGAATTATGTTGCTGTACGTTTTTAAATAACTTTGATACAGTATCAATAAAAATGGCAAAAGAACAAAACATAGCATTAAATCCTGCTAAAATTTCCGGAAACTGTGGAAGACTTATGTGTTGCTTAAGATATGAGCAAGAAGCATACGAAGAAAAGCTAAAAAAACTTCCAAAAGTAGGTGCAATAGTAAAGACAGCAGACGGAGAAGGAACAGTTGATAGTATAGAAATATTAAAAGGAATTGTTAGAGTAAAAATTAAAGATGGCGAAGATACATTTTATAAAAAATATCTAGCATCAGAAATAAAAATAATAAAGAATATAGAATCAAAAGAGATGAATCAAGAAGAAAGAGAAAACTTAAAAGAGTTAGAAGAACTGGAAAAATTAGATCAAATGGACAACGCTGTTAGTGATGATGATATGTAATGTTAAAGTGTGAAGGTTAACTAACCCTTATTAAACAAATATATTTTTACAAAGCTTTGCGATGTAAATATATATAATAAAAGGAGAAATATAAAAAAGAGAAAATATTTTATAATATAAATTGGGTTTATAGGTATCCCGTAAAAAAACCTAAATAAAAAAGAGGTGGTGAAAATAAAATGGCATATAAAATAACAGATAAATGTATTAGTTGTGGAGCATGCGCAGCATCTTGCCCTGTAAGTTGCATTTCACAAGGAGATGGAAAATACGAAATAGATGCCAGCCAATGCATTAGTTGTGGAACATGTGCAGGAGTTTGTCCAGTAGGAGCACCTGAGGAAGAATAAAGAAAAAAGGACCAGATCTAAATTTCTTCATTTAGAAAATTTAGATCTGGTCCTTTTTTCTTTTTTAATCGAGACCTGTCCCTAATTTCCCAAATCGGGAAGTTTGGACCTGTCCCCAATTTCCAACTATTTATTGCTCATTGCTTCTAATTCTAAAAGTTGGTTCCATCTTTCATCTACTTCTTTTTGGAATTCTTCAATCATCCATTCGTTTCCAGGTTTAAACATGTGTTTAAAACGTTTTTGTGGTCTTAAGAATTCTTCAACAGGAAGTTTTTTAGCTGGTTTATATGTTATTTTGTATTTACCGTCTACAACTTCGTATAAAGGCCAATAACATGTGTCTGCAGCTAATTTGTTTATTGTCATTAAGTCTTCTGTTGGATATCCCCAACCTCTTGGACATGGAGCTAAAACATTTAAAAATGTTGGTCCTTCTGTATAAATTGCTTTTCTAGCTTTTTCATATAAGTCAGAGAAGTTAAGCATTGCTAGAGTTTGAGCAACATATGGTAAGTGGTGTGATGCCATAATTTCTGTTAAGTCTTTTCTTCTTTGCATTTTTCCTGGTATTACTTTTCCAGCAGGAGATGTTGTTGTGTCTGCAAAGTGTGGTGTAGCAGATGAACGTTGAATACCAGTGTTCATATATGCACCATTATCATAGCATACATATGTCATGTCATGACCTCTTTCCATAGCTCCTGATAAGCTTTGAATACCTATATCATAAGTTCCACCGTCTCCACCAAATGTGATGAATTTAGTAGTTTTATTTTTTGGTAATTTTCCTTGTCTTTTCATAGATTTATATGCAGCTTCTGCACCTGAGCAAGTAGCAGCAGCATTTTCAAATGCTGTATGAATATATGAGTCTGTCCAAGCTGTATATGGATATATACATGTAGAAACTTCCATACATCCTGTAGCATTAGCTACTACAACATGATCTTCTGGATTTACAGCTCTTAATACCATTCTTGCAACTGGTGGAGCTCCACAACCAGCACACATTCTATGACCTGGTGTAAATCTAGATTCTGTATTTACAATTACATCTTTTAAATTATATGCCATTTATTTTTCCTCCTTTAATCCAAGATAACGGTAAGGATTCTCTACTCTTCCGTCTTTTACAATTTCTTGTAAGTCAGCATAAACAGAGTCAATTTCTTTTTCTGTAGTATCTCTACCACCAATACCGTAAATATAGCTTACAGTTGGAACTTGTTTTTTATTTACATACATAGCAGAAGTTACATCTGTAAATAAAGCTCCTCCAGCACCGTTTAAAGAATCTGCTTTGTCTAAAACAGCTATTGCTTTTGCGTTTCCTAAAGCTTCTGCAATTTCGTCTACAGGGAATGGTCTAAATACACGAACTTTTAATAGCCCTGCTTTAATTCCTTGTTCTCTTAATTTATCTACAACAACTTTAGAAGTTCCTGCTGTAGAGTTCATACAAACAACAACAATGTCTGCATCTTCTGTTTTATATTTTTCAAATAATTCGTATTTTCTACCAGTCATTTTTTCAAAGTCTTTTGCAACTTCTAAAATAACTTTTTTAGTATTTCTCATAGCTTCTGCTTGTTCATGTTTATGCTCGAATAAGTAAGCTTGAACATCCATAGGTCCAATTGAAATTGGTTCTTTATCATTTAATAAGTAATGTTCTGGTTTGTATGTTCCAACAAATTCTTTTACTTTATCATCTTCAATTAACTCAATGTTTTCTATAGAATGTGAAGTAATAAATCCGTCTTGACATACCATAAGTGGTAGTAAAACGTCCTTATTTTCTGCAATTCTATGAGCCATAATTAAGTTATCGTATGCTTCTTGGTTTGTTTCAGAAAATAACATAATCCAACCACTATCACGTACACCCATTGCATCTGAATGGTCACAGTGAATATTTAAAGGACCAGATACAGCACGGTTAACTAATGACATAACAATTGGAAGTCTTAAACTAGAAGCTATATAAATCATTTCCCACATGAAAGAAAGACCATTTGCAGATGTAGCTGTCATAGCTCTTGCTCCAGCAGCTTCTGCACCAACACATGCACTCATTGCACTATGTTCACTTTCTACAGCAACGAATTCTGTATCTACAGTTCCATTAGCAACAAATGTAGAAAAATATTGTGGTATTTCTGTTGATGGTGTTATAGGAAATGCAGCGACAACATCTGGATTTATTTGTTTCATAGCTGTTGCAGCAGCTTCATTTCCACTTAAACGTTCTCTTATTCCCATTATTCTTCTCCCTCCTCTTCCATAACAATTGCTCCAAATGGGCATACTTTTGCACATATTCCACATCCTTTGCAATAGTCAAAATTAAAATCTTCTCTTTTTACTTCTTTATTTACAGGTATAGCATCTTCTGGACATACTGGAAAACATAGTCCACATTGCTTACATTTTTCTGGAATATATTTTGGGCAAATACTTCTCCAGTCACCTGTCTTAAATTCTCTGGCATTGCCAGCTTTATATATATTTCCGCCTATAGACATTTTTAACCTCCTTGTGATTATTTTTTTGAAAATCTTAAAAGTTATTAAAACAATTCAAAATTTAATTGTTAATTAAACCTATAAATTAAGCTAATTTCTTTACTTCTTTTAAAGCAACTTTTAATGCTTGCATATTACCATCAATTACCTCAGGTTTTTTAGCAAATTTATGTTTAAAAGAACCTTCCATATCTTTTAGAAAATCGTCTTCCTCCATTATATTAGCAACCTTAACTATAGCGGCTAACATTGGTGTATTAGGAAAATATTTTCCTAAAGTTTCCATAGATACTTTTCTAGCATCAATTGTATAAATTCCACCTGTGTAACCCTTTAGAACTTTTCTTAAGTAATCAATATCTTTAGTTGTATTAATTACTATTGCACCGTCAGGTTTTAAACCAGCTGTAACATCAACAACACCTAATAAAGTATCATCAACTACAACAACATAGTCAGGATCATATATATTGCTATGTATTCTAATTGGGGTATTACTAATTCGATTGTATGCTGTTATAGGTGCGCCCATTCTTTCTGG
Source organism: uncultured Clostridia bacterium (assembly GCA_944392105.1). Classification (GTDB taxonomy): domain Bacteria; phylum Bacillota; class Clostridia; order TANB77; family CAG-508; genus CAG-273. The sequence goes on along the minus strand of CALXVM010000006.1, from coordinate 60,158 downwards.
ACCATACTCAGGGAAACCTTGAATGTATTTGCCAGTATTAAATGCAGCGTCAGCTAAAAGTAAAGAAGCTGTTTTTGCACCTTGGCCACCTCTACCATGCCATCTTATTTCAATCATATCGTTCATTTATTATTTTCTACCTCCTTATTGTAAAAAGCTATTTTATTAATGCTTTTCCAAGAAAAGTATATTATTAAATAGCTTTAATGTCAAGAATAATACTGACGGTTTGGTATAAATTTATGGTCAGTGGGGACGGAGATTTTTGACATAAGAAGTAAAGAAAGAGGTCAATCAAAGAAAGCTTATAGAATTTTTAACTAAATAGTTGAAAAAATAAGAACAGTATAGTAGAATAAGTAATGTACTTAGTAAAAAAATAAAACAAAGGAGCATGCGAAAATGACAAAGGCTGAAACCCTTGTGGGAGTAGACACACACACACGAATAGTTCTATAGAAATAAGAAAAGGCGAGAAAGCCTTTATTAGTGATATAAAAATAAGATATATGACAGACTATTAAAAATAGCCTGTCATTTTTGCGTGCAAAAAAAGAGAAGGAGGATGAAACTAAATGAGAGAAAAAAGAGAGTTTAGAATAAGGCAGTTGATAAGTGGGAGAGAAAGAGCAAAAGAAAAAAAAGTGAAGGGCTTAGTAAAAAGTACTGTAGAGGAAAATAGACGGAATAACACTAATAGCATTAGTTGTAACAATTGTAGTACTTTTAATACTAGCAGGAATAACAATAAGTTTAGTGTTTAGTGAAAATGGAATAATAGCAAAAGCAAGAGAGGCAGCTAATAAGACTAATGAAGCTATTATTAATGAACAAACTCAGATGAATGACGTAACAGCTGCAATGGAAAATATGTTAAATGGTGTAGGAGGAAGTACAGCACCAGAGGAACCAGATACTCCAGGAGTATTAGAAGTAGGTTCAACTGTAACATATAATCCAAGTGGAACATATAATTGGCAAGCAAAATATTGCTCGTCAACAAAAGCAGAAACAACAGATGATGTGACATTAAATAGTAGCACAGGAGAAGATTTTAATATATCAAGCTGGAAAGTGCTAAGTATAGATGAACAAGCTGGAACAGTAGAATTAGTGCCAAGTGCTCCAACGACAGGCGAAGTATATTTAGGGCAAGCACAAGGATATAATAATGCAGTAAAATTATTAAATGATGCATGTAGTAGTTTATATGGAAATAGCGAAAAAGGAATAACAGCAAGAAGTATAAATATAGAAGATATAGAAAAATACATGACAGATATAGCACTTACAGAGGCTCATAATTATGTTAACTCAAATAGTAATACAAAATATGGTAATCAAGTAAGTCGTGCATATACAAGTAGTAAAAATTATCCAGCAATATATGCACAAGAAAAATTAGCAGTAATAAATGGAACTTCAAATGGAGATGCAGGATTAGACTTAAGTAAGCAAGATGCATTTGTAGAAAGAACAGAAGGAACAAATGGAACTATAACAACAGCAACAAGTATACAACCATACCAAACATATTGGTATAAGGATGAAACATTTATGGCTACAGCATTTAAAGATTATACCAAACAAGATAGTAGCACAGCAAATTATTATAACTTAATTATGCCAAGTGGAACAAGTACAACATATTGGGTGGCTTCGCGCTGCATCGGTCCTCTTTCTAGCGTTTGTGGTTTCTATGTGCGCCATATACGCTCTGGCGCCGTGGGCGCTACCAGCATGTCTACCTCTGGCGACATCATCAACGACGACTGGCGTGCACTTTTCCCTGTAATAACTCTAAACTCTAGCCTCATAGAAGGAGACGCATCAACTGGATTTAGTGTGAAATGAATTTAATGTAGAAAATTAAATAGATGAGAATAAAATATGGGACAGCACGGTCCCTTACGGACGGGCAGGGCTATATATAAAAATAAATACTTTTGAACCTACTATTAAGTAGGTTCTTCTTCTATTAATAATGATTATATGATATAGTTATTCTATTAAAGGAGGCATTTATGAATTGGAATGAATATTATACTAAAATTAATAACTCAAAACCAAGTAATTTATTAAGACGATTTTCTGAAATGAATGTGATGAGAAGAACTGCAATAGATTTAGGGTGTGGCTCAGGTAAAGATACCATATTTTTATTAAAAAATGGTTATAAAGTATATGCAATTGATAAAGAAGAGATAATAAAAAAATACATAGATGATAAAATAGACAAAGAAGAGAAAATGAGGCTAGAATACATCATTAAAGACTTTGGAGAAATAGAATTTCCAAAAGTAGATTTGATAAATGCTAATCTTAGTATTTCATTTTGCAATCCAAATAAAATTGATAATCTGCTAAAGAATATAAAATCTTCAATAAACATAGAAGGATTTTTTGTGGGAAATTTCTTGGGAATATTAGACGATTGGAATATGAATAAAAATATGACTTTTTTTACAGAACAGCAAATTAAAGAAACGTTTAAAAATTTTAAGATAATATATTTTAACGAAATAATTGAAAACAAAAAGGCAGTAAATGGCAATTTGAAGTATTTGCATATTTATGAATTAATTGCGTATAAATCTAAAAATTAAAATAAAAGAGAAATATAACAGTGAAGTGAACCAAAACACAAACGGGAACCTACGATTAGGTTTCCGTTTCTTTTGTAATTTTATTTTGAATATAGCATACCTTAAAATTATTGTCAAATTTTTCAAATTAATTTTATAATATGTTTATTTGTAAAAATTTTTGTCGAAAAAGGTCGTACGAAACAAGTTGCGAAATAAATAAAAGGTATGTATAATATAAATAAATTTTATCTAGATAAGAAAATTTTAAATCTTAAAATTTGGTTCAAAGTAATTTTAGAAATCATAAGTTTTTATAAAAGTCTTGGAAAAGTCTTGAGAATTCCCGATTAGTAAAATTAAAAAATATTTAATTAATAATTTAATTTATATTTGTGTTGATGTTTATACCAACATTAATAGTAATTTTTATATTTATATTTAATTTAAGTTTATGTAAGTTAAATTCATGTAAAAATTTTCAAAATTAATTTAATCTAAAATAAAATCCAAATTTGTAAGAAAAATGAAGAATAAACAATTAATAATAATCTGCGGATAAAGAATATTTAAATAAACAATTTATGCAGGTATTTAGAGAAAACAAGAGTAACAGTAAGAAAATGTAATAAACAGCAAAGAAAACAGCTAAAAATAAAATTGCATAAGTTTTATTAATTGTGGTACAATGAAAGGAGAAAAGCATATTGAATAATAAACAAGAAAACAAAGAAAATAGAAAACTAAATCTAAAAAATGATGTAATATTTAAAGCATTTTTTGGTAAAAAAGGAAATGAGAAATACTTAATAGATTTCTTAACGGGATTATTAAAAATAAATATAAAAGAAATAGAAATAAAAGAAGAAGTAAATCTATTAAAACTAACAAATGATGAAAAAGGTGGTAGATTAGACTTACAAGCAAGACTAGATAATGGAAATATAATAAATATAGAAATGCAGATGAGAGATGAGCATAATATAATAGAAAGAAGTACAGTATATGCATCAAAAGTAGTAAGTCAAGAATTAAACGTAGGAAATGACTATGCAGAGATGCCAAAGGTAATAATGGTAAATATATTAAATTTTAATATATTTGAATATAAAGAATATGTGTCAGAAAGTATGCTTGTATTAAAAGAACATAGAGAACATGAAATAAGTGACATAGTAAAATATTATTACATAGAATTACCGAAATATAGGAAAGCAAAAGCAGATATGAATAATAAATTAGACCAATGGTTGGCGCTGATAGATGACACGGATTGGGGGAAAATAGAAATGGCAGAGGAAAAGAATAAAACAATAAAAAGTGCATTAGACGATATGGAATATTTAACAGGAGATGCGGAAATAAAAAGATTAGCAGAATTAAGAGAAAGCAGCAGAATAGATAAATGGTTTGCAATGAGTTATGGAAGAAAGCAGGGAATAAAAGAAACTGCCAAAAGAATGTTAAAAATGAATGTGGCTATGGACATAATAATAAAAGCAACAGGCTTAACTAAAGAGGAGCTAGAAAAAATAAAAAAAGAAAATACATAAAATATTTTTATTTTATGTGGACAATCAAATAAAATAAAAGTATAATAAAACCAATATGAAAGATAATAAAATAAAAGAAATTGCAAATAAAATAAAAAATGCAGGAGGAAATTTATATTTAGTTGGAGGGGCTATTAGAGATAAAATACTAGAAAAGAAAGTAGTTGATTGTGACTATTGTGTAACAGGACTTTCAAGTTATGAGTTTGAAAAGTTATTTCCAAATGCACATATAAGAGGAAAAAGTTTTCCTGTTTATGACATGGAAAATTGCGAGTTTGCGTTAGCTAGAAAAGAACGAAAATTAAAAGAAGGGCATAAAGGATTTGAGATAAATGCAAATAAAGAAATTACAATAGAAGAAGATTTAGCTAGAAGAGATATAACAATTAATTCTATTGCAGAAGAAGTGCTAACAGGAAAAATAATAGACCCATTTAACGGGATAGCTGATATAAAAAATAAAATAATAAGAAAAACTACAGATGCTTTTAGTGAAGACCCACTTAGAGTGTACAGAGTTGCAAGGTTTGCAAGTACACTTGAATTTAATGTAGAAAAAGAAACATTAGAAGCAATGGAGAGTCTAAAACATGAATTAACTACATTATCAAAAGAAAGAGTCTTTATAGAATTAAAAAAAGCTTTAGGGAGTAACGAGCCTTCAATATTTTTTAATGTACTAAGACAAGCAAATGTTTTAGATGTGCATTTTAAAGAAATATATAATTTAATAGGAAAAATACAACCTGAAAAATATCATCCTGAAGGCGACAGTTATAATCATACCATGATAGTAGTAGATAATAGTAGCCAATTAACAGATGATTTACAAATAAAATTTGCATGCTTAGTACATGACTTAGGAAAAGGAAACACTCCAGAAAATATTTTGCCACATCATTATGGGCACGAAGAAAGAGGAGTTGTTTTAGTTAACGAGTTAGGAAAAAGATTAGGTATCCCCAATAATTGGATAAAATGTGGAAAAACAGCTTGTAAATTACATATGAAAGCGGGAATATTTGAGAAAATGACGCCATCAAAACAAGTTGAGTTAATAGAAATGGCAAGTAAATCTATTTTAGGATTAGATGGCTTAAAAATTGTAGTAATGTGTGATAAGGCAAGAAATGGAATATTTCCGAAAGTAAATTTTGACAAAATTGGTAAAGAAGTGTTAAATAATATTACAGGGGATTATATAAAAGAAAAATATAAAATAGAGGATGGAATACAAATAAAAAATAGGCTTAGAGAAGAAAGAATAAAATATTTAAAAAATTTGATAAATTCAACAAATTTAATAATGAATAATAGTAATGAATAATAAAGTAAAATATACTTTATTAGTAGGAGGAAAGCAAATGAAAAAATGGTTTAAAAGTGAGCGAGGTTCAATGGCAGTGTATGCTACAGGACTTACACTAACATTTATTATAATTTTAATGGCAATTTTTACACTTACTTCTAGTGTTAGAAAAAATCAATTACAGACAGAACTTAAAATAAAAGAAGTATATGAGCAAGGACTAACTTCAAGTGGCACATAGGAAGAACCACAAGGGCCAGAATATGTAACAAATGGATTGCTTGCATATTACGACGGAACAAATAATACAGGAAATGGTCATAGCACAACAGCTACGACATGGAAAGATTTAACTGGAAATAATAATGATGGAACATTATCAAGAGCATTAGAAACAAATAGGTTTTACTGGGGAGATAACTACATTGTATTATCAAATGTTGGTTCAACATTGCAGACTTATGTAACAACTCCAATTAATTTTAATGGAAAAGAAAGAACAATATCATTTACAGTAGATGCTACAAATTTAACAGGAGCTATTTTAGCTGATACAGATACAGAAAATACAAAAGGTATACTTTGTTACCAAAACTTTATAGCCAACAGGGGTTCTTCAAAAAGTTCACAAATAAGATATGATTATACATTTAATAAAGGTGGTATTTACAATTATACAATAACATTATCTTCAAGTGAAATGAAGTTTTATGAAAACGGAATCCTAGTAAATACAATGTCAAATAGCATAGGTTTAGCCACAGCAAATAACTTAAGATTGCTAGCAGACTATTATACAGACCAAAACGCAACAAACTTAAAGATGTACAATTTTATGGCTTATGACAGAGTGCTTACAGCAGATGAAGTTAAACAAAATTATAATGTACTTACAGAAAATCTATAAATAAAAAAATTAAAATATAAATTCAAGCGAGTTTAAGGCTTGAATTTTTTTTACATATTTTTCTATAAACATTGATTTTTTAGTAAATTTCGTATATAATATAGCCATTGAAAGTATGCATTTTTATTGATTATAAACAAAAAAGTCTTATACAAAAGAAGGAACAATATAATATGACCCAATTAAGGAGGAAAAAAGATGGGAGAAGTTATTGTTATTACATCTGGTAAAGGTGGAGTAGGTAAAACAACAACTACAGCAAATCTCGGCTCTGCATTAGCACTAAAAGGCAAAAAAGTAGCTTTAGTAGACACCGACATAGGGTTAAGAAACCTTGACGTTGTTATGGGACTAGAAAACAGAATAGTTTATGACATAGTAGACGTTGTAGAAGAAAAATGTAAATTAAAACAAGCTTTAATAAAGGACAAGCGTTTTAACGAATTATACTTATTACCAGCAGCCCAAACAAGAGATAAAAGTGCAGTAAATGAAGAACAAATGAAAGAATTAACAGACAAACTTAGAGAAGAGTTTGATTACATATTAATAGATTGCCCAGCAGGAATAGAGCAAGGTTTTAAAAACGCAATAGCTGGAGCAGATAGAGCTATAGTAGTTACAACAGCAGAAATCTCTTCAATCAGAGATGCGGACAGAATTATAGGTTTATTAGAAGCATCAGAAATTAAAAATCCAGAATTGATTATAAACAGGTTAAGACCAAATATGGTTAAAAAAGGCGAAATGATGGATGTAGACGATATTGTAGACCTATTGTCGATAGATTTAATTGGAGTAGTTCCTGATGATGAATTTATTATAACTCAAACAAATAAAGGAGAACCAGTTGTTACTAATAAAAAAGCTCCATCTGGAAGAGCATATATAGAAACAGCAAGAAGAATTTTAGGAGAAAATATTGATGTAACAATTCCTAGAGATGAGAGAGGATTCTTTAGCAAATTAAAGAAAGTATTTAAACGAAAATAGATTGCAATAGGAGGAAAGTAAATGTTTGAGAACATTGTAAATTTCTTTAAAAAACTTAAAAAAACAGACAAAAGTACTGATTCAAAGTCAAAGGAAACAGCTAAAGAAAGGCTACATCTAGTATTAATGCAAGATAGGGCAAATGTATCAGCAGATTTCTTAGATATGATGAAACAAGAAATTATAGAAGTAATTAAAAAGTACATTGATATAGACGAAAAAGCAATTGATGTCAAATTAACTAATAAAATGAATGAAGATGGAACAGTAGGAGCACCTGCTTTGTATGCTAATATTCCTATTGTTACAATTAAAAATGATGCAAGAAAAGTAAGCAAAGAAGATGAAACAGATAATACTACAGAAAATGCATCAGAAGAAGTTAAAACAGAAGATAACAATGTAGAAGAAAATGTAGATACAAATGAAGAAACAGCAGAGATAAAAATAGAAGAGCCAGACACAGAAAAAAATAATAATAATGCAGAAAATGAAAGTGATACAGAAAAAGAAAATTTAGATAATAACCAAAAGGAAAGTTTAGCAGAAGTTGAAGGAGAACCAAAAATAGAACTTCCAGAAGAGGATGAAAAAAAGGAAAATGCTAATAAATAGTATATTTTCGTGCGAGGTTAATAAATGAATAAAAGGTTATTAAAAAATATAGAGTGGGGCATATTAATTTGCACCATTTTATTAATTGTAATAGGGCTTGTAGCATTATTTTCTGCAACACAAAATGCAGATTATGACGAATTTAAAAAGCAAATAATGTGGGTGCTAATTAGTATTCCTGTAATGGTAGTTATTTTGCTAATAGACTATGAGATATTTGTTAAAATATCTCCTGTTTTATACGGTGTGGCAATAGTTTTATTAATAGGAGTGTTATTTACAGAGCCTATAAATGGTGCATCAAGTTGGTTTAGTATAGGACAATTTACAGTTCAACCCGCAGAATTTGCTAAAATTGCGTTTGTATTATTTATAACATTTGTTATAACAAAGTTACAGACAAGAGGAAAAGAAGAAACAAGTAGACCTTTAAAATTAGGGCTAATACTACTTGTTGCAATGGTACCTATTTTATTAATTATAAAACAACCAGACTATGGTACAGCGTTAGCATTTGTTATGTCACTTATATTTATGCTTTTTGTTTCTGGAATAAAGAAAAGATATATTATAACAGCTATTACAACAGTTGTAATACTAGTGCCAGTAGCATACTTTTTTATACTTCCAGAGCATGCAAAACAAAGAATAGATGTTTACTTAAATCCAGATATGGATCCAAGAGGTGCGGGATATAATATAATCCAATCTAAACTTGCAATTGGTGCAGGAGAACTTCTTGGAATGGGTCTTTTAAAAGGAAATCAGACTCAGCTTGGTTTTTTATATCCTAAAACTACGGACTTTATTTATTCTGTTATAGGCGAAGAAATGGGATTTATAGTCGCTGCAGGAGTAATAATACTGTATGTTGTTCTCATTACAAAAGCTATATATGTTGCAAAAACTGCTAAAGATGATGCAGGAGCATATATAGCAGCAGGAATAGCAGGAATATTTTTCTTCCACATGTTAGAAAATATAGGAATGACTATGGGATTGCTTCCAATTACAGGTATACCGCTACCTTTTGTAAGTTATGGTGGAAGCTCTATGGTAACAAATTTAATTATGATTGCAATACTTCTTAATATTAGTTCAAGGAGAAAGAGGGCATTGTTTATAAGTTAAATTGTTAAGTTATTTATATGTAAAGGTAAACAACAAAAAATAAATATTTGTGATTTGGCAGTTAAAATATTCTAGTATTTGTAAAAAATATATATAATGTTATACTTATAAATACAAAACAACTTTAATGTTTATACAAATTGTGTTACTAATAAAAGTGTTAAAGTTAATTTGTAAAAATTGCTTAATGTAAATAAAAGGAGAAAAAGTGTTTATTAATAAAATAAAAATAGGAAATGTAGAATTAGAAAATAACATATTTTTAGCTCCAACGGCAGGTATTACAGACCTGCCATTTAGATTAATATGTAAAAAATATGGACCCGGACTTGTATGTACTGAGATGGTTAGTAGTAAAGGGCTAATGTACAATGATGAAAAAACAAAGTTATTATTACATTCAGTTCCAGATGAAAGACCAGTTGCTGTACAAATATTTGGAAGTGATGTAGAAGCTATGAAATGTGCAGCAGAAAAGGTAAGCGAAGTAGCAGACATAATAGATATAAATATGGGTTGTCCTGCTCCAAAAGTTGTAAAAAATGGTGATGGAAGCAAGTTATTATTAAATTTAGAATTAGTAGAAGAAATAGTAAAAGGAGTAGTAAAATCATCTAAAGTCCCTGTAACAGTAAAAATTAGATTAGGTTGGGATAGTGAGCATGTAGTTGCAGTAGAAGCAGCCAAAATAATAGAAGAGGCAGGAGCATCTGCAATTACAGTTCATGGAAGAACCAGAGAAGAATTTTATACAGGGCATGCAGACTGGAACATGATAAAAAAAGTAAAAGATGCAGTAAAAATTCCTGTAATAGGTAATGGAGACATTAAAACTAAAGAAGATGCTTTAGAAATGTTTAAACAAACAGGTGTCGACGGAATTATGATAGGAAGAGGAGCTTTAGGAAATCCATGGATTTTTAGAGAAATAATACAGTATTTAAAAGGCGAGAAAGTTACAGATGTTACTAATAAAGAAAAACTTGAAATAATGTTAAAACATATAGATTTAGAAGTAAAAGAAAAAGGCGAAAATGTTGCGATAAAAGAAATGAGAAAACATATTAGTTATTATATTAAGAATTTACCAAATGCAACGACAATAAGAAACGAAGTTAATAAAATAGAAAAGCAGGATGAATTGGTAGCTTGCCTAACAGAATATTTTAATAAATTGTGAATAAAGATAAACTAAAATAAATTAATTTTAGTTTATTTTTTTGCAAAAAGTATAATAAAACAGGAGTGAATAGTTTGAAAGGAATGATTTTTCAAATGAAAAAGCTTATTAAGAAGCCAATAATTATTGTTTTAATTTTATTTTTAATAGTCTTAATGCTTTATTTTTTTATAAATAAAAATAACAAATTATTTAATAAAAATTTTAATATTGGAAATAATATAACTAACAAAAGTATTCAAGAAATTGAAGAATATATTTTAAATATTAGTTCTTATGAGGCAAAGCTTGAAGTAACCGTTCAAAGTAATAAAAATACAAATAAATATATATTAAAGCAAAAATACATTAATTCAAAATTAGAAGAGCAAGTGGTAGTAGAGCCATCAAATATAGAGGGGTTAACTATTTTATACGAAAATGGAAAGCTTACTGTAAACAACACAAAACTAAATTTACAAACTGTATATGACAATTATGAAGAAATTACACAAAACAATTTATGGCTTAATTCATTTATAGAAGAATATAAAAACAATAATAATAGAAGTATTAGTGAAGATAGCAATTACGTGATAATGACTGTAAATACCACAAATAATTATGAAAAAGTAGAAACATTATATATAGATAAAAACACTGGAAATCCTGAAAAAATGATAATACAAGACAAGAACCAAAAAAACATGGTTTACATATTATATAATGAGATAAGAATAAATAATTTAAGTAAGTAAGATTAACAAAAGCTTTTTAACTATTTTTATCTCTATCTAATATTTAAAATATATCAATAAAGAAACTTTAAATCTACAAATATTAGGAGTGAAGAAGATGGTAGTTAAAAGAGGAGATATGTTTTATGCAGATTTAAGTCCAGTTGTTGGTTCTGAACAAGGTGGAATAAGACCGGTATTAATTATACAGAATGATGTTGGTAACAAGCACAGTCCTACAGTAATTGCAGCAGCAATTACCTCTCAAATTACAAAGAATAAATTGCCTACACATATAGAAATTGGTCCACAAGAATGTGGACTAAAAGAGGAATCCATAGTATTAACAGAGCAAATTAGAACAATAGACAAGAGTAGGCTGAAAGAGAAAATTGGTCACATAGAAGATGAAGAGATTATATCTAAAATAAATAATGCTTTAGGTGTAAGCTTTGGATTATAAAAGAAAACTAAAAGTTTAAATTTAAACTTTTAGTTTCTTTATAATTCTAATTTCATTGTATAAATCATCAATACGTTTATTACGCAATATTAAAGCACTTTTATATTCTTCTAATACTTGTTCAAAATTTTCTATGCTTTCACCACTTTGCAAAAGTAATCTAATACCTTCTTTATAATAGACTTTTGTTTTTTCTTTTGTAGCCTCATTCATTTTAGTATAATATTTTTTTATTAATTCAAGCCTTTTAATTTGATCTCTTAAATAATCAACATATTGTAGAACACAGCTAATTTCGTAATTTGTATCATCTATAACAACTTTGAATAATTGCTTTAAAATTTTACCATTAATTTTGCCTACTTTTTCTTTTTCGGTAAGAAAATCTAAAGCCATAAATTTAGGGTCTGGTTGAGTATCTTTTATAAGGTCTTTTAAAGTAGCAGAAATATTTACGTGGGTTTTATATTGCCTTTTAGTAACTATAGCATCATATTCATCTGCAATGGTTACTATTTGCACATAATAAGGAATATCTTTTTTAGTAATACCGTTTGGATAACCAGAGCCGTTAAGCATTTCGTGATGGTCTAATGCTGCTAGTGCATAAGGTCTTAACTTTAAATCTTTCATACACATATTGTATCCGTGTGTTGTATGTGTTTTCATTATCTCAAATTCTTCATCAGTTAATTTTCCAGGTTTATTAAGAATTTCTGCTGGAATAAATAGCTTCCCTAAGTCATGTACAAATCCACATATAGTGCAAAATACAGTGAACTTTGTGCCCATGTGTAAATATTCACAAATTCTACAGCAAAGGTTTGCAACGTTTTCACTATGTCTACGAGTAAACATATCTAATTGCCCTAATACTTCTATTTGATACTTCATTGTTTGCTCTAAATTATATGATTTTAAATTAGTTGGACTATAAAAGTCAAATTGTTCGTCTTTCATAATTTCTCCTTTGTAAATAATACTAAATTTATAATACTATAAAAGAAAGTTTTTTACAAGAGATTTTTACATTGCTTTTTTTATATTTTTATAGTATGATTTGATAAGAAAAGGAGGCTTTAGATGGAAGAAGTCTTAATTGAAAATGGAAATGTTTTATTATTTAAAAACAATGATATTATAATTAAAAAATTAAATATTTTAATAAAAAATGGTAAAATAGAAAAACTTTTCTCAGATAATGAAAAGAATAAAGTATATGAAGAGTATAACATTAATGCTTCAAAAGTAGGAAATAGTGATACTTTAAAAAACATACATATTATAGATGCAACAGATAAAGTTGTAATGCCAGGGCTTATTAATGTGCATGCACATATACCAATGAGTATATTTAGAGAGACAACAGAAGGATGCAAGTTATACGATTGGCTTAGCAAGAAGATATGGCCAGTTGAGGACAAGCTAACAGAAGAAGATGTGTATTATGCAAGTATGCTTTCTTATATAGAAATGATTTCAACAGGTACTACTTGTGTAAACGACCATTACTTTATTTCAAATGCAATACGTAAGGCAGCAGAAGATGCAAAGGTAAGAACTGTACTTACTAGAGTGCTTATGGACTCAGATGGAGAAGATGGGTTAAAACAAAGGGTAGAAGAATTCGAAAAATTATATGAAACTAGAGACAAAGAAAATAGTTTAATTACATATACGGTTTCTCCGCATAGCATGTATACATGTTCAGACAAAGCATTAGAAAAAAGTCGAGAATTAGCCAAAAGATATAATCTTCCAGTACATATTCATTTCTTAGAAAGTATAGATGAAATAGAAGATATAAAAAATAAACATGGAATTCCAGCTATAGATGTTCTGCAAAAGTATTTTAGTGATATTCACACAATATTAGCACATGGTGTTAAAATAAGCGATAGCGATTTAGAAGTGCTAAAAAACATGGACGTAGCTATTGTTCATAATCCTGTTTCTAATATGAGATTAGGTTGTAAAATAGCAGATACAACTAAGTATTTACAAAATGGTGTAAATGTATGTCTAGGAACAGATGGACAAGGTTCAGGTAGTAATTTAGATATGTTTGAGGCAATGAGGGTAGCTTGTTTAATTCAAGGTGGAATTCATGAAAATGAAGAAAGATTAAATGCTAAAGATGTAATTAAAATGGCTACCATAAATGGGGCTAAGGCATTGCAAAAAGAAAATGAGATAGGTTCTATAGAAGAGGGAAAAGTTGCAGATATAATTTTAGTTGATATATCTGAAAAGTTAGACAATATTACTATGGTGCCAAATTTAAACAAATTAGCTAATTTAGTTTATAACACAAGTGGAAGAAATGTGGATACAACTATAGTAAATGGCAATGTTTTAATGGAAAATAGAATAATAAAAAATATTAATGTACAAGAAGTTATTAATAAATACAATAAAATTATAAAGAGATTGTTTTAATTGTTAAAATAGTGTGGTATAGCAAATTGAAAGAGACAATAATCGAAAGAATAGGTGAAATAGATGTATTTAAAAAGAATGGAATTGCAAGGATTTAAGTCTTTTGCAGATAGAACAGTATTAGAATTTAAACCAGGGATAACATCAGTTATAGGGCCAAATGGCTCTGGAAAAAGTAATATTTCAGATGCTATAAGATGGGTACTTGGTGAGCAAAGTATGAAGTCTTTAAGGGGTGCTAAGTCAGAAGATGTTATTTTTGCTGGAACTCAAGCTAGAAAATCATTGGGATTTGCAGAGGTCTCAATTGTTATAGATAATTCAGATGGCAAGCTTCCAATAGAATATACAGAAGTTACAGTTACAAGAAAAATATATAGAAGCGGAGAGACAGGATATTTTATAAATAAAACACCTTGCAGATTAAAAGACATTGTAGAATTATTTATGGACACAGGGATTGGTAAAGATGGCTATAGTATAATTGGACAAGGTAAAATTGATGAAATATTAAGTAACAAATCTGAGGACAGACGTCACATCTTTGAAGAAGCAGCAGGAATTGTTAAGTATAGAGTAAGAAAACAAGATTCAGAGAAAAAACTAGAACAAACTAAGTTAAATTTATTAAGAATAAATGACATACTTTCAGAAATTGAGAGTAGTATAGAACCATTAAAAGAACAAGCTGAAAAAGCAAGAAAATATTTAGACCTAAGAGAAGAGCTAAAGTTAATTGAAGTTGGTTTATTTATTCACAATATAAATGTGGATAAAGAGAAATTAGAGCAAATAATTAAAGATGTTGAGATTTTAAATGAGCAAAATAACAATGAAAGTTTAAAAATGGAGAAGTTCCAAAGCGAAAAAGCCTCAATAAAACAAAGAATTGATGAAATAATACAAGAAATAGAGGAAAAGCAAAATTTAGGGTTTGAGAGTACTAATAAAATAGAAAAAATAAATTCAGAAATAGGAATTGATAAAGAAAGAATACAAAATAATCAAGCAAATAAAGAGAGATTAGAAAAAGAAATAGAAACAACAAATGAGAAAATTAATGAGTTAGAGCAAGAAAAAAGACAAAAACTAGATAAGAAAGAGAGTTTAAATACAAGTAAAGAAAAATATGTTAAAGAACTAGAGGAGAAAGAAAAGGAACTTAGCGAGCTAAGTAGTAAATTAACAGAGAAAGAAAAAGAAATAGAAGATAAAAAGCAAATTGTAGAAAATAATACAGATAAAAGATATGAATTAACATCAGACATTAATGTAGAAAAGCAGAATTACGAAAATTTAGAAAAAAGAGAAAGAAATGTAAGCCTAGAGATTCAAGATACAATTTCGGAACTTGACTCAAAAAGAGACGAAAAACAACAACTATCACAAGGATTTTATGAAATAGAAGACAAAAGAAATAAAACTAGTGATAAGTTAAAAAATTTTGTAGAGCAAAAAGAAAATGCTATGCAAAAAGTAAAAGATTTTGACGATGAGATAAATAAATTAACATATGAAGTAAGGATGAAAGACTCTAGACATAAGTTTTTAGTAGAAACAGAAAGAGAAAAAGAAGGATATATAAAAAGTGTAAGATCTCTTTTACTAGATTGTGAGAAAAATGCAGAATTAAAAAAAGGTATGCATGGTATTTTAGCAAATTTAATTAATGTTCCAAAAGATTATGAAATAGCTATAGAAATGGCACTAGGGCAGGCTTTACAAAATATAGTTACTCAAACAGAAGATGATGCTAAAAAACTTGTTGCACATTTAAGAGAACATAACTTAGGAAGAGCCTCATTTTTGCCAATAACTTCTGTAAGAGGTAAAAAACTTGATAAACTAGTAACAAATGGAATAGATGGAGTTATCGGCATTGCATCAGATTTAGTAAAATATGATAAAAAATATGAGCAAATTGTATATAGCCTTTTAGGGAGAACTGTTATAGTAGACAGTATGGATACAGGAATTGCATTATCAAAGCTTAATAATTATACTTTTAGAGTTGTTACTGTAAAAGGAGATATAATCAATTCTTCTGGTGCCATAACTGGTGGTTCTATTGCTCAAAAAACAGTAAATATACTAGGAAGAAGCAGAGAAATAGAAGAGCTAGCAAAAGAAGTAGAAAATTTACAAAAACAAATTAAAAATAAAACAGCAGAAAAAGAAAAGTATTCTTCTTCTATTGCGGATGTTATAGAAGAAACAGCAAAATTAGATAAAGAACTTCAAGATATAGAGGTACTATATGCTACAGAAAAGCAAAAAATGTTATCTATAGAAAATGAAATAACTAGGTTGCAAGATAGACTAAATAAATTAAAAGAAGAAAAAACTGCTATAGAAACTCAAAAAGAAAACAGTGTTAATGTTAGAGAAGAAAAGAAAAAGCAAATAGATACTTTAAGTAAAGAAATAGATGAATTAAATGTAGTAATAAAAGAATTTGCAGAGCTTAATAAGGATAACCAGAAATATATAGATGACTTAAACTTTGATATTACAAACTTAAAAATTTCTGTTTCATCTTTTGATGAAAGTAAGAATTCAATAGATGAATTGGTAGAAAGAATAGAAAATGATATAGAAAATAGTAAGGCAAGTATTACAAATAAACAAGAAACTATCGAAACTACTTTAAAGGAGACAGAAGATTTAGAAAAGCAAATAGAAAATTTGGAAAATCAAATAGAAGAAATTAAGAGAAGTATAGAAAATAGTTCTGGAGATATTGAAAAGTTAAAAAATGAGAGAGCGGAGAAGAATAGTAAGTTAAATGCGGTAGAGCAAGATATAGAGAATCAATTTAGTGTTATTGATGGACTAAAAGAGCAACTTGTAAAAATAGACATAAAGAAAACTAAAGTAGAGGAAGAAATTCAAAGTTATGTTGATGAACTTTGGAATGAGTACGAAATAACACCAAATACTGCTAAGGACTATAAGATTCCGGAAAATGTGTCTCAGACTCAAAAACAGGTAAATGAATTAAGAAGTAGAATAAAAGACTTAGGTAGCATAAATATAGACTCAATTGAAGAGTATAAGAAGTTAAAAGACAGATATGACTTTATGAATGAACAAAGGCTAGATTTGGAAGATACAATGACAAAGTTAAGAAAAGTAATTTCAGAAATGACAGAGACTATGAAAAAGCAATTTAAAGAAAAGTTTGAAATTATTAATAAAAACTTTAACGAAGTGTTTATTGAGTTATTTGGAGGAGGAAAGGCAGAACTTATTTTAGAGGATGAAAACAACATATTAGAATGTGGAATAGACATACAAGTACAACCAACAGGAAAGAAACTTCAAAATATGTTATTGCTATCAGGAGGAGAAAGAGCATTTACTGCAATTGCACTTCTATTTGCAATACTTAAAATAAATCCAGCGCCATTTTGCATATTAGACGAAATAGAAGCAGCTTTAGATGATGTAAACGTATATAGATTTGCAGAATATTTAAAGAAATTTAGTAAAACAACACAATTTTTGGTAATAACACATAGAAAAGGTACAATGGAAGCAGCAGATAGTGTATATGGTGTTACAATGGAAGAAAACGGAATAAGTAAGTTACTTTCAATGAAGTTACAATAAAACATAAAAGATAGAATAAAAAATACTTTAGGGATATTTTTCTTCGAAGTATTTTTTATTTATATAAACACAATATTCTTATAAAATTGTATTTTACGGTAATTGATGCAATTTAAGGAAAAGTCAAGTGAAGAAAAAACGAGAAAAACGGAGAAAAACGAAGAAAAACGGAGCAATTCATAGGATAAATTAAAATCGAGAAATGGCAAAAAAGCTAATATTTGCTCAAAATGTAAAATCAAGAGTATAGTATATTTGAAATTGTTTAGAATATATGGTATAATAGTTATTGTCGCGTTCATAAAAAAGGAGTGTGAATTGTATTTTAAACAAGCAAATAAAATACTACACAAAAGAAGGTTTAAAACTTATGAGCATAGTAGGAATAGCTTTGTTTATAATAGTTACAATTATTTTATTAAAATTTAATATAGCAGTAGAAGTTTCTATTTCTGGTGAAGAAATAGGATATGTAAAAGATAGAAAAGCATTTGAAGAAAAAATACAAAATGAAGTTTTAACAACAGAAAACGCTACTTTAGAAAGTGTAGAGCTTGCAGAAGAACCTCAATATAAATTAACTTTCTTAAGTAAATCAGAAAGCACGAATGAAGATGAAATAATAGCAAAATTAGAAAATGATGCGACAAGAACTTATGTAAGATTTGCTGTTACTTTAGATAACAAGCAAGAAGCAGTTTTAGAAAAATTAGAAGATGCAGAAAATTTAGTAGATGAAATAGAAGAAAAATATGGCGAAAAAAGAAATGTTGGTATACAAAAGGTATATTCTATAAACAATGAGGAATATCAACCTGTAAGTATAAAAACAGCAAGAAATGAAGTTACAGATGCCATAGAAGCTCAAATAGAAAAAGAAGAGGAAGAACAAAGAAGAAAAGAACAAACTATTAACGGTATCTATTTAGCTGTTAAACCAGTATCTGGTGTAATAACATCAAGATTTGGTAACAGAGAGTTAATAAGAAGTTATGCACATAGAGGACTAGACATAGCTGCACCTGGAGGAACTCCAATTAAGGCAGCAGCTTCTGGAAAAGTTATATTTTCTGGATATCAAGGAAGCTATGGTAACTTAGTTAAAATAGATAGTGGTAATGGTGTAGTTGTATATTACGGTCACTGTAGTAAATTATATGTTAATGTTGGAGAAAAAGTAGAAGCAGGAGATGTAATTGCAGCAGTTGGTTCAACAGGTAACTCAACAGGTAACCATTTACACTTTGAGATACAATTAAATGGGCAATGTGTAAACCCACAAAATTATTTATACAAGTAGATTAAGATAAATTATTAAACGTAAATAAAGAGAAATGATAAACAATTCTTGCGCCTTGCTGGTCGCAACAACTAATCAATAAAATAAAAATTGCATTTTTATTTTATTGGAAAGAAAGTTGCTCCAATCGCACTTCGCTTACGCTACGTTTGGTCGCTGCGCGGCGCTATCGAATTTGTTTATCATTTCTCTCTTTCTGTATTTAATTGTTTATATTAAAGCGTAAAAAGAGATTCTCAGCCGTACGAGAATCTCTTTCGAAAATAAAAGGGGATGTTTTTCTTTTTTAGTTGATAACGGAGTAACTTATTTATCAACTATAATTGTATTATAACTAATAAATTTGTCCATTTTGTGAACTGTATGTGATTTGTATGAAAAGAAATATTAAAGATTTTATTAATTAAAAATAATATCATATATAATTTGTATAATAAATATTACATTTTTATTTAAACCCCAGAAATTTTTTCTGGGGTTTGTTAACAATACGAACAATATATCTAAATTAAATGTTTAAGCTTAAGGTTGTTCTTGAAGTGTAATTGTTAAGTCTATATATTTTCCATTACGGTATACTTTTAATTTAAGTTCGTCTCCAATTTCTTTCTTGTTTTTTATTTCATTTACTTCGTCCATTGTTGTAACTTTTTGTCCATCTACTTCTGTAATTACGTCACCTACTTTAACTCCGCCTTTTTCGGCAGCCGAGAAGTCTTCAAGTTGTTTTACATATATACCAACTACTAAGTTATTTACTCTTGCTGTTTCTTCGTCTAATTCGATTCCACCAATTCCAATGTAAGGTCTTTTAACTTTATTGTATTTAATTAATTGGTCTGTAATATCTTTAGTTGAATTAATTGGGATTGCAAATCCAACACCTTCTACACCAGTTCCAGATAGTTTTAATGTGTTAACGCCTATTACTTGACCTTGACTATTTACTAAAGCTCCACCACTATTACCAGCATTAATTGATGCATCTGTTTGAATTGCTACATAAGTATTTCCATCTTCGTCTGTAACTTCTCTGTTTACAGCACTTATTATACCAGATGTAACACTACTACTTAATCCTAGAGGATTACCTATTGCCATTGCAAATTCACCAACTTGAACTCCGTCTGAGTCTCCAAGTTCAGCTGCTGTTAGACCTGTTTTGTCTATTTTTATAACAGCTAAATCGGTCTGCTCATCTGTACCAATTATTTTAGCTTCATATTCTGTGTCGTCATTATATAATTTTACTGTAACTTTGCTTGCTTCTTCTACCTCATAGAAAGATGAACTTGAAGAAGAATTTACAACATGGTTATTTGTTAAAATATAACCATCTTCACTAATAATAATTCCAGAGCCTTCTGCAGAAGATACGCTTGTTCCACGGTTAAAAATAGAGTTAACAGCAAATTCTATTTTTATACCTACTATAGAAGGAAGTACTTTATTTGCTGCAGCTATTGCTGTGTCTGAATAAGCTTCCAAAGAAATTTGTTGAGTATTTAATATAGGTGTACTAGATGAACTATTAGAAGAACTACTACTAGAAGTACCTATAATTTGTTTAGCAATACCATTTCTTATAGCTGGAACTCCAACACATGTACCAACAACAATTACAGCACCTAAAAGACCAGAAACAAATGGTACTAATACAGTTTTTCCAAATCCAGATCCATTTTTATTTTTTACTTTAGGTTGTTTAATAGACTGATATGTAGAATTACTGTTAAAATTTCCATTTTTAAAATTGTTATTTGCATTGTTAAAATTATTATTTGTATTATTATAGTTAGTATTTGCCGAATTTACATTATTGTTTGCAGAATTAAAATTATTATAGTTTTGGAAATTATTATGATAATTTCCATTATTTGAATTCTGAACTCCGCCTATATTATAATTAGATTGATAATTCACATTTTGTGAGTTAGTTGTGGAATTTCCAAACTGATTTTGACTTGAATTTGAGTTAGAATTTACGTTTGAATTATTATTTAATAAATTCTTATTTTCATTTGTGTTTGAATTTGTATTCAAATTTTCAGTCTTATTTTGATTTTCGTTTGTATTATTTTGTTCCATAAAATTCTCCTTTCTTGATGTTACTCAAGTATTTATAATAAATATATATTAACCTAAAACAATTATATCATACAAGAGTTTTGTGAAAAAAATGTGACAATATTGAAAAAAGTTCAAGATATATGTATAATATAAAGAAGTTAATTTTTTAGTAGCATTAGACAATATATAAAAAGTATAGTATAAAATTATTCAAAGAGAGGAATAGCAATGTTAAAAAAAGAAGATGGACTAACATATATAGCAATGATTTTTATAATAGTATTAATAGCACTTATAGTTTTTGCTGTTATTTATTTTGCAAGGATGCAAATATCTAAAGAAAATTTGGAAACTTTAAAAACAAATTTATTATTAATACAAGGAAAAGTAGAATTAGTTTCTCAGCATGTAGATATGAAGGAAAAAGATGCAAAATTAACAGGAACAAAACTTGCTGATATGAAAGAAGATGAAGTTATAAAAGCATTTTTAGAAAAGCAAATTATAGATTCAGAGTCTAAAGATAGCGATTTTTATGTATTAAAAGAGCAAGATTTAAAAGATTTGGAATTAAGTAATATACAAATGGAAAATGGAATGTACTATATAGTGGACTATAAAACTAATGACATAATTACTACAAAAGGATATACCGCGACAGATGGGCAAACTTATTACAAATTAACCGATATAGAGAAGTTAGAAAATTAATTATGCAAGGAAAGAGATTAATAATGAAAGAAAAAGAAGAAGCAAGATTAAATGAATTAAAAAAAATAGATAGAGAATTTTATGCAAAAGGGCTAAAACTAATTGCAGGAATTGACGAAGCAGGACGCGGACCATTAGCAGGACCAGTGGTTGTTGCGTCTGTTATTATGCCAGAAAACTCTTTTATAGAAGGAATTAATGACTCTAAAAAGGTTTCAGAAAAGAAGAGAGAAAAGTTATATGGTTTAATTTTAGAAGAAGCAATTGGCTATGGTGTAGGCATAATAGACCAAAAAGAAATTGATGAAATTAATATACTAAATGCAACTAAAGAAGGGCTTACACGCAGTATAAAAGAATTAGAAAAAAATTTAAAAGAAAATGGAAGCGGATATGAAAAGCCAGATGTTATTTTTGTAGATGCACTAACAAAAATAGATACAGACAGCATTCCATATAAATCAATTATACATGGAGATGCACTTAGCTACTCAATAGCAGCAGCCTCAATTATAGCAAAAGTAACAAGGGATAGAATAATGAGACAATGGGATGAGGTATATCCACAATATGGATTTGCAAAACATAAAGGCTATGGTACAGCATCACATATTCAAGCTATTAAAGAATATGGAATATGCCCACTTCATAGGTTAAGCTTTGTAAAGAATTTTATAAATGAATAATACATTATAAATTTAGATGAACAATATATAAAATAATTAAATATATATAATTTAGAAAGGAGTTTCGTATAACTAATACGAGAGATGTTATGATTAAAAATATTGTATTTGATATAGGTGCTGTTTTAGTAGGTTATAATCCAAATAATTATGCAGAAAAAGTTAATATTTCAATAGAAAATCTTGACAAAGCTCATGAAATATTAGTACATACAAAAGAATGGAGAGATTATTTAGATGGAAATATAGAAAATGCAGAAATATTAGAAAGACTAATTAATCAAAATCCAGAATATATGGAAGAATTTGAGTTATTAATTCTTAAAGAGAATACTAAACATATTACATATGAAATTAAAGAAAATACAGATTTATTAAAGAAACTAGCAAATACGTATAATATATATCTACTTTCGAACATTACAAAAGAAACAATGGATAGTTTTAAAGAAATATATGACTTCGAAAAGAAAACTAAGGGAGCCGTGTATTCTTATGAAGCTCATATAGGAAAACCACATAAAGAAATATATGATTTGTTGTTTTCTAAATATAACTTGAAACCTAATGAATGTATTTTTATAGATGATAAATTACACAATATAGAGAAAGCTAATGAGCTAGGAATGATAGGAATCCAGTACACAAACTATGAAAATCTTATAAATGAACTAGGAGGAAAACTAAAGTGAATATTCAAGATATAATTGAAATTAAAAGAGATGGACACAAATTATCTAAGGAACAAATTGAATATTTTGTTAATAATTACACAAATGGAAACATAACAGATTACCAAGCTGCTGCATTGGTTATGGCAATTTATATGAATGGGATGGATGAAGAAGAAATAACTAATTTAACTTTAGCAATGGCAAACTCTGGAGACATTTTAGATTTATCAGAACTTGGCATTGTTGTAGATAAACATAGTACAGGTGGAATTGGAGACAAGGTTACTTTAATATTAGCTCCAATTATAGCTTCTTTAGGAATACCTGTTGCGAAGATGTCTGGAAGAGGCTTAGGATATACTGGAGGAACCGCGGATAAGTTAGAAGCTATACCAGGATATAATGTAGTTTTAGACGAAAAGCAATTTATAGAAAATGTAAAAGAAATAGGAATTAGTTTAATTACACAAACTGCAAACTTAGCACCTGCAGATAAGAAAATATATGCATTAAGAGATAGTATTAACTGTGTAGAAAGTATACCTTTAATTGCATCTAGCATAATGAGTAAGAAAATTGCTTCAGGAGCAAATAAAATAGTATTAGACGTAACTTGTGGAAGCGGAGCCTTTATGAAAACTAAAGAAAACGCTAAAAAACTAGCAGAAACTATGGAGAAAATGGGTAAGCTAGCAGAAAGAGAAACAGTAGCAGTTATAACAAATATGGATCAACCACTTGGAAAATATGTAGGCAATACTTTGGAAGTAATAGAGGCAATAGAAGCGTTAAATGGACACTGGCAAGAAGATGTAAAGGAAGTTGTGCTACTATTAGGTGCTAATATGATAAAACTAGCAGGAAAAGGTGACGATTTAGAAGAAAATAAAGTAAAAATGTTAGAGCAAATAGAAAACGGAGAGGCTTTAAGTAAATTTAAAGAATTAGTTGTAAAACAAGGTGGAGATGCTTCTTATATTGAAGATTTAGAAAAATTCCCAAAAGCTAAATATAAATTACCTGTTATAGCTACTAAAAGCGGTATAGTAAATAAACTTAATGCAGAAGAAGTAGGAAAAATAGCTATGAAGCTAGGTGCAGGAAGATTACGCAAAGAAGATGAAATAATAAAAGAAGTAGGAATTGAGCTAAACAAAAAAGTAGGAAATAATGTAGAAATAGGAGATATACTAGCATACATACATGGAAATAACGAAGAACTTACAGAAAAGGCAGTTATAGATTTAAGAAATGTATATGAAATAGAGTAGAGGGATACCAATAAGGTATCCCTCTATTAGATATTTTTTACTTTTGTATTGACTTTAATGTATAAATAATATATATTCTATACATAGATATTATATGTATATATATTCTATGTATATAAAGGAGGGATTAAATGAGCAAGACCTACAATTTTAATAGGAGCGATATTAAGATGATACTATTAAGCTTACTTGGAAAAAAAGATATGTATGGATATCAACTGATTCAAGAATTAAAAGAATTATCTCAAAATTATTTTTCACTAAAGGAGGGATGTCTATACCCTATATTACATTCTTTAGAAAAAGATGAACTTATAAGTTCTTATTGGGAAGAAAGTGAAAGCAAAAGAAAGAAAAAGTATTATTATATAACTGAAAATGGTAAATTACTTTTAAAAAAAGAAAAACAAGAATGGAAAAAATACTCTAATTGCATTAATAACATAATTGGAGGTGTTTCGTTTGAACATAAGTAAGGATTCCCAAGAGTTTCTTGAGAATATATGTGATAATATAAAGTATTCTCCAATAAGAGAATCTGTAAAAAATGAATTATATGAGCATATATTAGAGGGAAAGAAAAATTATATCGATATGGGAGTAAACAATGAAGAAGCAGAAAAGCTAGCTTTGGAAGACCTAGGAGCACCTAATGAAATAAGTAAGAGTTTTAACAAAGTTTATAAAAGAAAATTGGACTGGAAAATGTTAATTATTTTTATATTATTAACATTAATAAATATTTTATTAGTTACATCTGTGGCAAGCGAAGTAGGGAGTAAACAATATATTTATAGAAATATTGCATATATCATAATTGGTTTTATTATTTCTATATTATTATATTTTTCTAATTATAAAAAAATGCAAAAGATTTATATTGGAATATGGATTTTGGGAGTATTGATAAATATTTCTAATATTTATTTGTATAATAATGATAAATTCGACGTATTGAATAATTTACATATAAATTTAAACCTTATATCTACATTTTTATATATTATATCTTTCTCTTCATTTATGAATAATTTAAACATAAATGATAAGAAAAATTTAGTAATATGTACAACTTTTACAGCATTATCTATACTTTTAATATATCTTTCTAATGATAGCATGCTTTTGATTACAACGTTAATTATATATATGATATTATCAATAATTAAAATTTCTACATTAGATATAAAAAAATATAAGAAGTTTGTGATTCCCATAATACTAGTAATACTTACTATAACTATTTTAAATGTAGCATTTGCTAAACCACACTTACTATTGAGAATGTTAAATCCAGACTTGGAACTTTCCTACATGCAAGATAGATTAAATAATTCAAAAATAATAGGAACTTCTGATATGGAAAAGAATATAGATACAAATTATTATTATATGAATTTTTCTAATTATTCTTTTGTATACTTAATAGAACAATATGGTAAAATTTTGGGTATTTTTATAGTTATTGTATTTACTTTGTTGGCTATAAAAATTATATTTAGCTATAAGGCAGTAAAAGATGGATATGGCAAGCTGTTAATTATTGGATTGGGGTCTTTTATATTTATACAGTCTATCTTAAATTTGTTTACTATACTTGGAATAATAAACATAGGAATAACAAACATGCCTTTTATAACACATGACAGTGCTAATATAATTATTTATATGATATCAATTGCCTTGATACTATCTATTTATGGACAAAAAAATTTTTATGAAGCTGATAAACTTAAATACAATTGTAAACAAGCTGTATAGAAATTTTAAGATTTATAAAAATAAGTTTTTGGATTACTGTTGAGCAAACGAAGAGATAATTATTATGTCATCTAATTAAATTATATGTTTATCAAAAAAATAAAAACCACGTACAAATACGTGGTTTTTATTTTTTATAATTTAAAATCCTTGCCATATAAGTTAGACAACTCTTTATTTTCGTTAATTAATCTATTTACATTTCTTTGTGAAATACCTGTAAAACTAGAAAGACTTTCTATTGAATTAGGTAATCCATTTTCGTTAAAATAATTTTTTAAAGTAGAAATATCGTTTAAATCTTTTTGCTCACAATTTGGACAAACATGAGAATTGCTAAGATAAAAACAGCCACAACGACAACATTTGTTAAAATTCATATTATCTTCATTCCTTTCAATTTTTCATAAGTTAGTTAAAATTCATAAATATTATAACACAAAATTAGACAAACTCAAACAATTTTTTTATTTTTTGAAGCTCATTTTTTGAAATAATTTAATAATTCTAAAAAATTGACCGAGTGTTATAATAGTTTGATTTTATTTATGTATTTTGATATTATATTACGGTATTTGAGAGGTTGAAACAATGAATATAGAAAAAATAAAAAATGCAAACACGAAAGTTTTAGGTAAAAATATAGTGTTTTATAAAGAAATTGACTCTACTCAAGATGAAATTAGAAAAATGGCTGAAAAGCATACAGCAAATGGTACTTTAGTAATTGCTGATAATCAATTTTCAGGCAAAGGCACTAAGGGAAGAGTGTGGACTACAGAAAGCGGAAAAAACATTACAATGTCTCTTGTTATATATCCAAATTGCAAAGTAGAAGAATTAGAAGGGCTTACAGTAAATATAGCAGAGGCAATTAAAGAGGCAATAAAAGAATTATATGGATATAAATTAGATATAAAAGAACCTAATGATTTAATGATAAATGGTAAAAAGATTTGCGGAATTTTAACACAAAGTGTTACATTAGCGGAAAAAGTGGATTATGTGTTAATAGGCATAGGTTTTAATGTTAATCAAGCTGAATTTGAAGGTGAACTTTTAAATATAGCTACATCTTTAAAAAAGGAATTTAATATGGAATTTGAAAGAGAAGAAATTGTAGCTAAAATTTTAGAAAAGTTAGAAAATAGAATTACTAATATCATTTAAAAATAAATTAGTAACTTTATTTTTTTGACCGGTCAGTCTAATAGATTTTTCGCTATAAATAATGTAAAATACAAAAGGTTATGAGGTAAAAATGGAAAATATACAAATAATAGGAAATGGGCTATATCTACCAACATTAAAAGTTGAAAGCTCAGAACTAGAAAAAAAGTTTAATGTAGAAGAAGGCTATATATTAAAAAGAACGGGAATAAATACAAGATATTATAAAAAAGAAGAAAGCATATGTGAAATGGCATATAAAGCCTCTAAAAATGCAATAGAAACTTCTAAAATAGATGTTAAAGATATTGGCTTAATTATTGTTGCAACTACATCTACAAATACGTTAA
This sequence comes from uncultured Clostridia bacterium, assembly GCA_944392105.1. Lineage (GTDB taxonomy): Bacteria > Bacillota > Clostridia > TANB77 > CAG-508 > CAG-273. The sequence goes on along the minus strand of CALXVM010000006.1, from coordinate 32,659 downwards.
TGCCGGGAATTTCTTACTATATACAAGAAAAACTTAACATAGAAAAATGTATTTGTTTAGATATCTTGGCGGGTTGTGCTGGATTTGTTAATGCATTTGACATAGCAAAGTTATATATAGATGCAAAAAAAGTAGAAAAAGCTTTAATTGTAGGAGTTGACGTATTATCAGAATGTACAGATGACAATGACATAAATACAAAAATTATATTATCAGATGGTGCTGGTGCAACAATAATTAGTAGAACGGAAAAAGATAAGCTATATTTTTCTAATATACAAAGTGATGGCAAAAATGGAGAAATATTAACATATAGAACTAATGAAAAAATAAAAATGGATGGAAAGGCTATATATAAATATGCAGTAACAGAAACTGTAAAAAATATTGAAGAATTACTAGAACAAGCAAATGTAAAAATAGAAGATATAAAATATGTAATTCCACATCAATCAAATATTAAAATAATGAAATCAATTGCAACAAAATTAAATATATCAATTGATAAAATGTATACAAACATAAGTGAAGTGGGAAATACTTTTTGTGCAAGTATACCAATTGCTTTAACACAAATGTATGAGAAAAAGCTATTGAAAGACGGAGACAAAATTATTTTAATAGGATATGGTGGAGGACTAAATACGGCAAGTATTTTGTTAGAAATATAAAACTTTAGGAGGAGTAAAACTATTATGAAAATAGCATTTATGTTCCCAGGGCAAGGTTCACAAGTAGTTGGAATGGGAAAAGATATTTATGATAAATATGAAGAAGCAAGAGAAGTATATAAAAAAGTAAGCGATATTTTAAATATAGATATGTGTAAATTGTGTTTTGAGTCAACAATGGAGGAACTAAGCAAAACAGAAAATACACAAATAGCAATTGCAACAATGAGCTTATCAATATTAGCAGTATTAGAAAAAAAAGGAATAAAAGCAGATATAGCAACAGGACTAAGTTTAGGTGAATATGTAGCACTAATGTATTCTGGAATTTTAAGTATAGAAGACGGAATGAAACTTTTAAAACAAAGAGGATACTTAATGGGAAACTTAGTGCCAGATGAAAAATATGCTATGGCAGCTGTAATAGGCTTAGAAGCAAGTATAGTAGAAGAAATATGCAAGCAAGAAATGGAAAAAGGCAAATTTTTAGTACCTGCAAATTATAATTACTCTGGACAAATAGTTGTATCAGGAAATGAAGACGCAGTAGAAGAATGTATGAGTATATTTAAAGAAAAAGGTGCTAAAAAAGTAATAAAATTAAATACAAGTGGACCTTTCCACACAATAAAATTACAGAAAGCAAGCGAAGAATTTGCAAAATGTTTAGAAAATGTTAAATTCAACGAACCAAAAGTTGATGTTATAAAAAATATAGACGGAAGCATATATTCAAAAGAAGACAACATAAAAGAAATACTAGCAAAACATATAATAAGTCCAGTAAGATTTGATAAAGCAATAAAATTAATGAATGACAGAGGCATTGATACATATATGGAAATAGGGCCAGGAAAAGCTTTATCAGGATTTGTGAAAAGAGAATTACCAGATGCAAATGTATATACACTTGGGAAATTAGGACCAGGTCCCAATTTCCTGATTTAGGAAAAAAGGGACAGATCATAAAAACAAAGAAATAAGGAGAGATAAAAATGAGTGATAATAAAGTGGCATTAATAACAGGTGGCTCTAGAGGTATAGGAGAAAAAATAGCAGAAAAGTTTGCGACTGAGGGATATAACCTAGTTATAAATTATGTTTCTAATATAGAAAATGTAGAAGAACTTGAGGCAAGAATAAAAGGAAATTCTAATATAGAAATATTATTTGTTCAAGCTGATGTTACAAGTTTTGAGTCTTGTGAAAATATGATAAATAAAGCAATTGAGAAGTTCGGACATATAGATGTTGTGGTAAATAATGCAGGAATAACAAAAGATGGACTTCTAATGAGAATGAAAGAAGAAGACTTTGACAAAGTAATTAATGTTAATTTAAAGGGAACTTATAATGTTACAAAAAATGCTATACCACATATGATGAAACAAAAATATGGAAGAATAGTAAATATTTCTTCTGTTGTTGGAGTTAGCGGAAATGCAGGGCAAGCAAATTATGCAGCTTCTAAAGCAGGCATTATAGGCTTTACTAAATCTGTTGCTAAAGAGCTTGCAAGTAGAAATATTTTAGCAAATTGCGTAGCACCAGGTTTTATAAAAACAGATATGACAGATGTGCTTTCAGATAGTGTAAAAGAAAGCATAAATGCTCAAATTCCTCTTAAGAAAATGGGAACTGCAGAGGAAGTAGCAAAAGCAGTTTATTTCTTAGGAAATGAAGAAAATACATATATAACAGGTCAAGTTTTAAATGTAGATGGCGGAATGCTTATGTAAGTGAGAAAGAAGGAGTAATTATGGAAAGAAGAGTTGTTGTTACAGGAATAGGTGCTATTACACCTATAGGAAATACTGCAGAAGAGTTTTGGAAAGGATTACAAGAAGGAAAATGTGGAATTGCTGAAATTACAGCATTTGATACATCAGACCAAAAAGTACATTTAGCAGCAGAAGTGAAAAATTTTAATCCAGAGGATCACTTTGACAGAAGAAGTTGTAAAAGATTAGATAGATTTTCACAACTAGCAATAGTAGCTTCAAGAGAAGCTTTTAAAGATAGCGGAATTAATGAGGAAAATACAGATTTAACAAGAATGGGAATTGTTTTAGGTTCTGGAATAGGAGGCCTTGGAACAATAGAAGAAGAAAATAGAGCCTTAGTAGAAAAAGGCCCAGATAGAGTTTCTCCAATGTATATACCAATGGCTATTTGTAATATGGCTGCAGGAAATGTAGCAATAGACTTAGGAATAAAAGGTGAGTCTTATTGTGCGGTTACAGCATGTGCTAGTGGTACACACTCAATAGGAGAAGCATTTAGGATGATAAGACATGGATATCAAGATGTTGTTTTAGCAGGAGGAACAGAAGGCTCTATAACTCCAACAGGAATAGCAGGTTTTGCTAATATAAAAGCTCTTACTCAAGAGACAGATCCAACAAGAGCAAGTATTCCTTTTGACAAAGAAAGAAGCGGATTTGTTATGGGAGAAGGAGCAGGAGTTATTATATTAGAAGAATTAGAACATGCCAAAAAAAGAGGTGCTAAAATATATGCAGAAATGATAGGATATGGAGCAAGCTCTGATGCATATCACATAACATCTCCAGCACCAGGTGGAGAAGGTGGAGCAAGAGCTATGGTTTCAGCAATTCAAGATGCAAAAATTAAGCCAGAAGATGTTACATACATAAATGCACACGGAACATCAACACCTCTTAACGATAAAAGCGAAACAATGGCAATAAAAACAGCTTTAGGAGATGTGGCAAATACTGTTATGGTAAGCTCTACAAAAGGAAATACAGGACATTTATTAGGAGCTGCTGGAGGAGTAGAAGCAATAGCTTCTATAAAAGCAATTCAAGACGGATTTGTTCCTGCTACAATAGGATACAAAGTTCCAGACGAGGAATGCGACTTAGATATAGTTCCAAATGTAGGAAGAAAAGTAGATGTTAAAATTGCAATGTCAAACTCACTAGGATTTGGTGGACACAATAGTTCTATTATATTTAAAAAATATGAAGATTAATAATAACTAAAAGTGTATAAAAAGCAAAATGAATTACTTAAAATGTAAAAACAAAATTTAGACGTACATGGAAATTTAAAATTTCTAAGAAATAGAAAAAATGATTAAAAAGAAGTAAAAATAATGAAAAGAATTAGTATTAAAATTAATCTAATTAAAATTTAGGAGGAAATTTTTAAATGGATTATGCAGAGATAAAAAATTTAATGAAAGATATGGAAAGTTCTAACTTAGATTCAATAGAAATAGAGCTTCCAGAAGGAACAAAAGTAAAAATGAGAAAAAGTCCAATTGTTTATGCCGGACTAAATTATGATATGGTTGAAAATAATGCTATGCAAGGAAGTCGTACAGATAAAAGCACAGTATTAAATAATAGTGCAGAAAATAGTAATGAAGAAGTACAACCTGAAACTACTAAAAATAATGCAAATGAAAACTACAAAACAGTTAAATCTCCAATGGTAGGAACTTTTTACACAAAAGCATCTCCTACTGCAGAACCTTTTGTTAAAGTGGGAGACAGAGTAAAAAAAGGTGATGTACTTTGTATTATAGAAGCTATGAAGTTAATGAACGAAATAGAAAGCGATGTAGATGGAGAAATTGTAGAAGTATGCTACAATGATGAAGATTTAGTAGAGTATGGAAGTGTGTTATTCAAAATAAAATAATATTAAAAACGTAATACATATTGAAATTATATAAAAGCTACATATTAAAGTTAGAAAATATTAAATTATGCCAAGTTTATGAATTACACAAACTCTATAAAAAACATTTATAGTAAATAAAAATATAAGTAAAAACTTATTAAGAGGAGAAGTTTAAATGTTAGATATTAATGAAATAATGAAGATAATTCCACAAAGACCACCAATTTTAATGATAGACAAGGTCGAAGAACTAGTGCCAGGAGAAAGCTGTATTGCATATAAAAATGTTTGCATAAATGAACCATACTTTCAAGGACATTTTCCTGGAAATCCAATTATGCCAGGAGTACTTATAGTAGAGTCATTAGCTCAAACAGGAGCTGTAGCAATTCTTTCTATGGAAGAAAATAAAGGTAAAAATGCTTTATTTGGAGGAATTGATAAATTACGTTTTAAAAAGCCAGTTCTACCGGGAGATGTACTAAAATTGGAAGTAAAAATTATAAAACAAAAAGGACCTATAGGAGTGGGAGAAGCTATAGCTACAGTAGATGGAAAAGTAGCAGCAAAAGGAGAATTAACTTTTGCAATAGTATAAATTTTAATTAAGTATAATATTTAAAATAATGTAAGATGAATTAATTAAGATTAATTACATGAGATAAAAAAAGAAGCTTTGATTGTAGCAAATTAATTAATATGAATATACGAGATTAAAAGTTAAAAAATTTGTTAAAAAAATAAATCTGGATGGCAGAGCCATCCAGAAAGTGAATAGAATGTTGAATTAGAAAAATCTCCATGCGTTAAAACCAATTAAGTCTGGACGTGCTGGAATATGATATCCAAGATTATCCATGACTCGCTTAAGGAGACGATGACTGTAGTCATTTTTTAAAGTAATGACTGCAAGGTTTGGAAGTTCGCTATAGAACGAAAACTCCCGACAAAGTTCCTTCACAAGGGCTAAACGGGTGGGGCAATTCTCGTACCGTACGCTCAGCACGCCGAGCCGGTAGAAGCAAGAATTGTCTGCCTCAACAGTTGCCTTAACATGACGCTTGAACTTGAGAGAGTCTTGCTGACCAAGTTCATAGAAATAAGTGGCAACTTCATTCATTATAAACACTCCCTTCAAGAGTTTGTATGACTATTCTAACACAAATATTTAATAATAACAAGGAGAAAAATATATGTTAAAAAAAGTTTTAGTTGCAAATAGAGGAGAAGTAGCAGTAAGAATAATAAGAGCATGTAGAGAAATGGGCATACAATCTGTTGCTGTATATTCAGAAGCAGATAAAGATGCTTTACATGTAAAACTTGCAGATGAAGCAGTATGTATTGGACCTGCTAAATCAAGCAAAAGTTACCTAAATATTAAAAATATTATAGAAACAGCTTGCTTAACCGGGTGTGATAGTATACATCCAGGTTTCGGATTTTTATCAGAAAATGCTCACTTTGCTAAAATTTGTGATGAAATAGGAATAAAGTTTATAGGACCAAATTATAAGATGATAGATCTTATGGGAAATAAATCTAAAGCTAAAGAAACTATGAAAAAAGCTGGAGTGCCTGTAGTTCCTGGTTCAGACGGCGTTATAAATAGCATTTCAGAAGCAATAAAGATTGCAGAAAAAATAGAATATCCAGTTATTTTAAAAGCCTCAGCAGGTGGTGGAGGCAAAGGAATAAGGGTGGCTTATTCAGAAAAAGAACTTGTTAAGGAATATGACTTAGTAAAACAAGAAGCTAAAAATTCCTTTAATGATGACAGCATTTACATAGAAAAATTTGTAGAAAATCCAAGACATGTTGAAATTCAAATTTTAGCAGATGAACACGGAAATGCAGTATATTTAGGAGAGAGAGACTGCTCTATACAAAGAAGACATCAAAAAGTATTAGAAGAAAGCCCATCTATGGCAATTGATGATAAAATAAGGAAAAAAATGGGTGAAACAGTTGTAAAAGCTGTAAAAGAAGTTGGATATAGTAATGCAGGAACAATAGAATTTTTAGTTGATAAAAATAAGAACTTTTATTTTATGGAAATGAATACAAGACTACAGGTAGAACATCCAGTAACTGAGTTTGTAACAGGTATAGATATTGTAAAAGAGCAAATAAGAATTGCAAGTGGAGAAAAGCTAAGTTACAATCAAAAAGATATTACCTTTACAGGACACGCTATGGAATGTAGAGTAAATGCAGAAAATCCTGCTAAAAACTTTATGCCATGTCCTGGAAAAATTACAGGCTTACATTTGCCAGGAGGAAATGGTATAAGAGTAGATACAGCAATTTATGCAGATTATGCAATTCCAGCTTGTTATGACTCTATGATTGCAAAAGTTATAGTTCATGGAAAAGACAGAAATGAGTGTATAGCAAAAATGAAAAGTGCATTAGGAGAATTTATAGTAGATGGAATAACTACTAATATAGATTTTTTATATAAAATTTTAGAAAATGCAGATTTTATAAATAACAATTATGATACATCATTTATAGAGAAAAATTTGGAAAATCTGTAGTTATGTAGTGAATAGTTAAAACATTAGTCAATGTTTTAATAAAAATAGAATACTGTATTCGTGCCTAAAGAAAGGAATGAAATTAATTGTGGTTATAGATAAAATAAGAAAGATAAATAAATCGGATGAAAGCACAGAAAAAAATGTAAAAGCATCTGATATGCTAGTTGGAAAATGGGTAAAATGTGATAACTGTAAAGAGATATTATATAAAGAAGAAGTACATAACAATTTTAGTGTATGCCCAAACTGTGGAAAACATTTTAGAATATCTGCTAGAAGAAGAATACATCAAATAATAGACGAAGGAACTTTTATAGAAACAAATGAGAATATGACAACAAAAAATCCTTTGAATTTTGAGGGATATGAAAAGAAAATAGAAGCTTTAAAAGAAAAAACACAAATAAACGAAGCTGTAAAAACAGGATTTGGAAAAATAAATGGAGAAGATGTTGTTATAGCAGTTATGGATGGAAACTTTATGATGGGAAGTATGGGAAGTGTTGTTGGAGAAAAGATAACATGTGCCATAGAAGATGCCATAGAAAAAAAGCTACCTATTATTATATTTTGTGTATCTGGTGGTGCTAGAATGCAAGAAGGACTTATTTCTCTTATGCAAATGGCAAAAACATCAGAAGCTTTAGCAAAATTAAATGAGGCAGGACTTCTTTATGTCTCTGTATTAACAGACCCAACAACAGGCGGAGTTACAGCAAGTTTTGCAAGTTTAGGAGATATAATTTTAGCAGAGCCAAATGCTTTAATTGGATTTGCCGGACCAAGAGTAATTGAGCAAACTGTTAAGCAAAAACTTCCAGAAGGGTTCCAAAGAGCAGAGTTTTTGTTAGAGCATGGATTTATAGATAAAATAGTAGAAAGAAAAGATATGAAAGAAACTTTATACAAAATACTAAAACTCCATAAAAAGGGGGAAACAAAAAATGTCTAATAATTTAAGTGCATGGGATAGAGTTTTACTTGCAAGAAAAGCAGATAGACCTAAAGCTTTAGATTACATAGAATATATATTTAATGACTTTATGGAACTACATGGAGATAGGCTATATGGAGATGATAAATCCATTGTAGGAGGAATAGCATACTTAGAAGATATGCCTGTAACAGTTATAGGAGAACAAAAAGGAAAAACAACAAAAGAAAATATGGAAAGAAACTTCGGTATGCCAGAACCAGAAGGTTATAGAAAAGCTTTAAGGCTAATGAAACAAGCCGCTAAATTTGGTAGACCAATAATAACTTTTATAGATACACCTGGAGCATATCCTGGTATGGGAGCAGAAGAAAGAGGTCAAGGAGAAGCAATTGCAAGAAGTATGATGGAAATGTCTAGACTAAAAGTTCCAATTATAGCAGTTGTTATAGGAGAAGGTTCTAGTGGAGGTGCCTTAGCTATATGTGTAGCAGATAAAATAATAATGCTAGAAAATGCAGTATATAGCATACTTTCTCCAGAAGGTTTTGCTAGCATTTTATATAAAGACTCTAGCAAAAGCAAAGAAGCAGCAGAACACATGAAAATTACGTCATATGATTTAAAAAAATTAAATATAATAGACGAAATAGTAAAAGAACCGGATAACGGAGCACAAGAGGATTTTGAAAAAGTTGCAGAAGATTTGAAAAAGTCTATAATAAAAGACTTGAAAAAATTATTAAAAGAAAATCCAGATAACTTAATAGAAGAAAGATACGAAAAATATAGAAAAATAGGTAGAGATTTGTAAAAAAATAAAAATAAGAAAGGTGGATAAAAATGTTATTAGAAGGAAAAACAATATTAATTATGGGAATTAGAAACAAGTGGAGTATAGCTTGGGGAGCTGCAATGTCAGCTTATGAAAACGGTGCAAAAGTAATATTTACACACCATCCAACAGAAAAAGAAGACAAAATATTAGATTTAGTATCTGAAATACCAGGAGCAAAATCATATCCATGTGATGTAGCAACAGATGAGGATATAAGAAAATGCTTTGAAGAAATAAAAAAAGATGTTGGACATGTAGATGGAATTTTACATAGTATAGCACATGCTAATACAGAAGACTTAAGAAATGACTTTATAAAAACATCAAGAGAAGGATTTAATCATGCTGGAGATATAAGTGCATACTCTATAGTAGCAATTTCTAGAATAGCAAAAGAATTAGACTTATTAGGAGAAGGTGCAAGCATAGTAGCTTTAACATACTGGGGCTCAGAAAAATCTGTAGAAGGATACAATGTTATGGGAGTTGCTAAAGCTGCATTAGAAGCAAGCATCCGTTATTTAGCAAAAGACTTAGGAAAAGATAAAATGCGTATAAATGCTATTTCCGCAGGACCAATAAAAACATTATCAGCAAAAGGAATAAAAGACTTTGGAACTATACTTGATGTAGTAGAACAAAGAGCACCACTACACCAAAACGTAACAACAAGACAAGTAGGAGATACAGCATCTTTCCTATTTAGCGACATGTCATCAGCAATTACTGGAGAAGTAATACATGTAGACAACGGATTTTCAACAGTTGGCGTGTAGTTGTCATGGGGACGGAGATTTTTGACAACTTGGTCATTAGGGACGGAGATTTTGACAACCTGAAAGAAAAAAACATTGCAGAGATGCAAATATAAAAACATGATACAAACAATCAATATGAGGCTGAATTGTAAAAATGTGATAAAACAATATAATGTGAAAATATGATTAAATATTATTAATTGCATACAAAAAATTAATAAAGATAGTACTTTTATTATGGAAGATTACTTAAAGTTTTGTAAAAACAAAATTTAAGGTCTTGTGTAATAAAAGTGCTATCTTTTTTATATGGAATAGAATTAAAAAGTGAGTCAAATAATAATTGCAATATCCTACTGTATCAAATACATATTAAAATGCACCCAAAAATGAAATCGAAATGTAATGCAAATGTAATATAAAAGAAATACACAATCGCGATATGAGATGATATAATAATATCACAAAACGAGATAAAAGAGAAAAGATTGTTCCTATTTTGAATTTAGTAATTATTATTTTATTAAGAATTATAATAGATTAAATGAAATTAGAGAAAGGCATTTTAAATGATAGCTCAATTTATGTATAAAACTTATAATTGCTAATTATGTTTATGATAAGAAACATAATATTAAAAAAATGATTAAAAAATAAGAAATTGGGAATAATAACAAAAGAAAGAAAATGTAGGAGGAAAGAGGTGAAAGCAGAAACAAGAAAGAGAGCAAACTTAATAAGTGCTAAACCTTTACAGAAATACCATAGGAACAACAAGCGGAATAACATTAATAGCGTTGGTTGTTACGATTGTAGTATTATTGATATTAGCAGGAATAACAATAAGTTTAGTATTTAGTGAAAATGGAATAATAGCAAAAGCAAGAGAGGCAGCAGAAAAAACAAACCAAGCAGTAATAAATGAGCAAGCCCAAATGAACGAACTAGCAGGCTATATGGAAAATATGCTAAATGGAATAGGAGAAAGTACAACACCAGAAGAGCCAACAGTTCCAGTAGGACTTGAAGTAGGTTCGACAGTAATCTATAACCCAAGTGGAACATACAATTGGCAAGCAAAATATTGCTCGTCAACGAAAACAGAAACAACAGACGATGTGACATTAAACAGTAGCACAGGAGAAGATTTTAATATATCAAGCTGGAAAGTGCTAAGTATAGACAACGAAACAGGTACTGTGGAATTAGTACCAAGTGCTCCAACTACAGGAACAGTATATTTAGGAGAAGCACAAGGATATAATAATGGAGTAAAATTATTAAATGATGCATGTAGTAGTTTATATGGAAATAGTGAAAAAGGAACATGCCTATAAAAGATATAATAGAATTAACAGGTTTAACAGAAGATGAAATTATGAAAATAAAACTTGAATAAAATTTAATTACGATACATGAATAATAAAAAACCAAAACATAAAAAAATTTCAATAAAACTATTGAAATTTTTTTTACGTTGATATATTATAATGATAATCATTATCAAATACTATAAAATTTATTTTATTAAAAGAAGTAATTATAATATAGGTGGGGTATGAAAAAATATAGTAAACAAAGAGAATTAATATTAAATTCATTGAGAAAAAGGAAAGATCATCCTACGGCAGAAAGACTTTACTTAGATTTAAAAAATGAAATGCCGGAACTTGGAATTGCAACTGTGTACAGGAATTTATCAGATCTTTGTGAAGAAGGACAAGTTATAAGAATAAAAACTTCGTCAGGACCTGATAGATTTGACGGAAATACGATGCCACACATACATTTTGAATGTAAGAAATGTGGAGATATAGTGGATATAGTTTTATTTGAAAATGAAGTAAAGCAATTAGATAATGATTTAAAAAAATTTGCAAAACAAATAAGTGCAGAAGTAGATGGCTCTGATATAACAATAACAGGGTTATGTAAAAAATGTAAGAAAAAATTAAGATAGTGCAGTAATATTAATATAAAAGTATGATATAATAAGCATTGTCAAAACATAAAACGGAAGGAGGAAAGTAAGATGAAAAAATGGAGATGTAAAGTATGCGGATATGAAGTAATAGCAGATGAACCACCTGCAATTTGCCCTGTATGTGGCGTTCCAGCAGATGAATTTGAAGAAGTACCAATGGACGAATAGTTTAAAACTATGGTATTAGACAATATAATATGAAACATAGTTAATTATTTAGTTAATTTAATCTACTGTAGTATTATATTAAATATATTATAAAATAAAAAATGTTAAAAAATTAAAAAAATAATAAATATAAAATAAGGAGGAATTAATAATGAAAGCTTATGTTTGTAAAGTATGTGGTTATATTCATTTTGGAGAGGAAGCACCAGAAAAGTGCCCACAATGTGGAGCTCCAAAAGAGCAATTTGAATTAAAAGAAGTAGATGTATCTGAAACAGAAAAAGTTCCAGGAGATATAAAAACTTATGCAGATGAGCATAGAATTGGTGTAGCTCAAGGATTAGACGAAGAAGTTGTTAAAGGATTAAGAGACAACTTTATGGGAGAATCTACAGAAGTAGGAATGTACTTAGCTATGAGCCGTCAAGCAGATAGAGACGGATATCCAGAAATAGCAGAAGCATTCAAAAGATATGCATTTGAAGAAGCAGAACATGCAGCTAAATTTGCAGAATTATTAGGAGAATTAGTATATCCAGACACAAAGAAAAACCTAATGTTAAGAGCAGCTGCTGAACAAGGTGCATGCGAAGGAAAGAAAATGCTTGCTACAAGAGCGAAAGAATTAAACTATGACGCAATTCATGATACAGTACATGAAATGTGTAAAGACGAAGCAAGACATGGAAGAGGATTTGACGGATTATTAAAAAGATATTTCGGAGCATAAATATCATACTTCATAAAATAAAAGTGTATAATAATTTTAAATATAGAAAAATATAGAAAATATAGAAAATATACAAAAATAAACAAAAATACTATCTTTCTTTTCTGAAAATATAATGAATAAGAAAGAGTAATAGCAAAAACCAGTCCTAGGTATCTTTTACAATTTTTAAACCTTTCCCCTTTTGGACATCTGTAACTCGGCATAAATGCCTCGAACAGCTGTCACAATGGTCCCCACGTAAGGCTTAAAAATTGTAAAAGATACCTAGGACTGGTTTCTATATAGGAAATTCTGGTTTTGTGCAATAACCCTTATAATTTAAAAATTGAAAAATACGTATATTTCCTTATTTCCGTAGCTATTTAGAAGATTATATTATTAAAAATTAAAATTGTATAAAAAATGTAAAAAAAAAGTAAAATATGAAATATTTTGTTTATATAAAGAATTCCCGTAATAATTGGCGCCAAACATATAGAATTCATGGAAAGAATATACATTGAAAACCTTAAAAAAATGAGCTAATATAAAATTATATAATAATATTTAGACCAAAGAAGGAAAAAGGTGTAGAAATTATGGGGAAAAACAAAAGTTATATTTTCAAAATTATTTTCATAATAGTTTTTGCAATAGTTACATGCTGCTCATATTCTATGCAAGCATTGGCTTTAAACAGTCAAGATAAGCAAATAAAAACAGAAGTAACTAAATTGTCAAGTGAAGAAAATAATTCAAATGGAAATGAGGAAAATTTAAGTGGTGGAGGACAAGAAAATTCGGATAATCAAGCTAACAATTTGCCAGTAAAATATACTGCAGATGTACAAGAATTTTCGGAAGAATATAAAAAATGGCTTGAACTGTCAGATGAAGAAAAAGAAAATGCTGTTCAACCAAGTCCATATTATACATCATATTACCCACTTTCAAGTGAGAAAAATAAGTTAAACGAATCTTTCTCATTAGCAAGAAGAGCATTTAATGCTGTAGCTTTATCTGCAGATTCTACATACGATTTAAGAGATCATATAGATATAACAGTAAAAAATCAATTAGATACACAAACTTGTTGGACATTCCCTTTAATTAGTGAAGTAGAAACTAACATTAGTTTAACAAGAAGCTATACATCTCCTATATTTTCTATAAGACACATGGAATATGGTACAGCAAAAACTTTCTTAGATGGAGTTAACCCAGATGGTCATAATAGAGAAGTAGGAAGTGGAGGAAACGGTTATATAGGGATGAGTTATCTAGTAAGTGGTAGAGGACCAGTTTTAGAGTCAGACATGCCATTTGTTAACTCAGAAGCTTTAATAAATTTGGCTGAAATAAATAAGCAAGCAGGTCAACACGTAGAAAACTATATAAGATTTCCAACCGTTTTAAAAGAAATATCAGGAGGGGTAACTACTTATAAAGATGGAGACGGAAATGTACTTTCAGATGAAGATGTACTTAATATAAGAAATCAAATAAAAGAACACATTGTTGTATACGGTGGCGTTAGTGCTAATACTAACTCTAGTCAAACACAATACTTTAATAATGTATCCCCTATACTTGCAACAGCATATTACTGTGATGACCCATCAATTACTCCAGACCACTTAATTACAATAGTAGGATGGGACGACAATTATTCAAAAGAAAATTTTAATGCAGCACATAGACCAAGTAAAGACGGAGCTTGGCTTGTACTTAACTCATATGGAACAGGGTTTAATGGTGGTTATTATTATATATCATATGAAGATGTTATGGTAGGAAGAGATAATACAGGTACAGTTTTAGTATCTGATAGAGATTATAAAAATGCATATCAATATGATGTCTTAGGATCTAATGTACATGTTGGATTAAATGGAAATGATGTACCACTTACAGAAGTATATGCTGCAAATGTATTTACTAGAAAAGATAGTAGCGCTGAGTACTTAAGTGAAGTCGGAGTTCACAGTATAGGAAATACAACAGTAGATGTATATGTTAATCCAACAGGAGCTTTAAGTTTAACAGGAGCAACACAAATTGCTACAGGATTGGTTTTACAAGAAGAATATAGAACAATTAAAATTACAAATCCAATTACACTTACAAGTAGCCAATTTGCAGTTATTGTAAAATATAAATCAACAGATGGTTCACAAGCACAAATACCATTAGAAGCTAAAACTACTGCACAATCAAACCAATGGGATACAGCAACAGCTAATGCAAATGAAGGATTTATTTCTTCAACAGGTGCAGACAGTACATGGCAAGACATTACAACACTAGGAATAGGTGGTTTAGAAAACCCTAGCCTTTGTATAAAGGCGTTTACAAAAGACTCAGATAATGCTGGCCCTACAATTACATTTGAGCCAACAGGAGACACTACATATAAAAGAACTCAAGGAACAAAGGTAACAGTTACAGATCCAAGTGGTGTAAATAATTCTACATTAAGATATGTATGGACACAAAGTACATCTCAACCTATAGACAGCGAATTTAATAATATGTATACAAATAATTCAGTTGTATCTAACAGTACAGATACAGGAAACAATTGGTACTTATGGGTTGTAGCAAAAGACTTACAAGGAAATACTACATATAAAAGAACAGATGCATTTTACCTAGATAACACACCACCAACAGCTCCAACAATAACAAGTAATGCTCAAAACAATGTATATACAAAGGACAATGCACAAATAACAATTAATGGTTCTACAGCATTAAGTGGAATATCTAAGTATCAATATAGTTTAAATAATGGAACTACATGGAATGATGTTAGTGGAACTATAGAAATTAGTAAGAGTGGAACTTACCAAATAAAAGCAAGAGCAGTAAGTAATGTCGGTTTGACAGGAGCAGAAAGTGAAACATATATTATAAAAATAGATAAAGATCCACCAAAAGTTGGAGGAGTGGAAGAAGGAGAAAAATATAAAGAAGCAACACCAACAGTAGAAGATGACACAGAAGTAGTTGCCACAATACAAAAAGACGATGAACCAGAAGAAGATTATCCAATTAAAGATGGAAAAGGCGATCCAATAAATGAAGACGGAGATTATACATTAAAAGTTGAAGATGAACTTGGAAACGAAACAATAATTCACTTTACAATAGATAATACAGGCCCTGTTATTAGCTTTAATCCAAATGGAGATACAACATATAGAAAATCTCAAAGTAGTGTTGTAACTGTTACAGATGCTTCAAGTGATGTGGATGCAAGCTCTTTAAAATATATTTGGGTACGTAATGCAACGGATTTGAACGAAGGAATATTTAATTCAGGCTCAACAGCTTTTACAAGTGGAGAAACAATTACTATAAATGAAGGAACAGGAAATGATTATAATTTAGTAGTCCTTGCAAAAGATGAATTAGGAAATATTACAATAGAAAAGAGTAATCCATTCTATTTGGATAACGAAAAGCCAACAATACCAACAATTACTTCAGATGTAACAACAGGAAGTACAACAAATAAAGATGTAGAATTTTCTATTGGAGGAAGTACAGCTCTAAGTGGAATAAAGAAATATCAATATAGTTTAGATGGCGGTTCACATTGGATAGATGTAAATGAAGGTGAAAAAGTTAAACTTACAGAAGAAAAAACTTATAGAATTATAGCAAGAGCAGTAAACAATTTAGACACAGAAGGAGATAGCACAGGAGAATATGTAATAACAATTACTAAAGCAGCACCAGTTATTAACTTTAATCCAAATGGTAACACTTTGTATAAAAAAGCTCAATCAAGTACAATTACAGTTACACATACAGGTGAATTAGATGAAAGTAGCTTTAAATATATGTGGAGTCAGTCGACAGAAACACCAGAAGAAGCAGAATTTACAGATACATTTAGACAAAGCGAGACTGTAGAAAAAGATACGGACAGTGGTGTTTGGTACATATGGGCTTTAGCTAAGGATAAACTTGGAAATACGTCAATAACAAGAAGTGAAGGTTTCTATTTAGATAATACTATACCACCTGCACCAACAATTAACAGTAATGCACCTAATGGTGAATACATAGGAGAAGATGCTACAGTTACTATTACAGGAAGTAGCAGTCCAAGTGGAATAAGAAAATACAAATATAGTTTAAATAATCAAGTTTCGTGGACAGACTTGGAGGCAGATGAAGAATTTGTACTTGACGAAGATGGTATTTATACAATATATGCAGTTGCTGTAAACAATGTTGGTAGAACTGGAGAAGTGACAGAACCATATGTAATTAAAATAGATAAAACAGCACCTATTATAAAGGGAGTTGAAGAGGGTAAAACTTATGATAAAGCAACTCCAGAAATCGAAGATGCAACAGAGGTAGAAGTAGAGCTTACAAAAGATGGAGAACCAGTTCCATATGATAAAGGAGATGAAATAACAGAAGATGGAGAATATACAATTAAGGCAACAGATGAGTTTGACCACACAACAATTATTAACTTTATAATAGACTCAACACCACCAACAATAACTTTTGAGCCAAATGGCAATGATACATGGGCAAAAGAACAGACAACTAAAGTAACAGTAACAGATGAGCGTGGAGTAGATGAGAGTACATTAAGATATAAATGGACTCAAAGTGTACAAGTTTTAACAGAAGAAACATTTTTACCAGATTCAAAAACATTTACAAATGGAAGTAATATATCTATAGATGGAGTAAGTGGAGATAACTGGTATTTATGGGTATATGCTAAAGACTTACAAGGAAATATGGCATTAGTAAAAACGGCTAATTTCTGCTTAGATAATGGTATTCCAACAGCTCCAACTATTGATGCAAGTATAGAAAGTGGTGGAAAAAGTAGTACAGCTGTAACATTTGATATTAGTGGAAGTAGCAGTTTAAGTGGAATAGCAAAATATCAATATAGCTTAAACAATGGAACTAGCTGGACAGATGTAAACTTAGGAGAGACTGTAACATTAGATACAACTGGAGTGTACTCTATTGTAGCAAGAGCAGTAAATAATGTTGGAACAGAAGGAGAAATAACGAAAGAGGCTTATGTTGTAACAGTAGACAAAGAAGGACCTACAGTTACATTTAATCCAAATGGAAGTGATACATGGGCTAAAGTACATAGCACATCAGTAAAAGTTGAATCAGTAGTAGGTATAGAAGATAATGGATTAAAGTATTTATGGAGCCAAAAGGAAGATGGAGTTACAACAGGAGAGTTTTCACAAAGCTTTAGCAATAATCAAACTATAACTAAAAATACAGGAAGCGGAACATGGTACTTATGGGTATATGCAACAGATACTGCTGGCGCAAATAAATTAGCAAGAAGTGAAGGATTTAAACTAGATAATGAAATACCAAATGCACCAACAATAAGCTCTACTACAACTACAGGAAGTGTTATAAGTGAATCACTAGAATTTACTTTAAGTGGAAGTACAAGCCCTAGTGGAATAGCAAAATATCAATATAGCTTAGATAATGGCATAAGCTGGAATGATGCTAGCTCAGATGGAAAGGTTGTAATAGAAAAATCAGGTAAATATCAAATAAAAGCAAGAGCTGTAAACAATGTGGGAACAATAGGAAGAGTATCAGACACAGCATTTGAAGTAACAATAGATAAATCACCATTAAATGTTACAATTACACCTAATGAAAATCTTACATATGCAAAATCGCAATCTACAACTGTAACGATAGAAACAAGTAACGAAATAGAAACAGCAAAATATTTGTGGAGCCAAAAAGAAGAAAGTGTTGGACAAGGCGAAATTACAGAAGACTTTGAAAGCGGAGATGCTATAACAAAGAATACAGAAAGTGGACCTTGGTATTTATGGGTATATGTAGAAGATAATATAGGAAAACAAGTTTTACAAAGAAGTGGAGCGTTCTATTTAGATAATGAAATTCCAGAAGCTCCAATAGTAGAAAAAGAAGTAGACACAGAAAATGATTTAGTAAATGTTAATATTAGTGGAAGCTCAAGCCCAAGTGGAATAGCAAAATATCAATATAGTTTGGATAACGGAGAAACATGGAATGACTTAGCAAAGGGCGAAACATTAGTGTTAGATGAAATTGGAGATTATGAATTCTTAGCAAGAGCAGTAAACAATGTTGGCACAGAAGGTAAAACAACAGACATGGAAATAATAGAAGTTGTAACAAGAATTCCATTAATTCAATTTATACCAGATGGAAATGAAAAATATGAAAACGAACAATCTACGAAAGTAAGGGTAAGAAGTAGTATAGGAATAAATGAAGAAAGTTTATATTACTTATGGACCACAGAAAGCGAAGGAATTACAGAGGAAAACATTACAGAGAAATTAACTAATAATAGTACTTTAACAAAAGATACAGACAGTGGAATTTGGTACTTGTGGGTAATTGCAAAAAATGTGGATAACGAAGTAAAAATAGAAAGAAGTAATGGATTTAATTTAGATAATGATAATCCAATTATAGAAGGGGTAGAAGAAGGCAAGACATACGAAGAAATAGTAGCAACAATTAAAGATAAAACAAGTAAAGTTTCTATTGAAGTATTAAAAGATGGAAGAAAATATGCTTATAGTACAGTAAATGACGAGACATCAGATAGCACTGAAGATGATACTAGCACAACTGAAGAAATGGCATTTGAAGAAAAAATAACATTTAAACAAAGCGGTGTATATCAAATTAATGCAGAAGACGAGGCCGGAAACACAGCCAGCATAAGTTTCGTTGTTCAAAGTAAAGAAAAGGACACAACAGGACCTACAGCAACATTTACACCAAATGGCAATAAAAAATATGAAAAGGAACAAGAAACAGAAGTTAAAGTAGAAGACCCATCTGGAGTAGACGAAGATAGCTTAATGTACATATGGACAGACTCAACAGAACCACCAGAAAAAGACGAATTTGTAGAGAAATTTGAAAATGGGGATACTATAAAAAATGACAAAGACACAGGAAAACTATATTTATGGATTTATGCAAAAGACAAAATTGGAAATGAAAGTATAATTAGAAGTGAGGCATTTTATTTAGACAATTCTAAACCAGAGCCTCCAACGATTGATGCAAATGTTGACAATGGAGATACTACAGATGAAGATGTAGTTATAGAAGTAGATGGAGAACCAACAGAAAGTGACATAGAGCATGAATATAGTACTGACGGAGGAAAAACATGGCATAAAGTGGAAGATGGAAAAGTTGTAATAACAGAAGAAGGAACAACTACAATAATATTTAGAACAGTTAATGAAGTAGGAACAGTAAGTGACACAACAGAGCCATTTACATTTACTATAAAGAAAGAAACAGCAACTGTTATTACAAATAATACTGTAGATAATACTGTAACTAAAAAGCCAATACCTCAAACAGGTTTATCTAATATAATATTAGTATTAATTAGCATATTAGGAGTTTCAGCAATAATTATTGCTATTCGCTACTTAAAAATTAGGAAATAGTTAAAAAAGTGTTGCAATTGCAACACTTTTTGTGTTATAATAATAAGCGTTGAAAAATACACACATATAGTTAGCATAAAATAGTGCTTAAGAAATCTTAAGTTGGTTTATGCGCATAAAGCTATATGGAGGAAATAACTAAAAGGAGGAATAAAACATGGCAGTAGTTGCAATGAAACAATTACTAGAAGCTGGTGTTCATTTTGGACATCAAACAAGAAGATGGAACCCTAAAATGGCTGAATATATATTCCAAGCTAGAAACGGTATCCATATTATTGACTTACAAAAGTCATCAAAAAAATTAGATGAAGCTTATGATTTCTTAAAAAATCAAGCAGAAGAAGGAAAAACAGTTCTTTTTGTAGGAACTAAAAAACAAGCACAAGAATGTGCAAAAGAAGCTGCAGAAAAATGCAGTATGTACTATGTTAATCAAAGATGGTTAGGAGGAACTTTAACAAACTTCAAAACTATTAGAAACAGAGTTAAAAGATTAACAGACATCGAAAAAATGCAAGAAGATGGAACTTTTGAAGTTTTACCTAAAAAAGAAGTAATTCTTTTAAAGAAAGAATTAGAAAAACTTGAAAAGAACCTTGGTGGAATTAAAGAAATGACAGAACTACCAGGAGTTATGTTTGTAGTAGATCCTAATAAAGAAAGAATAGCTATATTAGAAGCTAGAAAATTAGGAATACCTGTTATAGGTTTAGTAGATACAAACTGCAATCCAGAAGACGTAGATTACCCAATTCCAGGAAATGACGATGCTATTCGTGCAGTAAAATTAATTATGGACGTAATGGCAAATGCAGTTATAGAAGGAAAACAAGGTGAATCTATGGAACAAGAAGTAGATGCACAAGAACAAATGGCAGAAGAAGCTAAACCAGAGAGCATGGAAGAAGTTGTAGTTGCAGAAGAAGATTCTGAAGACAATAAATAATTTATAAAATAAATAATAAAGGAGGCATTTCTTAAAACAAATTCTAACTAAGGAACAATAGTTTCAAAGAGTATAATTTGTTAAGAGTGCCTTTTAAAATGAATAATAGGGAGGTTTAAGTATGATAACAGCAAGTCAAGTTAAAGAGCTTAGAGAAAAAACAGGTGCAGGTATGATGGACTGCAAAAAAGTTTTAACAGAAACAAACGGAGATGAAGAAAAAGCAATTGAATTATTACGTGAAAGAGGAATTGCAAAAGCTGCTAAAAAGGCAGATAGAATAGCATCAGAAGGATTAGTTGCTGCATATGTAACAGCTGATAAAAAAGTAGGAGCAGTAGTAGAAGTTAACGCAGAAACAGATTTCGTTGCTAAAAACGATGAATTTAAACAATTTGTTGCAGATGTTGTAAAACAAGTTGCTGAAAAAAATCCAGCAAACGTAGAAGAATTATTAGCGCAACCATCTATTGCTGAGCCAGACAAAACAGTTCAAGAAGTATTAACAAATAAAATAGCTACAATAGGCGAAAATATGTCTATTAGAAGATTTGAAAGATTTGAAACAGATGGAATGATAGAAAGCTATATCCACGGAGAAGGAAAAATTGGTGTTTTATTAGATATCACTGGTGGAGATGAAACTTTAGCTAAAGACGTTTGTATGCAAATTGCAGCTGCAAAACCAGAATTCTTAGATAGAGAATCAGTACCAGCTGAAAGATTAGACAAAGAAATGGAAATACTAAAAGCACAAGCTATGAATGAAGGAAAACCAGAAGCTATAGCAGAAAAAATAGTTCAAGGAAGAATTGGAAAATTCTATTCAGAAATTTGTTTAGTAGACCAAGAATTTGTTAAAGACCCAGATACAACAGTAGGAAAATTAGTTGCTTCAAAAGGCGCTAAGTTAAATAGATTTGCTAGATTTGAAAAAGGTGAAGGACTAGCTAAAAAAGAAGAAAACTTTGCAGAAGAAGTTGCAAAACAAATAAATGGATAGTTTAACTACTATAAAATAACATAAAAATATATATTAAAAGTATATATAATATTTACGGATATAAGATATTACAGTATATTCAAATTAGAAAAAGCACTTGTATTAGCAAGTGCTTTTTTGATATAATATAGCAAAATAAAAATAAGGAAAGGCAGTTTATGGAAGAAAATAGAAAAGAGAATGAAAAAGAAAGTAAAAAAGAAAATATAAATCAAGATAAGGGAAAAGTTACAGAAAAAGAAGAAGCTGTTATAATTTCAAAAAACGAAAGTACAACAGATGAAAAAAGTGTAAAGATTAATAAAATAAAGTTTAATATATTGGCAATTTTTGCAATAATAATATTTAGTATTGCATTAACACCAGTAACTTTTCAAAATGATACATATTATACAATTGCAATAGGAAAAGAAATTGTGGAAACTGGAACAATAGACATGAAAGACCACTTTTCTTGGCATGAGGACTTACCATATACATATCCTCATTGGCTATATGATGTAGGCACTTATTTGGTATACCAATTAGGAGAAAATATTGGAATAGGTGGATTTACAGCAGTATATATACTAACAGTGTTATTATCCGTAACTCTTGGCTTGGTCATATATATGGCTTGTGTAAAAATAAGCAAGCATAATATAGCATCTTTCCTAATTACAATGGGAATAATGTATATGTTAAAGAATTTTATTACTGCAAGGGCTCAGCTTGTTACATTTATATTATTTGCATTAACAGTATTATTTATAGAAGAGTTTTTATCCTCAAAGAAAAAGCGATATGCTATTGGTTTAATAATTATTTCTATATTAATTGCTAACTTACATGTTGCAGTTTGGCCTTTTTACTTTGTTCTATATTTACCATATGTAGCTCAATATATAATTGCTCTTATTAGTAGGTCAAAATTAGGATATAAAATTAATAAAAAATACAAAGAATTAAAATTAAAAAGATTAGAAAAAGCAAAACAAAATAACAAAAATATAAAAAATCTAGATAAAAAAATAGAAAATGTAAAACAACAGTTAATAGATGTAGAAAAATCACATGAAAAATCTGAAAAAAACGCAGAAAAGAGAAGAAATAATCCATATAAAGTAATAATAGAAAAACAAGATGCCGTTAAATGGCTTATACTAATTATGATTATTTGCGCTTTTACAGGGCTTTTAACTCCTCTTGGAGACACACCATATACATACCTTTCTAAGACGATGCAAGGCAATACAATGGACAATATTAGTGAACATCAGCCACTTACATTAATAAATAATATGGAAATGATGATTTGCATAATTTTAGTCTTAGCATTATTAACTTTTACAGACACTAAAATTAAATTAAGTGACTTGTTTATGCTAGGTGGACTTCTATACTTATCATTTATGTCAAGAAGACAGGTCTCAATGTTTGACATTATAGGGGGCATTGTTTTTGCAAGAATTGTAGCTAGTTTCTTTGATAAATATGATGCTGGAGGAGAAGAAAAACTCCTTAAGTCTATAAATACAATATATGGTAAGGCAATAACAATTTTAGTAGTAATATTAATTAGCTTTAACATATTAAAGCCAAAGTTAGATGATAAGTTTGTAGATGAAAACACATACCCTGTACAAGCTTCAGACTATATTATAAACAATATTGATTTATCTTCTATGAGAATTTATAATGAGTACAATTATGGAAGCTATTTGTTATTTAGAGGAATACCTGTGTTTGTAGACTCAAGGGCAGATTTATATACACCACAATTTAACGGAGAAAAACAAGAAAATGGCGAATATAAAGGAAGAGACATTTTCTCAGATTATATTAATACGTCAAATATAGGAACATATTACGAGGATAAGTTTGAAAAATATGATATAACACATGTGTTAATAAGAAAGAATTCAAAATTAAATATGTTTATATCAAGAGATGATAACTATGTTGAATTGTATAGTGATAATAACTTCGTATTTTATCAAAGATTATCAGAAGATTAAATTTGAAATGAGGAAATATGGATAAAAAACATTTCATAACAAGGTCAAAATTAACAATAATATTTATTCTTTTAATAATAATAATAGACCAACTTATAAAAATATTTGCAATATCTATTACAAATAATGGGAGTATAGAGATTATAAAAGGTGTTCTAAACTTTACTTATGTAAAAAATACCGGAGGGGCTTTGCAAATAGGCTCTGATGCAAGTACATTTCTACTAATAAACATTATTGTTATATTTTTATTAATAAGGTTTTTAATAGTAAATAGAGAAAAAGTAGATGTTAAAGCTAGCGTGGCATTATCTTTTATATTAGCAGGGGGAATTAGCAATTTAATTGACAGAATATTTAGAGGAGAAGTAGTAAATTTTATAGATATATCGCCATTAGTTAGTTTTCCTAAATTTAATTTCGCAGATATATGTATTGTTGTTGGATGGATATTATTTGCATTTTCGGCAGCAATACTTACGTCTGAGCAATTAAAGGAAAGAAAAGAGAAAATTAATAAAAACAAATTACTTAAAGAAAAAATAGAGAAAAAACAAAATGCTTTAAGAAAAAACAGAGAAAAGCATAGTAATTTAAATAAAAATGATGGAATAGAAAATAACAGTAAAGGTCCAGACAATGGAAAAAAATAAAAAAAGATGTGACTAGAAAAGATAATCTAGCTATAAAGAAAGAATATAGAGCGAGAATATATAAATATACTTTAAGCGAATAAAAAGCTATATAAAAACGAGATAGAAAGAAGAGAATAATAATTGAAAAATAGTGATATTAAAAACAGTAACGAAAAAGTAAATACTAACATAAAAAATGTTTTATCAAAAGAATTAATAGTAGCAGATTCTGGAGTAAGATTAGATGCATATGTAGCTAATAATATGGTAGAACTATCTAGAAGTATGGTGCAAAAGTTAATAAAAAGTGGAAACATATTAGTAAATAATAAAGAAGAAAAAGAGTCTTATAAAGTTCAGGCAGGAGATAAAATATTAGTAAAAATTCCAGAGCCAGAAGAAAGCGGATTAAAGAAACAAAATATACCATTAGATATTATATACGAAGATAATGACATTTTAGTTGTAAATAAACCCAAAGGGATGGTAGTACACCCTGGAAATGGCAATCCAGACGGAACATTAGTAAATGCTATAATGGCACATTGTGGAGATAGTCTTTCTGGCATAGGAGGGGAAATAAGACCAGGAATTGTACATAGAATAGATAAAGACACATCAGGATTACTAGTTATTGCCAAAAACGACAGGTCACATATAAATTTGTCAGAGCAAATAAAAAATAGAGAAGTTAGAAAAATATATGTGGCATTAGTAAAAGGCGTTATTTCAGAAAATGAGGCAACAATAAATATGCCAATAGGAAGAAGCACAAAAGATAGAAAAAAAATGGCTGTAGATAAAAATGGAAAAGAAGCGGTAACACATTTTAAAGTATTAAAAAGATACAACAAATATACGTACATACAAGTCAAAATAGATACAGGTAGAACACATCAAATAAGAGTACATATGGCACATATAGGATATCCTGTTGTTGGAGATACTGTATACTCAAATGGAAAAAACGATTTTGGAATAGAAGGGCAAATGTTACATGCAAAAGAATTGGAATTTAATCATCCAGTTACGGGCGAAAAGATGCATTTTGAAGCACCTTTACCAGAATATTTTAATAAAGTGCTAGAAGAATTAAACAGTAAAGAAAATTAATTATAAATTTTATTAAAATAATTAAATTAAGTTAAAGTTATTAAATTTAACAGAATTCTTAGGGTTATATATTTTAATATTATACAAAGTAATATATTAAAATCTTATATTTAGATGCAAAGAGAAAATTATAAACGTGCAAATAAAAACTAAATTATATTAAATTAAATAAAATAAATGGAGGAAAATTTGGAAGAAGAAAGATTACAAAAATTTATTGCAAACCAAGGAATTTGCTCAAGAAGAAAAGCAGAAGAGTATATTACATCTGGAAGAATAAAAGTAAATGGAAATATTATAATGGAGCTAGGAACTAAAATAGATCCAAATAAAGACATAGTAGAAGTAGATGGCAAAAAGATATCTAATATAGCTGGTAAAAAAGTGTATATTCTTTTAAATAAACCAATTGGATATGTAACTACTACAAGAGACCAATTTAATAGAAATACAGTTTTAGATTTAGTTAATGTAAAAGAAAAAGTATTGCCTGTAGGTAGACTTGATATGTATACATCAGGGGCTATAATATTAAGCAATGATGGGGATTTTATTTATAAAATAACACATCCAAAATACGAAGTAGAAAAAACATATAATGTTACTCTAAAAGGACAAGTAACAGACGAAGAAATAGAGCAATTAAAAAATGGTGTTCAAATAGAAAATTATGTTACAGGAAAGGCAAAGGTAAAAATTCTTAGAATAGATAAAGAAAAAGATCTTTCACGAGTAGAAATTATAATACATGAAGGAAAAAATAGAGAAGTAAGAAAAATGTGTGAGGCTATAGGAAGAAAAGTCTTAGCACTTCATAGAACAAAAATAGGTAATATTTCTGTAAAAGATTTAAGATTAGGCACATGGAGATATTTAAAACCAAATGAAATAAAATCATTATTGGACATATAATAAATAATGTGTTAAAATATAGAAGAAAAAGTTAAGGAGGGCAAAATGGTAGAAGATAAAGAAATAAAAGCTACAGTATCACCATTTGCAATAAGACCTGGTGAAATAAAAGTATTTGATGGAAAAGATGGATATGTTTCTATGAACCAAATTATCCATAAAATTAATGTGGGACATATAAATGACTTACATTTTAAAATATTGGAATTAGTAAACAAATTTGAATTTATGACATCAAGACAAATATTTCAAATGCTTGAATGGGAACATGTTGAAATTGAGTCACAAGATAAACTAAACAATAAATTAGAGCAATTGACAAAATCTAAGATTTTAACTAGATATTATTTTGATTGCAAAGATGGAAAGGGAGTATATAGAATATATTCTCTAGAAAAAATGGGCAAATATTTACTTAACTCTAGAGGAATAGATTGTAAATGGCAACCAACAGATAACACTAAACCAGTTGCAATGGTAAAGAAAAGATTGGCTGGTAATCAAGTAATTATTGCTTATTTAAGAAAAGTATCTGCATTTGACTCATATACACCAAAGCCTTCTTTTACAGCAAAACAAAATGGAAAGCAATTTAAGGCAACAGGAGGAAGCGTAAAATTAACTAAAAATAATAAATCCATAGAATTTGTTTTTGAAATTATAAGAAGAGAAGATGAATGGGAAAAGAAGCTTGTAGACAAGATGAAACTTTATAAAGACTTTTACGAAAACTTTCAAGTTGGTGATTCTGGATATATGAGCTTGCCTCAGTTAATTATAGTTTGTGAAGATGAAAGACACATGGCAGAAACTTTTAAAACAATCGTACTAAATCATGTAGAAATATCAAATATAAAATTATATTTTACTACAGATTTAAGACAAAATGAGGAAACTTTATCTAAAACTTTGGTTGAATTTAAAATAGACGAAGCAAGCGGAAAATATAGAATGCAAGATGTGGAAGTTAAGTTGTTAGGAATATAAGAATAAAGGAGGAGGACTTTTGTTAAACACTATTTTTAGGTGTTATAATAAAGGTTCTTTTTTATTTGGCTAATGAACATATCGGAAAGTTTGTATAAACTTTATATTTTACACAAATTATTCTATATACTCTAATTATAATAGAAAAATGGTGACTACTATATATAGCCACCATTTTTATTTATTATACTATTCTTCCTTTTTATCTTTCTTTTTAAAGTTAACAATTATAGCATCATCATTATTAAATAAGAAACTTGAATTTTTAGTGTTAGTTTGAATTGGATCGAATTCATCATCTGTTGTGTAAACATCATTTAATTTTGTTACTGCTTCAAAGTTTCCTTTAGCTTTTTCAAATAATTGTTTAGCCTTTTCTGCATCTGAAATACCGGTTGTATATTTTAAGAAATCGTATTTTTTAATGCTCTTTGGAGCTTTATATTTAGGGTCTATAAAGTCTAAGTTACCTTTACCAACGTTGCTTTTTCCATTAGTTGCTTTAACTTTATATATAATTTGCTTTCCTTTTAATGACTTAATTTTACCAGCAGAATAGTTTGGAATCCAAGCATATTTTATACCACTCATTTTTGGATCATATTCATTTTTACTTCCATCCATGGTACTACTCCAAGTCCACTCTCTCTTGTCTTGCATTTCTTTTTGCCACCAGTCAATGTCTTCTGGAAGTGCGTTACCAAATATAACTTTATTAACACAGTTAGCTAAAATTGTTTCTTTCATTTTCTTAGCTCCAGAATCTCCCATAGAACCTTCTAATTGAGACAAGTTTTGTGAGTCTAATACTGTTGCAACTTTGTATTTTCTATAAAGTGTATATACAGGTTCAATAGCTTTACATACAAAGTCTGGAAAGTCGTCTATATATAAGAAATGAGGTATTCTTGTATTATCATTTCCTGGTCTTGCTAAAACAGACTGTTGCATTAATAGTAAAAAGAATAAACCAAATGCTTTATGTGCTGTTGCCCCTAAGTCTCCTCTTCTTGTACAAACTATAGTTAATTGCCCTTCTGATAAAGCTTTGTCAAAATCTATATTATTATTTCTGTTGCATAATACATTTTTTACACCTGGGTATCTTAACAAGTTATCTAATTCTGTAGATGCTGTAAATACAGATTGTTTTGTACTTTGTACATCTATACCATTTTCATAGAAGTTACTTTCTAAGTATTTTATTAATATTCTATACTTTTCAGCAAGTTCTGGAATTTGCTTCATTTCCTCAGTCATTTGTTGTACTAAAGAAAAGTCATTTAATAAGTTAAGCATATCTTCTAATGTAGGTAATGCTCCATTATTTTGTCTAGGATACATTTCTTTAAGTAGTATAGATAAGTTTTCTATAATTTGTATAGCAGCATTTTCTCTAAATGCCATTTGTAAATCTGGTCTGTGATATGCAAATAATCCTTTTAATACACTTGAAATTGCAATACCTGTTTTAATAGGGTCTTTATATACAAATGGATTAATACCAATTGAGTCGTTACTACCAGGGTCTACAATATTAACAGGTAAGTTGTAGTTTTGTATAATTTTTATAATTTTACTTGTTGATTCTGGCTCAGCAGAAACATATGTAAGTCCTAAATCTCTGTATATAATATTTTCTCCATTAGAAGCTAATATCATTTTGCTCATATATTTTTTATATACATCTATTTTATCTGGATTAGGTATAAGCATTGATAAGCTAAAGTTTTTGTTAATATATTCATTATCATATGGACAATTTAAAGTAGCTATTCTCGTTTTTAATGCTGTAAAACCTAATTCTTTAGATACTTCTTTGAAGAAGAATTTTTTATTAATATCTATAGCAAGCATTGGTTCATATATCATAGAAGTTTTTCCGGAACCAGAAACACCTACAGCAAGTAAAGACTCAAATCTTTTGATTTCTGGAATTTTTACATTGTCGCCTGTTTCTGAATCGGTACAGATTTTAACATCACATGAATATACTCCGTGGTCTTTGCTAGTTGTAGCTAAACTAATTCCACCATAATCGCATATAGAATCTACAGTGTCCTTACTATCATCAACTGTAAATGTTAACCATTTAAACAACTTATAGAATGTAGTAAGCGGAAAATAAATACCAAGTGCTGTTAAAGCAGGGAAGAATAAATTATGAAATTCACTTACTAATCCTGGAAAGTTTGGAAGTGATAGTAGTCCAAGCCATAGTGCTTGATTTAACCATTGTACACATGCGGAAATTGCTACTATATAAAGTGATATACAGAATATATGGAATATTCTAATTTTATCTCTATCGTTCTTAGCAAATTTAGAGCCAAAAGAAATAAAAAATGCAAATGCAATACATGCAAATGATAAAGTATATTCTATTGGACCCCAATAAGAATAAGAAACTCCTGTAAAAATTATAAATAGCATTTCTACAATTCTATCTATCATTATGTAAGCAGATATTAATGCTAATATATAAGCTACAAATGTATTTCTATCTGTTTTGAGAAATTTTAAAAATTTGTCTATTACTTTCAAATAATTCACCGCTTTCAACGTTATTATTATACATATATATTATCTTATAAAATGACAAAAAATACAATAGATTTTATAAAAAAAGTTATTGAATTTATGCATATTTGTAACTATTTACAGTTATTAATTATGTATATTTGTTTATGAATAAGCAATAAATAATACTCATAGATAATTTTATTATAGGATGAAAGAAAAATACTTGTGAATATTAATCCTTTTATATCTTTGAAATTAGTTGTATTTAAACTATTTTGCATAATTGCGTAGGAATTTTAATAGTATTAAATAACTTAAATAAAGATATAAAAGGAGAAAAATGAAAAGAAAAAAATTAAAAAAAGAAAGCTTTATGAAAAGTGTTGTTGTATTAATGGTATCACAAGTATTTGTTAAAGTGCTAGGGTTAGTATATAAGTTATATTTAACAAATAAAGAAGGTTTTGGAGACAAAGGCAATGCTATTTATAGTAGTGGGTTTCAAGTATATGCATTGTTACTTACAATTTCTGCAATGGGAGTTCCAAATGCATTATCTAAGTTAGTATCAGAAAGAGTTGCAATAGGAGACCATAGAGGAGCACACAAAATTTTTAAAATTGCATTATTAACATTTTCTTTTATTGGTTTTTGTTGCTCAATGATATTGTTTTTAGGTGCTCATACAATATCAAATACATTTTTGCAAATACCAGAAGCAGAAATGGCACTTGTAGCTCTTTCACCATCTATATTTTTCGTGTCAGTAATTGCTGTAATAAAAGGATATTTTAATGGAAGGGAAAATATAACGGTTACAGCGAAATCTCAAAGTTTAGAACAAGTATTTAAAACTTTATTTACAATATTAATAGTAAATGCTTTAAGTATAATTTCCGGAATGGATACAGTAGTAATGGCAGCTGGAGCAAATTTAGCTACAAGTTTATCTGCTTTTACATGCTTTATGTATTTAGTAAATTACTATAGGACAATAAGACCTATAATAGCCAACGAAATAAAAAATACAGTCAATTATAAGCCCACTAGAATACGAAGAACAATAAAGCAAATATTGTTTGTATCTATACCAATGTCATTAAGTGCAATATTTGGTGCCTTAAACAGAAATATAGATTCTATGACGGTAGTAAGGGGATTAAAAAAAATTATGACAGAAGAAAGTGCTAAGATACAGTATGGTATACTTAGTGGAAAGGTTGAAACATTAGTAACAATTCCTATGTCATTTAATATGGCTTTTGCAACAGCACTAGTTCCATCTATATCAAAGGCAATGGCAAAAAATGATAAAAAAACAGTAGAAAAGCGTATAAAATTTTCTCTTTTGGTTAGTATTTTAATAGGAATGCCATGCATGGTAGGAATGATTTTATATGCAAAACAAATATTGTTGTTATTGTTTCCAAATGCCGCAACAGGAGAATTTATATATCAAATAAGTTGTTTAGGAATAATTTTTATTTTAATGGAGCAAACAGTAGGGGCTACTCTACATGGTATTGGAAATGTTTTTGTTCCAGCAATTGCTTTAGCTATAGGAGGCATAGTTAAACTTGTACTTAATTTAATTTTAGTACCAATTAATAACGAAACATTTATACTTGGAGGTACAGCAGGAGCAGCATTTTCTTCTGTTATATGTCATATAGTTGTTTTAACAATAGAATTAACCATATTAAAGAAAAAATTAGGAATAAAGTTTGAAAAAAACAAATTTATAATAAAACCATTAATTGCTGTGCTTGTAATGGCTATTAGTTCAAAAGTCTTATATACTACACTAACAAACATTATTAATGCAAACATGTCTTTAATTATTACAATGTTATTTTCTATAATAGTATATACTATTATGATTATTATTTTAAAAACTTTTTCAAAAAATGAAATTTATATGATTCCTTATGGAAGTAAATTTTTAAATAAATTTCAAAAAGAAAAAACGCAAAATGCTTGAGAATAGTGAATTTTAGAGAAATAATAAAACAAAACCCTAGAAAATAAAAGGTTTGATAAAAAATAAAATGAAAAAAAAGAAGGATTTTATACAAGAATGGCGAATAATGATACTAGTAGATATTGCTCAAGTATTCTACATATAAAATCTTATAGGAGGTAATGAAAGATGAACAAATCAGATTTAGTAGCAGCTATAGCAGCTAAAACAGGAGCAACAAAAAAAGATGCTGAAGCATCACTAAATGCTTTTACAGATGTTGTAACAGAATCATTAGTTAAGGGAGATAAAATTCAATTAGTTGGATTTGGTTCTTTCGAAGTAAGAAAAAGAGCTGCTAGAAAAGGTAGAAATCCACAAACTAAGGAAGAAATAAAAATACCTGCATCTAAAGCACCTGTATTCAAAGCAGGAAAAGCTTTAAAAGATTTAGTAAACAAAAAATAATTTATATTTATTTAATAGAATCTATGAATTCATAGAAATAGGTAGGGAGTTATCCCTGCTTATTTTGTTTTATATCAGTTTTGCATAAATGATTGCATAAGAAATAATATGGAATTATTATGTAGGATAATAAAAAGGTATTTATACAGTTATATATAAAAATAATAAATTTGTTTTTATAATAAAATGGAAAATTGTAAAAGTAAAATATAGTTTGTAAAACTAATGTATATTGTAAGATTTATAATAAAATTAAAGAAATTTAAAAATTTATAGGTTTAAAATAGATATGTCACACATACATTGAAAATAAAATATTGAAAGAGAGTACCAAAAATGATATTGTTT
>CALXVM010000005.1 GCA_944392105.1 uncultured Clostridia bacterium | reverse complement strand
TCTGTTGCACTTTCCTTAAGGTTTCCCTCACTGGACGTTATCCAGCATCATTGCTCTATGGAGCCCGGACTTTCCTCGTACGCTATCTTTCGACGTTGCTATACGCGACTGTCCAATTTACTTATACATGCAATATTATTATACTATATTTTTGTATAAAAATCAATTATATAGAAATATAACATTTCTTTTTCATAAATGTGAAACTTTTTTAGTATTTTTTATTAATTTTGTTTCACATTTATATTTGCGAAAAGAGATAGCCAAAAAAGGCCATCTCAAATTTTCCTTATTAATTAATCTATTCTAAGCTCTGTATTTCTTGCATAAAGTTTTTATAATTGATATAAAAAATATCTACATCCTTGCTACTTGTACTTCTTTGTAGTTCTTTTAATAACACATAAGTTTGGCTAACTCCTGTAGGATTTTTACTATTCATTTCCACGTTATTAATAATATTTCCATATTCATTTATTGCATTTTCTAAAGTCTTATTTATCTCATCCCAATTTTGATCTTCTGTTAACACATAAGCATTTAAAACTTGTACTTTTGTATCCAATAAATTCGTGAAAATATCATCTGCTACATTAGAACTATATTTTGGAAGCAATGCATATAACTTAAGTAAATTATTCATTGTATCTTTTTTACTTTCATCTTTTGCACTTTTAGTAGCATCGTTTAAAAATGTGTTAAATGAAAGTATATCTTCACTATTTATGTTTAAACTATTCAAGTCTAAAGCAATTGTCCCCCATGAAGCATATAATGCCTCTAAAATTTCTTTTATAGAATTCCAATCAGTAGCTTTGTTTCTACTTGTTAAAACTCCATTTTTCTCCATTGTCATTATTGTTTGTGTCTGTGAAGAATTCCCTGAATCTTTGCTACTACTCTGAGATTCGCCACCTTCTTGACTTATACTCTCTGAAGCTTGTCCATCTTGCTGAGAACTTTGACTTTGCTGTTCGTTTTCCTCTCCCTGATTAGATTGTATATTTTTACTAGAAACTTTATAGTTATCATATGACAAGTTATTTATTATATTTAGTATTGATATAATAGTATTGTCCAAGTATGCTATCTCTTCTTTCACTTTAGGCTTTAAATCTTCTTTATTATCACTATCATTCTTATTAAAATTGCTTAATAATATAAATAATATTATAAAAACTATTACAATAGCTATAATAGAATACAAGATATATCGTACACTTTTTTTCATTTTAAATTTCATTCCTTTCTCTCTTTGCTTTAAAGTCACCCATAGTTATGAAAACTATTTCTTCCAAATTAAATTTTATTCTTACATAATTATATTTATTTTTTTAACGTTGCCTATTAAATTACATTTTTATTTTTAAATTCCAATAATTTTTATTAAGTATTGTCTATATTATTCTTACCTAAAAATTACATTTTATTCTAAGTATAGATACAATAATATTGATTTATAATAATTTTATAAAATTATTGAAAGGATTTTTGTATCAATTGATTATGGAAAGCACAGTAAGATTATATAGTTCAAAAATTGGTGAAATATCAAAATTTTTGAATAAATTTTTTAATACTAATGAATATATATTAAATTCAGATATTCATGTAGAAGATTATACTAATAAAAGTAAATCTAATGATAATAAGACAAATAATAAAAAAAATAATAATAGTAATAATAAAATTAAAAACGATAATGCGATAAACGCTACAATAACTAACGTAAACAAAAGAACTTTGGAATGGGAAAAAAATTACCGCAACCCTGTTGAGATTGCGGACATTATTGGTGCTCTTATTGAAAATAATGATAAATATTCCATAAATATGTGGATTAGCATTGATGAAGGCTTATTTATAAATGTTACAGACTACAATGCTGACGAAATAATTAGATATTTATATGAACGATTTCCTTGGTAGGGAATTAATATATTTGTTTGCTTTAGCAATATTATTTTTTGTTTTTTCAAATTATATTATTATATTTTTTATAAATATCAATTAAATTTTTCTATTCGCTCTTTTTTTCACGTGTCATTAGTCTTATAACAGCATCATGAGGCTTTAATCCGTTATATAACACATCATATACAGCATTAACTATAGGCATCTCTACATTATACTTTTCTGCTAATGCATGTGCAACATCTATATTATCAACACTTTCTATTGTCATACCAATTTCTTTTTTAGTTTCTTCAAGTGTTAATCCTCTTCCTATACATCTTCCAGCTCTTCTATTTCTACTATGTTCACTTAAACATGTTACAATTAAATCTCCTAAGCCTGTTAATCCATAAAAAGTTTCTTTGTTAGCTCCCATAGCAACTCCTAAGTTAGTTATCTCCTTTAATCCTCTTGTTATAAGCGCTGCTAATGTATTATCACCTAATTTTTGTTCTACTGCAATTCCTGCACAAAATGCAATTATATTTTTTAACGCTGCTCCAAGCTCTACACCTTTTACATCTGTACTTGTATAAATTCTTAAATGCTCATCCATAAAAGTATCTTGTATTGTATGTAAAACTTCATTATTTTTAGAAGCTATAACAATTGCTGTTGGGATTTGAATAGATACTTCCTCTGCATGGCTTGGACCACAGAAAATTCCATACTTAACATTAGGCATTTCTTCTTCCACTATTTCGCTCAAAGTATATAAAGTATCTGCTTCAAAGCCTTTTGAACAAACAGCTAATATTTGATCTTTAACATACATCTTATATTTTTTAATAGTCTCTCTTACAAATTTTGAAGGAGTAACATGTAAAATTATATCTGCCCATGTTACAACTTCTTTTATATTCGTGCTACAGCAAATGTTTTCCGGCATTTTAGCTTCTGGCAAAAATTTGCACTTTTTCTCATTATTAATTATGTTAGCCTCTTCTTCTGAAAAAGACCATATTTTTATTTCATTACCTAAATTAGCAGAGTGGATTGCCAAAGCACAGCCCCAACTTCCGCTTCCTATTATAGCTATCTTCTTCACTTTATTTCTCCTTTTGTTTTTATTTTAAATTACTGCTTTTCTTAAAGCTAATTTTATTTTCTTTTCCTGTAAATATTCTCTTTAAGTTTTCTCTATGATTAAATAATACTAAAACAGCTACTATTATGCTAAATATTAAATAGCTCCAATTATTAACTGGTACAATATAATTTTGTCCTATAAAAATTACTAGTACAGGAAACAATATTGCAGCTGCAATAGAACCTACAGACACCATTCTTGTAATAACCATTAAAATTAATGCAAAAACTAAACAAATTAATCCAATTTGCCAGTTAATCATTAATAAAACACCTAAAGATGTTGCAATTCCTTTACCACCTTTAAATCCAAAGAAAATAGGAAAAGTATGTCCGATAATTACAAATATACCTGCTAATTGTACAAGCAAAGCATCATCCAATCCATCTACAATATTACCTATTAATATAGCTATTAAAATAACAACTACACCTTTTAATATATCACATAAAAGCGTTATAGCTGCAGCCTTTACTCCAACACTTCTTAACATGTTTGTAGTACCTGCATTTCCGCTTCCCTTCTCTCTTACATCAAACCCTGCCATCCTTTTACTAATAATAATTGAAAAATTAATACTTCCTACTAAATATGCAATAATTGCAATAATAATATATGCTGCCATAATTTTA
Organism: uncultured Clostridia bacterium; assembly: GCA_944392105.1. Taxonomy (GTDB): domain Bacteria; phylum Bacillota; class Clostridia; order TANB77; family CAG-508; genus CAG-273. Next base: position 66,590 of record CALXVM010000005.1, on the reverse strand, counting down.
CTTCCTTTCTTTTTTATTTATATTAACATATGTAATTATAACTTATTTCTATGTAAATATTAAGTTATATTTTACTTTGCAAATTTATTTTATAACACTAGAAAAAAAATAGCAAGTCAAACTTACTATTTTTCTAAATATATAATTCTTTAAACTATATTAAATCTTAGCAATAAGCAATAAATAATTTTTTGTACCTTGCAGCGCTCAAACGTAGTCGAAGGCGAAGTGCGATTCGAGCTACTCATCCTTTTCTCCTCGTTCTCTTACTATCATTCTTACAGGTGTACCTTCTAGTCCAAATTCTTTTCTTAATTGGTTAACCAAATATCTTTCGTAAGAGAAGTGAAATAGTTTTTTATCGTTTACAAATACGACAAATGTTGGTGGTTTTGTTGAGGCTTGCGTCATATAATATATTCTTAGTCTCTTTCCTTTATCTGTCGGTGGTTGAACTATTGCTATAGCTTCATTTAATACTTGATTTAGCACAGATGTAGAAACTCTTAATGCATTTTGATTTGCTACATTGTTAATTAAGTTAAATAGTTTATCTACTCTTTGACCAGTTTTAGCAGAGATAAATATAATTGGTGCATATGATAAATATGATAATTTATTATATACGTCTTTTTTGTATTTTTCTAATGTTCCATTTTCTTTCTCGTATTCATCCCATTTATTTACTACTATAATAATGCCCTTTCCTGCTTCATGTGCTTCTCCTGCAATTGTTGCATCTTGAGCTGTTACACCTTCATTTGCATCTATCATAAGTAAACATACATCTGCTCTTTCCACAGCAAGAAGAGTTCTCATTATACTATACTTTTCTAAATTATCTTCTACCTTGCTTTTTCTTCTTATTCCTGCTGTATCTATAAATATATATTTTCCATATTCGTTTTCAAATTCAGAATCTATTGCATCCCTAGTTGTACCCGCAATATTGCTTACTATAACTCTATTTTCTCCTAAAATTTTATTTATTAGTGAAGATTTACCTACATTTGGTTTTCCTATAATTGCTACTTTTATAGTTAAGTCATCTTCATCTTGTTGTTCTTCTGGAGGAAGTTTTTCATATATTGCATCTAAAACATCTCCAATTCCTTTAGCATTTGCTGCCGATACTGGATATGGATCTCCTAAACCTAAATTATAAAATTCATAAAGTTCTGCAGGTTCTTTACCATATGAGTCTGATTTATTACATACTAAAATTACAGGCTTTTTAGACTTTCTAAGCATTAAAGCAATGTCTTCATCTGCTGCTGTAATTCCTTGTTTTATATCTGTTATGAAAACAATAACATCTGCTAGGCTAATTGCTATATCTGCTTGTCTTCTCATTTGAGACAATATAACATCGTCTGACTCTGGTTCTATTCCTCCTGTATCTATTAATGTAAAATCTCTTCCTCTCCAATTTGCATCTGCTGTAATTCTATCTCTAGTAACTCCTGGAATATCTTCTACAATAGAAATTCTTTTACCTACTATGTAATTAAAAAAAGTAGACTTTCCAACATTTGGTCTACCTATAATTGCAACTGCTGGTTTTGACATTTTCTCACCTTCTTACAAAATACTTTTACTCGCTCTTATTATTTTACTATACATAATACAAAATAGCAAGTGTAAACTTGCTACTTATCTGCTTATTAATTGCACGTCAATTAATAAAGTAAATTGCATTTAGCTTTTCAATTGACCCTTATTAATTGCATTTGATTTTTATTTGACTGTGTATTTTGGTTACATTTTATTTAAATTAAGTTATATATTCGTTAAACCTAAAATTTTCTTAAAATCTATTCATATATATTTTCTTTCTTTATCCATACAGATACGCTTCCGCCATTGCAATAAAATATACCATTACCTTCACTATCTACATATACTGTTTCTTTTAAATTTCCTGTACAATCATACAAAATAGAATTTGCAAGACGCATACCAACATTCATTTGCTTTGCTCCTCCTGCTCCATCTGACATTACTACAGCCATTCCAGAGTCTGTATGCTCATAATCTCCAGATAAAGTCCAACCTATAATGTTTGGATGGTCAAAGTAATCTCTTAAATCACCATAAGCAAAATATTTTCTTGCCATTATTAGTCTCTCTAATATATCTTTTTTGCCTTGAATATTATCATGTGGTATTCCATAATAATCTCCATAAAATATACAAGGAAGACCTGCTTTCCTCAATAAAATAATTGCATATGCTAAAGGCTTAAACCAATCTTGCACCCAAGAAAATAAAGACTGACCTGGTTGTGTATCATGGTTGTCTACAAAAGTTACTGCCATATCTGGGTTTGCTTTTACTAAGCTATTGTCTAATATAGTTCTCATGTCAAAATTCCCGCCACTATTAGAAGCATTGAAAAAGTTGTAATGAAGCGGAACATCAAATAATTTCATAACTCCATCTGTTTCTTTTATATAGTTTTGAAGTGATATTAAATTTGTTGTCCAATATTCTCCCACTGCTGGTAACTCTTTTCCCGTTTGATCTCTTAAAGTTTTAAGCCATTTTTCTAAAAAGTCTGCTCTAATATGTTTAACAGCATCTAGCCTAAACTCGTCTATATTTGTTGTGTCTAAATACCATTTTCCCCATTTAATTAATTCATCAGAAACGTCAACATTATTAAAATCTATGTCACAGCCCATAAGATAATCATAATTGCCGTTTTCTTTATCTACATCATTATCCCAATGCTTACCATAGAATTTAAACACACCTTTTTTCTTTGCTTTCTCGTCCCAATCCACTCCATGAAAATGCGTCCAATTCCATTTAAAGTCTGAATATTTGTTATTTCTTGCATCAAAATTATATTTAGTCCATGCTTCTATTAATTTAGGCTCTGATATATCCACATTTCTATTATTAACCATTTCTTCTGTTGCCATAACTTCTTCTTTGTCATCTGCACCCATTCTGTGGTTAAATACAATGTCTGCTATAACAGAAAGCCCATTACCCTTTAGTGTTTTTATAGCGTCTATATATTCTTGTTTTGTACCATATTTAGTTTCAATACTTCCTTTTTGGTCAAACTCTCCTAAGTCATATAAATCATAAACAGCATATCCTGTATCATTTTTACCACCTATGCATTTATATGCAGGTGGTAACCATATAGAAGTTATACCTATTGTTTCTAAATAACTAGCTTGTGTTCTAACTTTCTCCCATAACTTACAATCTGGTGGCAAATACCACTCAAAATATTGCATCATTGTTTCATTTATCTTACTCACAAGCTACCAACTCCTATTTATAAAATTTATGTTTAAACATACAGCATATACTTTTAATTTAATATAACTTTAAGTACACATTTATTAAATTAATACTCGTAATATTAATTTAAATTACTAATAAGTAATTTTCCCATCTAATAAATCGTCTTGTTCAATCCAATCTTCTACATTTATTTCATCATATTCTGTATTTGTTTGTCCTCTTACTATAACCTTAGAAATTCCCGCATTTATAATAAGCTTTTTACACATTTGACAAGAATTTGCACCTGGCTCAAACTCACCTGTATCTACCCTATATACTACTAAATATAAAGTTCCACCAATCATATCTTTTCTTCTTGCACTTATAATAGCATTTTGCTCAGCATGGACACTTCTACATGCATCATATCCTGCATGCCTTACATCTGGGAAAAGTTTTTTCTTTGTACAAAAGCCTAAGTCTATGCAATTCTTTCTTCCCCTTGGTGCTCCATTATATCCTGTAGCAATTATTTCGTCATTATTAACTATTATACAACCAACTTTTTTTCTTAAACATGTGCTTCTATCTGCCACAGCTTTTGCTACATTTAAATAATAATTTACTTTATCTATTCTCTCTGTCATATTTTACTCCTATTTTTTATTATATAATTACTAGCAATAAAACTTTATATTACCCGAGTGTATTAACTTGTATTAATATTATAATGTATAAACTAAAAAAAATCTATACAGTAGCAATAATTTTTATTAAATTATATATTTTTTGCATGAAAAAAGAAACGATATATATCGCTTCTTCTTTATTCTATCTAGATATTTATTTAGTATTAATCTAAAATTAGTTATTTTCTGTTGCTTTAGCAATAACTTCTTTTCCATCATAATATCCGCAGTTAGGACATACTCTATGTTGTCTAATTGTTTCATGGCAATGTGGACATTCTACTAAATTTTGATTTTCTAATTTCCATGTTGATCTTTTTAAATGTGTTCTTGCTTTTGACCATCTTCTTTTTGGTTGTGCCATATAATTCCCTCCCTTTTCTTAAGCAAATAAATATATAGTATAATTTTACAAATTATCTCTAAAGTTAATACTATAAAATTATATAATATATGATTGCTATTTGTCAATAGTTTTGTTGTCTTTTACAGTAATATGTTGCAAAACTTATAAAGCTCTACAGTAAAACTTCTATTAATAATGTATTTTTGTAAATTATTGTGTTATATTTTCTGCCACTTTTTGATTTTTATTCTCTAGTTGTTTTGCCATATCTATAATTAAATCTGCTGCTTTTTCAACTCCAAGTTTATCACTATTTATACAAATGTCATAATTAGAAAAGTCTTTCCACTCTTTGCCTGTATAATATTTATAATGGTTACCTCTTAATTTATCTATTCTAGAAATCTCTTTTTCTGCTTTCTTTTTATCCATTCCATAGTATTTTACTGCTCTATTTATTTTATCTTCCATATTGCTATAAATAAATACTTTTAAAACATTTTTATTATCTTTTAATATTTGGTCTGCACATCTTCCTACTATTACACAAGGTTCTTTTGCAGATACTTCTTTTATTAATTCAGATTCTTTTACAAATAATTCATCAGAATTGTTCATATCTGAATAATATCCATTATTTAACACGTCAAGTACATTTCTTTTTTGTTCATTTTCCTTAATATATTGCTCTGATAACCCAGTCTCTTCGGCAACTTTTATAATAAATTCTTTATCATATAATTTTATGCCTAACTTTTGAGCTATTAATTTACCAATATATCTTCCACCAGAACCATATTCCCTAGATAAAGTAATTACAACATTTGAGGCACTTGGCTCTGTTATTTCTAGTGGATTTGTAATTAAAGGTTTTGTAGAAGCTTCTACTTTCTTGAATTTTCTTACTTGTAATATTAAAAGTATACCAGCTATTATAAATGCTAATCCATCAGCAAAAGGTCCTGCATATAATATTCCATGAATTCCAAAAGTTGCTCCAAATACTACCATTGCTGGGATTAAGAAAACAATTTGTCTTGATAAAGAAATAATTGCACTTTTTACACCTTTTCCAATTGCTTGGAAGAAAATACCTGCAAGTATTTGTATACCATTACAAATGCATAGCATTAAGTATGTTCTAAATGCATAACATGCAAATTCAATATAAAGTTCGTTTCCACTACCAAATATTAGAATTAGCTTATCAGGTATTAATTGGAATAATAAAAATGCTATTGTGCTTACTATTAAGCTTAAGCCTAATACATATTTTAAGGTCTTTCTAACTCTATCGTAATTTTGTGCTCCATAATTATAGCCGAAAATTGGTTGTGCTCCTGATGCTATACCTATTATTATACTATTTAATATTTGACTAATCTTCATAACTATACCTAGTACTGTAATAGGGATTTCTGACCCAAACTCTGACTCTGCACCATATTTTCCTAATAAGTTATTTTCAAATGCCATAACTAAAACTATGCTCATCTGAGTAATAAAACTGCTTATTCCAAGCATTGAAACTCTACCAACAATTGATGGCTTTAATTTTATATCGTCTCTTGTTATTTTTATTGTTTTTAGTTTTCTTAAATATGCAACATTCATTGCAAAAGTAACAAATTGACTAATAGATGTTGCAATAGCTGCTCCTTCTACTCCCATTTTAAATACAAATATAAATATTGGGTCTAATATAACATTTAAAATTGCTCCTATAACCATAGATGTCATTGCATACTTAGGGCTACCATCTGCTCTTATAATAGAATTTAGCGTAGTTCCTATCATCATAAATGGCAATCCTAAAGCTACAAAAAATCCATATCCCATAGCATCTTCTCTTAATGCATCTGTACATCCAAATAAGTTTAAAATTTGTGGTAAAAATCCTATAATAATTACACAAAGTAAAATTGAAACAATTATTGAAATAAGTATACCATTTACTACGCCTTTACTTGCTTCCTTTTTATTCTTTTCTCCAAGTTTAAGGCTTAAATATGCTGAGCTTCCATCTCCAAACATTAATGCAAAAGCTAAACATAGCATTGTAATTGGGAATACTACGTTTGTTGCACCATTACCTATGTAACCTACTCCCCATCCTATAAATATCTGGTCAACTATATTATATAAAGAGTTAACCACAAGAGAGATTATACATGGTATAGAAAATTTTCTAATTAATTTGCCTATTTCTTCATAACCTAAAATGTTTTCTTCTTTTTCCAAAATAATTCCTCCTTTTTAATTTTTATTGTTAAAATCTTATCTTTTATTGGCTATTTGTTAACTTAAAATGCATTTTTAAGCACAAAAAGACAACACTTATTAGGTGTTGTGCGTTTATTAATACAAAATATAACAAACAGATGCCTTCCCTTAAAATATAAATTTAACATATTATATTTTATAAATTTTTTTTAAAATTGTCAAATATTATTTATATAATTTGGTTATATTTCTTATTAGATTTTAGTTTTACAGTTCTCCATATTTCTTATTAAAATACTATTATTTTTTAGTATAATCTTTTTCTATACCATCTACTAATTCAAATCTAACTTTTTGACCTGTTATATTATCTGGTCTTTCTGGAATTGCCTCTAAAAACATTTTCTCAGGTCTTACCCATATAGCTCTTCCATCTTCTCTAGGATATAAAGGCTTATATACAACCATTCTTTCTTTAGTTTCAGAATCATAAGCAACATTTTCCACAAAATAATAATTTCCTTTAAAATGACGATAAACTCTTCCTATTTTTACTTCTTCCATATATAATCCTCCTTATAATTTAAGCTGATTTTTTAACTATATAATTTTTTGCTTAAATTTATTATATTATACTTTTATAATTATGTAATTTCAATAACTCTTTTAAAATTCTATGACTTTATTATTATATTTTGCATATACTACTATAAATGCGTTTTGAAAGAGGTTTTATATGTGTGGAATTTGTGGTTTTGTTAACTTAAAGAAAAAAATTAATAATGAAAAAGATGAGTTGGTAGCAATGACAAACTCTATTGCTAGACGTGGACCTGATGAAAATGGATATAGTTGCTTTGAAAATGCCATGTTAGGTCACAGAAGACTAATTGTTGTTGACCCTGATGGAGGTAAACAACCAATGACTTTTAAATATAACGACAATACTTATACAATAGTTTATAATGGTCAAATTTATAATACTAGCGAGCTAAGAGATATTTTAAAAGAAAACGGTTTTACTTTTGAGAGCCATTCAGATACAGAAGTTTTATTAAAAGCTTTTGTCCATTTCGGAAAAGAAGTAGTAAATTACTTAAATGGAATTTTTGCATTTGCAATATGGAATGAAAACAAAAAAGAACTATTTATGGCAAGAGACCATTTTGGTGTTAAGCCTTTGTTTTACACTTTTAAAGATAACTATTTTATATTTGGTTCAGAAATAAAAGCAATTGCTAGCTATCCGTCCATAGAATTAGTAATAGATAACGCAGGTATTGGAGAACTACTAGGAGTTGGTCCAGCACATACCCCTGGAATAACAGTTTTTAAAGATATTCTCGAAGTTAAACCTGCAAGCTTCTTAATATATAATAAAGATGGTATTTATACCTCAAAATATTGGAAACTTACTAGTAAACCTCATACTGATAGTTTAGGCAAAACTTGTGATAAAGTTAGATTTTTATTAGAAGATAGTATTAAAAGACAACTAGTGTCTGATGTACCACTTTGTACGTTCTTATCAGGTGGTTTGGATTCTAGCATAGTAAGTTTATATGCTTCAAATTATTGCAAAGATAATGGCTTGCCTCCATTAGAAACTTACTCAATAGATTATGTTGATAATGACAAAAATTTTGTTAAAAGCGATTTTCAACCTAATTCAGATGATAAATATATAGATATAATGACAGATTTTCTTCATACAAACCATCATAAAATAGTTATAGATACACCAGAACTTGCAGAAAATTTAGAAAGTGCTATGCTAGCAAGAGACTGTCCTGGAATGGCAGATGTTGACTCTTCATTACTACTTTTCTGTAAAAATGTTAAGCAAGACATGGTTGTCGCTTTAACTGGCGAGTGTGCAGATGAAATTTTTGGAGGCTATCCTTGGTTCTTTAGAGAAGATGCATTGAGAAGCGGAACATTCCCTTGGTCTATTGCTATAGAAGAAAGACAAAAATTGCTTAATCCAAATATATCTTTAAAATTCAATTTAAAATCTTATATAGATTATAGATATAACGAGAGCTTATCAGAAGTAGAAATATTAAACGAAGACACTATAGAAACAGCTGAAAAAAGGAAAATAACTCATTTAACTCAAAATTGGTTTATGCAGACATTATTAGATCGTTCAGATAGAATGGGAATGTTTAATGGCTTTGAACTAAGAGTTCCGTTCTGTGATTATAGATTAGCAGAATATGTATGGAATATTCCATGGGAATTAAAAGCACTTAATGGACGTGAAAAAGGATTACTTAGATATGTAATGAAGGGTAAATTGCCAGCGGAAATTATAGACAGAAAGAAAAGCCCTTACCCTAAAACTCAAAATCCAACTTACTTAAAAAAAGTAAAAGAAATGCTTACTCATATAATGAAAAAACCTGATGCTCCAATAAAAGAGCTTTTAAATGAAACATATATATGGGATATAATTAACACAAATGGCAATGCTTTTACTAGACCTTGGTTTGGGCAGTTAATGACTGGTCCACAACTTATGGCATATCTTTGCCAAGTAAACATGTGGCTTGAGAGATATAAGCCTAGGATTGAAATTTAATTTATCTAATTTTTTAACTTGAGGTTGCAAATTGCAACCTCAAACTGCTATACTAACAATCTGTCTTTCAAATGACTATATTTTAGTAAATATTTCACTTTAATTTGCTTCCTTTTTTAGGCAATTTATTACTGTCGGCTATTTTTTTACTTTCTGACTTAACTCTTCTCTCTAATTTCTTTAAATCTTCTGCTGGTTTTAAATTTTCAGGCTTTATGCCTCTTTTATTTAACATATTTCTTACACTCAAGTTATTATCTACATGCTCATCTGTTATACTTTCTTCTCCATACATATCTTTTTCAGTTACATTATAATTTGTCATCTCTGTTGCAAGATTTTTTGCAGCAATCGTTAATGTTGGCAAAAAATCTGCAAGAGGTCTACTTTCCTTCACTCCGTATTTCGCTTTCATCTGCATTGTATTTAATCCACCAAATAATGCCGAATCTCCTTTTGAACGAATCCTTGCAAATCCTAAATCATCAACGCCTCTTTCATAAATATTTTTAGATAGTTGTTTTTCAGATTCTTTTAGTTTTTCTCTTGCTTCTAATCGATTCATTAGTTTTATTCTGTCTTCAATTATTTCTTGTTTTCTAGTTTGTACTGCAAAATATGTTTGAGCAAACGCAATTTCCTCTTTTTTAGAATCTCCATTTTGAGCAATTAAATAACAAGCATATCTTGTTAACATATAGTCTTCAACTTGTCTTTTAGCTCCTTTGCCTAATTCTATCATTTTGCTGACCTTAGCAAAATGATCATTTACACCTATACCAGCATTTTCGCAAGATATTATAGCTTTATTTATTACTTCTAAAAAATTTCTCCATTGTGTATATCCCAATTGAATCTGTAAATCCCTTGCATACCAAAATTCTACATTTTCTTTTTCTTCTGTATTGATAATAGAATCAAACTTCTCTTTTAATTCTATTAGTTTTGATTTTTCAAACTCCATAACTATCACTTTCCTTGTAACATTACTCATAATAACATATATATAATTTATTACTCCATCTTTTGATATATTTATTACAATTTTTATGATATTACTGTATTATATATTATAAAACATTTGTTTGTGTTTGTCAAGTAATTTTATTATTTTATTTTTAATATAAAAGAGGTCGCAAATTGCGACCTCATTATTGTGTTACTTATTAAATTTTTCTGATTGCTTATATGCCCCCTTTTAAAAATCCCGAGTAAATTCAATCATTTCGATTCCGAAGTCGTACCTTCTAAAGGAAAAGCCTTCATTTTTCAAGGCAGCCGTCTCTTCATCGTTGTACCTGTCCAACATACGATAGGTGTCTCCAACTTTTGGCATTTGAGACTGCAAGTATTTTACTTCTTTCTCAATATTAATCCGAATCATAGTAACACTCTCCTTAAAATATATCTATTAAGATTTAAGGTTACATGTTTAATTATACCATATTTTAAATTTTATTACAACTTACTTAATATCAAAAAGAGATAGTGTAGTAATTTTTTGTATATTTTTACTTCCATGACCCAAATATAGATTTCTTCAATTCAATAGGCTCATCTATTTCTATTTCTTCATTATTTAATATACATTCTGGATTGTCGGTTGTAAGTTCTTGCACTTTGTTTTCTCCTACCAACTTTTCTAGTGTTTTTAATGCCTCTGGTATGTTTTTATATACAGTATTTACTCTATGATTGTCTGACCCTAAAAAGTGTATCATATTATGTGTTAATAGCTTTTTAGCAGTTTCTTTTATCTCATTTCCATACATACCTATTATACTGCCATAATTTGTTTGAAATAATACACCTTGTTCTATATATTCTAACAACATATTTGGATTTTCTCTAACATAGCTATATCTTTCTGGATGTGCTACTATTGGAACTTTTCCAGCTTGTAATAATAAATATATAACCTGGTCCATATTTATTGGTTTTGTCTGCATAGGAAACTCAATTAGCACATATCTACTACCATTTAAGCTAGTAGCTTGACCTGATTTTATATATTCCATTATGTTTTCGTTAGCATAAATTTCGTTTCCTTGATGTATCTTAATATTTATACCTTCCGCTAAATCTCTTATTTGTGAAATTTTGCTTGATATCTCTTTGCATGGAACTTCATAATAGCCCTCCATATAATGTGGAGTACATATTATATCTGTAAATCCCACTTTTTTCGCTTCTTTAAGCATATGCATTGTATCTTCTATCGTTTTAGAGCCGTCATCAACTCCATAAACTATATGAGAATGTACATCAATCATTTTTTTATCTTCCTTTATATATTAATTTAACCTTATAAATTTATAATTAAATTTTATAAGGTTATAGTCAAATTTTTAAATTATATTTTTAGTCATCTTCCTCAGAATTTTTGCTATCATCTATATTATATAACCTGCTATTTTCCTGAGTTTCTGGCTTTATTCTAGCTGCAAAATCCACTTTATTTCTGCTGGACTTTTTATGTGATGTAGATACAGATGTGCTTGATGAGCCATAATAATATGAAGCATAATATTCTTTTTGAGCAATAGGCATTTTGTTTATAACAACACCTGCTATTTTTCCACCTACATTTAGAATATCCCTTTTTACTCTTTCTAGGTCATCTATTTTAGTATATTTATAAGCACATACTATAATAGTACTATCTACGTTTCTAGAAATAATAAGAGCATCTGTAACTAAGTTTGTTGGTGTACCGTCATAAATTACAATGTCACACATTTTTTCTAATTCTTGCATCGTTTCTGCCATTTTTTCAGAAACAAGTAATTCAGAAGGGTTTGGAGGCACACTTCCAGCTGTTATTAAATATAAGTTTTCTACCTCTGTTTTTCTTATATAAGATTCTATTCTAGTATCTCCGCTCTCTCCATTAGAGTTAACTCCTGATAAGTAATTAGAAAGTCCTGGTGCTGGTGGAACAGAAAAAACAGAAAATAATCTTCCCTTTCTCATGTCGCAGTCTACTAATATAACTCTTTTACCTGCTTGAGCAAAAGTTGTAGCTAAATTAGAAGAAACCCAACTCTTTCCTTCTGATGGCGAAGTTGAAGTAACTAATAAAGACTTTAACCCTGTTTTAGTATTCATAAATTGTATATTTGTTCTTAATGTCCTAAATAACTCTGATATAGGTGATTTAGGTTCTCTTGCAGCAATTAATTCCTTTTTCATTATTTTTTGCCTCCTTTAGCTTTTTTAAAATCACATACAGGTATAGAAGTTAAAACCGTTAATCCTAACTTTTTCTCTATATCTTCTTTACTTTTAACTGTTGTATCAAGCATATTGGCAATTAAAACATAAATACATGCTATAACAAAACCTGCTGCTACAAATATAACCAAATCTTTTGTATGATTTATATTATATGGTGCACTTTCAGCTCTTGCCTCATCTACTACGTACACATTGTCCATATTGTAGTATTCTTGTGCTATTTGAGTAATAAATACCTGTGCAGCCTCGTTAGCAATTCTACGTGCCATTTCACTGTCTGCATCTGTTACGCTTATTTTTATTATCTCTGTATCATCTTTAGCAGATACTTGAATATTTTTTTGTAACTCTTCTACTGTTTTATTAATTTGTAAATTATTAATAACTTGTGTTAAAACCTTTTCTGTTTTAATTAAGTCACTATAAGTTGCAACTAAATTTTGATTTAATGTAATTTCAGATGAAGTTATAGTCCCGTCATCTGCTTGTGCAGTATTTGACTTTGCTAATAATATAGATGTAGTAGACTTATATTCTGGTTTAAGTAATACATAAGAATAAATAAATCCAATAACTATGGCTATTGCTATTATTAATATAATCTCAAACTTTTTTGTCCAAAACATGTTAAATATATCTTTTAAATTCAACTCGTCCATTGTAAAATTCCCTTCTATTTAGCTTATAATATCTTACTCTATTTTATTTCTATATCTTTATATTTTATTATTTTTACAACTGCAAATGCTACTATTGCAACAATTAATACTATTATAAATATATTCACACCAGTTTGTGGTAATTTAGAATCTGGAGATATAGTATTATCTTTAGCGTTATTTACAGTACTTCCAGCTTCTTTGTTTAAAGTATTTGTATTTATAGTTATATTTTCTGTATTAGTATTATTTGTTGCCTCATTTGTTACTTCATTAAGTGTTTCATTAGTTATTTCATTCTGAACATTATTTTCTTCTTCATTGTTATTATTTTCATCATCTCCTACTGTATCTGGCTTTATTGTGTAATTAGCAGAATATGTAGGATATGTTTCATCTAAAAGCTCTCCATCTGAAATATTAAAGTTTGCTATAGAAATTGTTCCAGTTGTTTCCTCTGTTAAATCTCTTAGTTCAAATGTTAATTCTACAAATGTAGTATTAGGATTTGCTTCATCATTTTCTAATAGTACCCTTTTAGTCTCATTTGAAATTGTAATTTTCCAATTATCTGATGTTTTTCCTGATACTTTTGATACATTGGCATCATCATATACAAGGTCTAAAGAAGCACTCATTACAGCCCCTGCTTCTACTCCTTCAAACTCTCCTGTAGATATTTTTATTGTTACTTTATTTTCTTCTGTTACTGTCTCGAACTTTACATTTACAGAAGCTTCTGTTTGTTCTGGCACTTCTGATGCATAAACTTTATAACTTAGACAAACTAAGCACATTAATAAAATAATTGATACTACCTTTTTCATTGTTTTTCTCTCCTTTTTACATTTCTTCTTATGATATTCTACTATAAATGTTATTATATGACAAGTTTTTCTTTTTTACAATTAGATTACAATATATTTACAAAAATATTACGTTGCCAAATAATTAGCTAATTATTTATATTTAAATACTTTAAAATTATTCTCATCACTTATAAAATTAACTCGTTACTTAAATATTAGGAGAACTTAATATTCTCCCAATATCTCTATTCTCATTCTGGTATAGTCTTTTACTCCAAGTGCTTGCTTATCTACATTAATATCTGCTGCTAGGCTTTCTAATTCGTCAAACTCTCTTAATCCTAATATATATCTTCTAAAAGTACTTAAATCATATGTTGTTACTTTTCCATCTTTATTTATATCTCCTGCTACAACAATTGTATATTCTGCTCCATTTTTTAATTGCAAAATATCTCCTGTAGCAATTATATCTTTATTTGTTATAGCTTTATCGTTTCTTTTTATTGTATATCCACTTGATAAATTGAATTTTGTTGCAAAATTATTTATTGTAGTTTTTTGTTTTACATTTAATATGTAACCATTTTCTATAATATAGCCTTCTTCGCCTTTTTCTACAATATATATTTCTACAGAAGTAACATTTCCAGCTTTATCTGTTGCTGTAATATTATAAATTCCCTCATCTTTTAGTGTATTACCACTATTAAATTGTATATTTGTACCATTAAACAATACTTCTATTTTTTCTAAGTTGTCATCTTTTATAACTGGTTTTGCTGAATCTGTATATATTTTTCCATTAACAACACCAGAAATTGTAGGTGCTTCTTTATCTATACTTGTAACTGTTACTTTTTCTTCAAAGGCTTGTCCTCTTCTTTCATATTCAAAAGTAAATGTACCATTATGAGTAAATGTATAAATATTATTTCCTTCATTATTTGTTACTTTTGAATCTGAACCTATATTTAAAGTTACAGTTACATCTTGGTTTGTATACTCATCTGTATTTGAGTAACTTACAGTAATAGGATTTTGTTTAATATATTTGTTTACATATATATTTGCAAAATCGTTTGCCCAATCTGCTAAATAGTATGCATGTAAACTATTACTTACTATCAAACCTGTTTTTATATCATTTTCTTCCTCTAAACCTATTATGTACTCTGATTTTTCATGTAACTCTTTTGCAAAATCTAAAATTTTGCTTGGATATACTATATTTAAATCAGAATTATTATTAATAGTAGTTTCTGCTTTATTAATTAATTCTTCTGTTGCTGTATAATAAGCTTCTCTTGAAGTAGCACTTACTGTAAGCAAATCTTCATAAGAATCTCCTATATCATTTAGCATGTCTAACATTGAACTTACTTTTACATATTCTACATTTAATTTATCTTTATTAAATGCATCTAAAACCATAGTTCCTAGATAAAAATGTTCATGCATCATCTCTATAGCTTTATCTTGTGTTTCTGACTCATTGTTTTTAATAGAAGTCATATAATTTTTTAATTTATCTATTTGTTCTTGTAATCCGTCTATTTGCTCTATTTCTAGACTAAATTTTTCTTCAAATTCTGCATATTTTTCTAATGCCGTATTTGATATAGCTTCATAAAAATATTTAATTGAAATATTATCTAAGTAAACTGGCGAATTTGTAATTGTCAATGTTCCATTTGTATTTTCTATTTTATTTCCATATAAATCTTTTGCTTCAAAATCTTGATAATTAATTGTTATAGTATCATCTCTTGTAGATGACCATGTAATAATTTTAGGATTGCCATCTTTATTATATAAATATGAGACCAGCCCATTTGCTAAATTAACTCTTCCCATATATTCTGCGCCATTAGTGTTTTCATTATAGTTTTTAAGAGCATAATAAGATAATTTTGGTATATAATTTAACCTAACTATCCCATACATATATTCTCTACTATCAACTTCTCCAGGATTCTTAAAATTGTATATAATAAATTTTTGAATATCATATTCATCTGCCATAATACTTTGTTGTACTTCTCTCAATGCTTGTTCTTGTTCATCAATGCCATCCGCAGTATTAGTGGAAAGTCCTGATTCTGTAATATCAAAATGTTGGAATCCTCCTATATCATTTTGAAACTCCTCATGTTGTGATATATATTTTTCAAATGTAGCATTCATTTGTTCATCTTTTCTAATATCATATAAATGAAATGAGTAACTATCCGATGTTAATAAAGTACCATTTTCAGTCATCTTCTCTAAAAAATCTGGATATGGAGTTAATGTGGTTGCTCCACCAATTATTTGAATATCTTTGTTAATCGCTTTAAATCTTTTTGAAACTTCATTTACCATTCTTGAATACCATTTCACACCATCTTCAGTATCATAGTGAAAATTTGGCTCATTCCATATCTCATAGTATTGAACAAAAGGATATTGTTTACATACAGCAACTGCATAATTCAAGTACCTGTTCAATTCTTCTTCATTTGATATAGCCATATCTGTACCCGCTAATCTTCTTGGTGCACCTAATATAACAATTGGTTTTATTCCACTTGTTTCTATTTTTTTCATATATTCATCATATTGAGAAAAGTCAAGTTGACCATTTTTATCAACAATTTCCCATTTTATTTCTATTCTCACATATTGAATCCCTAAATTTTTCCATAATTTAATATTATTTTCTTGATTATCTTGATCTTCATGAAGTGTTAGTAAATGTACTACTACCCCTGATTGTCCACATTCATCTAGAAACTGTTTCTCATACGGCTTAATATATGCTATTTCTCTCTCCCAAGTCTTAACAATATTTTCACCATCTTTTATTTCAATTTTGACAATATTTTTGCCTTCATTCAATTCTACATCAAGTTCTGCTTTATTTATTAGGTTAATAGTTTCAATTTCATTTTCTTCCAAATAGCAACTTATTAAATAATTTTTGTCTTCATGTGATTCAACTTCAATATGACATATATCATTTTCTATGCTAAAATTATCTTCTATATTGCAAATAAAATCTATTTTAGGTTCTGCTAGTTCTAAATAAGAATATTTAAATAAGTCTGCTATAGTATATATTGTCTTACTTCCTATTTTATCTTCTATATCATCTGTATTTTTTAAGTATATGCTTGGAAATATTATTATTACCAATAACAATACTATTAGTATTAGTATTATACTAAACTTTTTCTTCATTTAAGTTTATCTCCTATTTTAAATTATTTATTGTTTTTCTTCCTATTGATTCATATATAACTTTTTCTTTTTTTATTTCATTTAAATCATAGCAGTTTCTTCCATCTAATATGATTGGAGTTCGCATTAATTTTTTGTATAGTGTAATATCAAAATTTTTTATATCATCCCATTCGGTAAATATAAAACAAATATCTGCATCCTTTATTGTTTCTTTTACATTTTTGCAATATGTTATCGCTTCTTTTGGATAAGTCTTTTTAAAATTGTTCTCTCCTATAGGATCATATGCTTTTATTTTAGCTCTTTCCTCTATTAATATCGGAATATTATCTAATGAAGGAGCTTCCCTTAAATCATCTGTATTCGGTTTAAATGTTAATCCTAATACTGCTACATTGAGTCCCTCTAGACTTTCATAATATTTTCTTGATTTTTTTATAAGTTTTAATTTTTGATTTTCATTTACTTCAATAGCTGCCTTTATCGTTTTTATTTCGTAATCATTATAATTTGCTAACCAACTCAATGCTTTTGTATCTTTTGGAAAGCACGATCCTCCATACCCGATTCCCGCATTTAAGAACTTATTACCTATTCTTTTGTCCATTCCCATACCTTTAGTCACGTCTTGAATATTTGCTCCTACTATCTCACATAAATTTGCAATTTCATTAATATATGATATTTTTAATGCTAAAAAGTCATTTGAAGCATACTTTACCATTTCTGCACTTTCTCTATCTGTTATCAAATATTCTTGATTAAATCCATCATATACTTGTCTCATAACAGTTTCTGCACGTTTAGATGTAACACCAATTACAATTCTTTGAGCATGTAAAGTATCTCTTACAGCTGTTCCTTGTGATAAGAATTCTGGATTAGACACTACTTCTATTTTTACATTATTCTTTAAATTTTCTTTTAAGTGTTTTTCTATTTTTTTATTAGTCCCTATAGGTACAGTTGATTTAACAACTACAATAGTATCTTTTTCTACATTATTAGCAATTTCTTTTGCGACTTGATAAACATAAGTTAAATTAGCACTTCCGTCTTTTTTTTCAGGAGTTCCTACCCCTATAAATATAACATCTGCATCACGATATGCTTTTTTATAATCTAGTGTATATGTTAATCTTTCTTTGTTTTTTGTCATTAGTTCCTCTAATCCTGGTTCAAAAATAGGGCTTTTTCCTTCATTTAACATATTTATCTTTTCTTCATTAACATCTACACATGTTACATTATGTCCTATTTCTGATAAACAAACGGCTGTAACCAAACCTACATATCCTGTTCCTGCAACAACTATTTTCATTTTATTTTCCTCCTATATTTACTTTTTACATTTTTTTGATAGTATTTGTTATTCTATTTTTCATAAATTATTTTGCACTACCTATTGTCTATGATGTTCTATTCGTCAAATTATTTTTCATACTTTTTAATTCTTTTAAATTTAGTTCTCTAGTTACTATCAACATTATGCCATATACGATAACACCTGTCAATATTTGTAATATCAATTTTATTATTACATTTATATTTATTTGGTTTATTAATATAATACTTAAATACATAATAGCAGAAGACACTATAACTTTGCCTAAAGATTTATAATCGACCTTTAATGTAAAAAATTTTCTTGAACATATTAATGATAGAATAAAAAATAGTACATAGGCCACTAATGTAGTAACTGCTCCCATTTCATATCCTAAAGTTGGAATAAATATAAAGTTCAGTACAACATTAATTAATGCTGCCATTATATTTAACATTAAAATATGTTTTGTTTTTTTTCTTAATTCCCATGCTTTATTAGAATATTGCGTAAGCCCCAATATCGCTATTCCAATACAGGTAATAATAAAAATACTATAAGAACTTTGATATTGCGTATCAGTAAAAGCTAAAAAGAAATTTTTTGCCACTCCAATCACACCTATACATGCTGGTATAATAATAAGAAGATAAATTCTTAAATATGTCTTTATAACTTCTTCTGATTTTTCCCTTCCTCCACTTTCCCATGCTTTTACGATATTTGGATATGCTCCTAACATAATAAATTGCATTAATAGTGAAAATAGGCTATTTCCTAAAGAATATGCATAAGAGTATAAACCAACTTCTGTAGGGCTATAAAATAATTGTATAATATATCTATCAGATACATTTAGAACCCAGTTGGTTACTGTTACCCCTATTAATGGAAAACCAAATAAAAACATTTTTTTCGCAATAGTTTTATTTAATAACTTCCTTTTATAATATTTCTTTAACCCAACTTTGTGGAAAATATAAATATATTGGACCATTTCTGCAATTAACAGGCTAATTACAATTACTACAATATTTGTTATATGTAGTACATAATATAAGAATAAGATAAAGAAAATCTTTAAAAAATTATTAATTACAGTATTTTTGCTATATTGCTTTGCATTCTGTTTAACTCTTAAAACAGTGTTTGTTATTAAAATTGTATATTCAAAAAAATAAACTAGTGTAAAAATAAAAAACATTATTTTAACATTATTTTCTACTGGCAAAAAAATATTTATAGTATTTCCAACGATTACAAAAGAAACTGCCATCATTGCCTGTAATTTATAAAAGGTTCCAAAAAATACATTTTCTTTTTTTTGAATAATATATTGCTCTGCGTTTCTTATCATTGATAAGGATATCCAACCACCATATATATTTGTGATTAAACTATATGTACTATAAACTAGAGAGTATATTCCATAGTCATATGGATTAAACATTTTAGAATATAAAATAGATAATATAAATCCCAATATAGAGACCATAACCGTTCCTATTAAATACATTCCTGTTTCTTTTATAATTTTATTTTTTTCCATCATTCACATCTCTTTTTTATTATTTTTGCAGGATTTCCTACTATTACACTATTTGCTGGCATACTTTTTGTTACAACGCTATCAGCTCCAATTACACAGCCATCTCCTATTGTAACCCCATCTAAAAATGTAACTCCTGCCCCAATCCAACAATTATTTCCTATTTTGATTCCTTTTCTAGTAACTCCTTGTAATCTTATTAATTTTTTATTTTCATAATTATGATTTTGTGCATGAAATCTTACATTTTGCCCCATAATCACATCATTTCCTATTTCAATTCCACCAGATGCTCCAAAAAATGTATAATCTCCACAAGAAAAATTATCACCTATTTTTATTCCTTTTCCTAAATTTAATAAAGTACTACTAGCCCTCATTATAGAATATTTTCCTATAATAGCATTTTTCCCTATTTGAATACCATTTTCAGATATTCCGTCTATTTCAACATAGTCTCTAATTTTAATTTTTCCATCAATATGAATAAACCTTTTATTTCTCAGCTGTACTTTTTTTCCACATTGTACTCTTTTATGTTTTCCATTCATTCCTAATGAACGTACTCTACCTCTTAAATTATCCATCATATATCGTATTTCCCATGATATAATATCTATAAGGCAAATTTTTTCATTGAGAATAAAGTCTTTATTTTTTTTACCTATTATCCTATTTAATAACTTATTTGTATTCATTTCCAATTTCTCCAACTTTTAAGATTTTATATATTACATTTAAGATTTTCCAATTACCTTTTTTAGTTTTGTATTTAGCATTACATTACAATTTAAACATAGTATAACAGTTGTTATAATCAAGTTTATTATTTTCATTAAAGCAAAAATAATCATATTATCAATTTGAAATAAATTAATAATTGTAGATATAATCATAATAACCAATTGGTTTAATGCCAAAAAAACAATTGAATTTCTTCCTATATATTTTAATAAAGTAGATAATTTATTTATTAAATAAATTTTTGAATTGTTTTGTATCCATATTGAGACATTCCAATATGTTAAAGTTCCAATCAATAAATTAATCCAAAATAATGGAACAATAGAATATTCTCCTGTTCTCATATTAGTATACCCGTTAACAAATATAAGACCATTTAATATTAGATAAATAATAATTAACCACCATTTTCCTGTAATTAAAATTTTTAATTTATCTTTATTTTCTGCTAGGCAATTTCCTAAAAAGAAAATTCCTATACCAACCATTCCTGCATTAATACTATATGGTAGTTGGAATGGTAATAGACATCCAGTAATTGCAATTATAATGATTATTGCTAAAAATATGTATTTATTCTTTATTTTTCTTTTTAATAGGTCATATATTAGTGTAGTAAAAAACATCGCTGTTAAAAACCACAAGGCACCTGCAATAGGCAATTCTTCATTATTCATGAAAAACAAATGATATAATGGATCTAAAAAATTACTTTCTTTATTTATAATAATATATACGAAATAATGTAAAATTCCAAAAAATAAATATGGTATAAGCAATGATTTAGCTTTTCCTAAAACAATATCTTTATATTTCTTTTCTAACTTTGTTTTGTATAAATATCCTGACACAAAGAAGAATAATGGCATATTAAAAGCATGAATATAAAAATCAAATATACCACTAAATCCTATATGCCCCATAATCATTAATATGATTCCAATTCCTTTTAATATATCTATATACTCTACACGTAATTTTTTTATCGTTGCATCTTCATTCATAAATTATATAAAGCTCCTTTATATTATTCTGTATATATTTCGTCTAATTTTTCTCTCAATTTATCTACAGAAAATCTATCTTTAACATACTGTTCAAAATAATTTTTATCCTTTTCTAGTTTTTCGGTATTATCAATATATCTTAATATTTTTGTGCTTATAGTTTCTACATCATTTACCTCAAACAGAAATTCCTTATTGCTAATTACATCTGGAACTCCTCCTGAATTTGTTCCAAATACTACACATCTTCTTGCCATAGCTTCTATTAATGTTCTGCCAAATGATTCTCCCTGCGAAGTTAACACAAAAATATCAATATTATAATAAAATTCTTCCATCTCATCCATGTTAGCGTTCAATTTTATAGTAACTTTATCTCCTAACATTTCTTTAATTTCTTTAATATAATTTTGTGCTTCTTCATCATTTTTTTCTGTTCCTGTAGCTATACAAAAACTAAATTTCACACGTTCATTCTCTTTTAATCTTTCACAAATTGATTTTACAGTATCCCATCTTTTATAAGCATCAAAACGTGCCGCAAAGCCGATAATTATTTTATCTCTATCAATATTCCTTTCATTATTTTTATTATAAGAATACCATTTTTCATCAAGCACATTAGAAATACATTCTGCATATTTAGCTTTTGTATGTGTTTCCCATTGTTCTTTATTAATATTGGTAGTACAAATGACTTTGTCTAGTCCTTTTATCATAAGTCTAAAAAATATTTTGTAATAAATGCTATATGTATTAAATAATTGTCTATCTGTATAAATGCATTCAACACTTTTTGAAATTTTGCCAAATTTCTTTAACATAGCTATAATAATACCTCCTTGTGGATCTTGTGCATGTACAATATCTGGATTTACTTGCTCTATTATTTGCTGTATAACTTTCATTTTATGAAAGAAAACATTTATTAGTTTATTTTTATATTTGTTTTCTGGATAAGTAACTACTTTACTAGTAGGTAAAACGTCCATTTCTTTATCTGTTTCTGGCATGCATAAATACAAATCATATTTATTTAACTTCTTCATCTCTGTAATCATAGTGAATGTAGATTTAGTAGCCCCTCCAATAATTTTAATATTATTATCAATCATATACATTATCTTTTTCATCATTCTCTCGCTTTCTCTAATAATAAATATTTTTATAAATCAATATCTATATCCTTTAGTAAATTATTATAAAAATTCTTTAAATTTAGTTCTTTTGCATTTTTTAGACTAATTTCAGACATCTTTTTTCTTTGAGCTTCACTATTTAACAATTCTTCTAATTTTTCCTTAATATTTTTTATTAAATTTTCATCTCTTTTTATTATATAAGCACAATCATTTTTAGCATATTCTGGTATTCCTCCAGAATCAGTAGTAACAATAGGTAATCCGCTAGACATAGCTTCTATTATAGTAAGTGGTGCTGGGTCTTCCCATAAAGATGGTAATGCTGCTATATCTGACATTCCATATATCTTATACATATCTTCATGTTTTACATACCCTGTAAATATAACTTTATCTTTTATTTCTTTAATAATACTACGTAGTTCTTCTTCAAAACTATTTTTTACTTCTGTATCAAAAAAGAAGCTTCCAACAACCAAAAGTTTAAATTTAGGAACATTCTTTATACCTCTAATTGCTAATAATAATTCTCTTATACCTTTTTCATTGGATAATCTCCCCGCAAATAAAATTACTTTTTCATCTTTTTCTATGTTATATTTCTTCTTTAACGATATTTTTTCCTTTTCGCTAATCTCCTTAAACTCATCTATATTAATACAATTAGTTAATTTTACAATATTCTTACTGTCTTGTATTCCAAAGAAATTTTCTACTTGCTTTTTTATATAATTACTTACACATAATATTTTTTTTGTATTTTTAATTATATTTTCGCAACCATAAAATGATTTTATTTCATTATGTATATGATAGTAATATTTATCCTTGTATTTTATATAGTTTTTATGCCACTTTAAAGCTAAAAATAATGTAGAATGATTCTCTAAAATAATTCTATCATAATTATTTTTCTTTAAATTATTACTAGTCTTCCTTAAGAAATACAATCTTTGTATAATATATCTATATGACATTGTTTTTTCTTTTTTTAGAATATTCTTAAAAAAGAAATATATTATTTTATCCAATGCTTTTACAATTTTATTCGGTTTTATAAAATTAAAGTTTGTATACTGATATTTTTTTGATATATTTTCAGCATTTTCATCATAAATACTAAAAATTTCAAAATTCACTTTTTTTTCTATTTCATTTTCTATTATAAAATTTTCTACTATATTTTCTACCGCTCCACCTTTAGAGGCTGGAACAGGTAAATAACCAGAAGTAATTATTGCCACTTTCATATTTCTTGCTCCTTTTTTATCTTTTCATTTTCTTCTATCTTCTGTCTCTGTAATAAAACTCCTGCAATTAAAAAGTAGTTCATTAATGCCGGTGGATAGTTAAAAGAGGAATCAACCATAAACGCAATAAAAACAGCTAATAATCCCAATATTTCAATTTTGTTCTTCTTATGTAGTTTAATAATTGGATATAATAATAGTATACAAAATGTTATAGCCACTATTATTCCATAATATGAAATTATATTAAAGATTCCTTCTGAAAATTCGGCTTTTCCCCATTCTTCTCCTAGTATTAGAACTTTTATCATATTTATAAAATCTCTACTAGTAATATAATTAATTACATTTTGGATTTGAGTAGTCCTTCCACTGCCGGTCGAATCACTAAAAGTTTGTAATATATACCTTTCATAGGCATATTCTATTATATTACTTTGTGAGTATGCAATATATAATATTAATGTACTAATTCCTAATGTTATAATTAATAATAAAAAAACTTTTTGCTTTTTCGTTTTTAGTTTATCATATATTTTTTTAATTGCATATGGAATTAATATAATAAAAGGTATTAATGATGATCTAGACCCAGATAAGATAAGCGCTACTATTGATAATATAATAGCTATTATCTTCCATTTTTTTTGTTTTACTTTCCAAGGAATAATTAAGAATATTGCTAATAGGGAGAATAATGCAATTCCATTTCCATTTTGGTATGTTGATGGCATTTTTAATGCTTCTCTTCCATTAAAGCCATATCCAATTGGCTTATCTGCAAAAGTATCACCGTAAGCAATATTTAATCCAGGAATTTTAGTAGCTTCTATTCCTACTGTCCACTGCAAAACAGAATATATACCTGTAATTATCATACTAATAATTATTATTTTATAAAAAGTATTTAACTTTATTTTGTAACCTATCCCTATCGCTAAAGGCGAGAGGATTAATACTACACTAGCAGCTAGCTTAAATAAAATCATATTGCTATAGTTTGTTAATATTACTATTAAAATTGTAATACTATATAAAATGTAACAATATAAAAAGTTTTTATGTTCATAAAAAAAATTTAATATTTTATTTTTACTTGTAATAACTGCTAAAACAAAAACAAATTCAGCTACTGTAACAGCTGTTCCACTGATTAATACTCCGTGCTTTAGGGAAAGCTAACGTCATAAACGCAAAAAAATTAATGATTAACATATTTTTTCTCCTTTGTTCGTCCAATTAGAAATGGTAGATATCGGTTTATAATATAAATAAATGGAATACAAACCAATATTACCAAAGCCGTTATTATTAATTTTCCTATTATATTAGTCCTCATTATCTCTGTTTGAATACTAAATATGCGATGTACAATCTCTATTACAATTCTTTTAATTGGTTCATGAATTCCTAAAAGTACTAATGTATTTTGTCCTAAAAATTGTAGTGGTCTATTTTCACTTATCATATTAGATACAAGATATATCATAAAAAAACCAGCAAATGACGTTAAATAAATAATTGGATAGAATGGATATTCCATATTACCTATATTCATTCCATTAGTTAGTGATGGTACACATATAACTACTATGCAACAAATACATAATACTATTATTCTTGTTATAATATTCAAATTTACTTTTTGCAAAATTATATTTTCTGATTTTTTCCACCAATATCCAAAAAAGTAAAATCCTATTGCTATAAATGCAGAATCTATTCCAAAAGGTAATCTAATAATGTTTAATTTAGGATATATATATCCAATAATAGAAAAAACGATAATAAAGCTTAATAATATTTTGGTATTTTTTATTCTTTTTTCTAAAAAATGAAACATTACCTCTGTTATAAATAAGCATGGTAAAAACCACAATGCTGTATTAAAAACATAATTAATGCTTGGTGTAGCTATCCATATATTTAAAAATACATTAATTGGGCTAACATCTTGTTCTCTAAAATATCTTTCTATAAAATACCAGTATAAAAATGAAACTATTGCAAAAAACAAATATGGTACTAATATTGATTTTATTTTTTTTCTTACAAATTTTTCTTTATTTTTATACAAATATCCTGATAAAATAAAAAACAATGGCATATGAAAAGAATAAATAATTTTATTTTCTGCAATATGTCCCATTATAACAAGTATAATACCAATTCCTTTTGCTATATCTACCCATACAATTCTATTGTTTTGTTGCATAACTCTTCTCCCCTAACTAAATTAATAAATTTACATATTAATCTAAACTTATTAATTTTTTTTCTATTTTTAGATAAATAATTTTTAAAAAAATATATAACTTATCAATTACTTTTTGTAAGTTAGTCTGAATTAGATGTTTATATATAATACTTAAAGAAACACTACCTAGTAAATATATTAATGTTAAATTTAAAACATATAGCATTATATTGTTATATCCAAAGTGTGATAATATATAATCAAAATAAGAGCCTTTTAAGTATCCTACCACAAATTGATTGCCATGAATTAGGTATATTAATAGTGATAAACTACTTAAATAATTAATTGCCTTATTGTGAATTTCTTTTTGTTTAAATATATTAAACAGCGTAAAACTGACTATTATAATCAATGGATTTGTAAAATTATTCATAATTTGCAATTTATTAGCTAATATATCAATTTTTAGCCCTATAAAATTAATAATTATAATTGATACTACAAGACATACAAAAGCTAAACAACATAGAATAATATTAATCTTTTTGTCTGCCGAAAAATTTTTCATATATTTTTTTATATATGCCATGATAAAATATATGACTATAAACCCAACTAAAGAGTTATAATAAAACAAATCTGATTTTAATGTATTTAATATACTATATAAAAATATTAAAACAACGTTAACTATTAGTAATTTTCTTTTATCCAATTTTTCTATAATATTGTTTAAAAATGGATGTATCATATAAAAAAGTATATAACAAGTTAAAAACCAATTTACGTTAAATGTAATTGGAAAAAAAGATTTTATAGTTTCAGTTAGTGATATATTATAATTTCCAAATATTAAGATTAGTAAAAAAATTGTCACAGATATAATAAATGAATCAATTACCAATCTTAATATTTTCTTTTTATTTACTTTTGAACTATCCAATAGGAAATAAGATGAACATATTATAAATATACAATTTCCTATACTTCCTAAATGTCTAAAAATAGCCAGTAATAAATTATTAATATTGGTAGAAACATTATTTAAATCTACATACCCTGCATAATTATTAAAATTTCCATATGGCATAGCATGACTAATAATAATTAATACAATTGCTATTATTTTCAACAGTTCTATTGAAGAATTCCTTACTTTTTCTTTTTCTAGCATATGATGTGTTACTCCTCTTAATTATAATATTTCAAATAATTTTTTATGTTCTTTTACTAATTCGCTTATATTAAATTTCTTAATAGAATACTCATAATTATAATTAACTACTCTGTTGCATAAGTCTTTATCGTTAATATATTTCATTATATATTCAGCAAATTTACTTACATCGCCCACTTCAGCCAAGAATCCATTTTTTTCTGTTTTTATTATATCAAGCATTCCTCCAACATTACTTGCTACAATAGGTTTCTTACATGCCATATACTCTATAATTGCTAATCCAAAACCTTCCCATTTAGAAGGTAAAATTGCTATATCAAATGCGGGAATATATCTCTCTGTATTATCTACCCAACCTGTTATTGTTACTAAGTGTTGCAAATTGTTTTCTTTTGCATATTCCATAACTTCATTTTCTAGTTCTCCAGAACCAACGTACATTAACCTAACATTTTTATTTTCTTTATATACTTCGTTAAAAGCCTTTATTGTTGTCATAGGGTCTTTTTGTTCTGATAATCTTCCTACTACACCTATCACTATTTCGTTATCACCTATATTGTACTTTTTTCTCGTTTCTTCTCTATATTTGTCGCATCCTTCAAATTTCGTAAAGTCAATACCATTTTCTATTACACACATTTTTCTTTCTGGTGCTATCTTATATTTTAGTGCAGAATTATATTCACTTTTAGAAATATTAATAATTTTATTAGCTCTTAATGCTAATATTTTTTCTATCAA
Organism: uncultured Clostridia bacterium; assembly: GCA_944392105.1. Taxonomy (GTDB): domain Bacteria; phylum Bacillota; class Clostridia; order TANB77; family CAG-508; genus CAG-273. Next base: position 38,429 of record CALXVM010000005.1, on the reverse strand, counting down.
AATTATTACTTTTTTCTTTTTTGTACTCATATCTGCATTAAAATACCATCCATGAGCATTATATAATATTTTTGTTTTTCGATTAAAAAGTAATGCAATCCTTCCATATGCACCTGCTTTACTACTATGTAAATATAATATATCTGGTTTTAATTTTTTTAGTAATTTTCTTACTTGCAAAGTAGTTTTTATATCTTGTTTTAATTTTATTTCTCTAGTCATATTTATAACATATATATCATTTACTATGTTTCTAAACTTATCTAATTTATTTTCATAGTCTTGTGAAACAATTAAAACATTTTCATAGTTTTCATCTTTAAAATTCTTTAAAAACATATATAGGTATTCTAGTACTCCCCCGTGCACTTTGTGCAATATGTACTATTTTTTTCTTTGCCATTATATAGCTCCTTTTCTTAATACTACTTGTTTTACTGTTTTAAAAAGTAATTTTAAATCTGTCTTTAAAGACCAGTTGTAGTAATACTCTATGTCCATATTCATTCTATCTTCAAAAGTTATTTCACTTCTACCAGAAACTTGCCACATTCCTGTAACACCAGGTTTACTTTTAGTTATTGTATGATATAGGCTTCCCATATCTGTTTTTTCCTTTGGTAAATATGGTCTAGGACCTACTAAGCTCATGTCCCCTTTTAATACATTTAAAAATTGTGGAAATTCGTCTAAGCTTGTATTTCTAATAAAGTGACCTACTTTTGTTATTCTTGGATCATTTTTTAGCTTTTTATATGTAGAATATTCTTCTCTAGCTTCTTCGTTTTCTTCTAAATATCTATCCAACTTTTCATCTGCATCTATAACCATTGACCTATATTTATATAATGTAAATTCTTTTCCGTTTTTTCCAATTCTTTTTTGCTTGTAAAATAATGGTCCATAATCATTAGCTTTTACATTTGCTATTTTAATTCCTATTGACAATGGAATTAGAAGTATTATACCTACAATACTTCCTATAATATCTATAAATCTTTTTAAAGCTTTTTCTATGTACAATAATGCTTTAGCTTTGTTATTGGCTTTAGCAATACTTTTATATTCATAGTTTTCTTCTATGTTTCCAATATTTTCAACATATGCAAACTGTTCGCTACTATTTGCACTCATTTTGTAACCCCCAATATATTTTTTATTTATAAAATGAATTTATTGTTTTCGTTAATTTGTATAACCCGTTTCATTTATTATGTCTTCGCTAATCTCTTTAACTGTTCCTGATACTGTATAATCTGTTTCCCCGAATATTTCTTTATGTAATTGCTTTACATTTTCTTCTAATGTAACTGGCACTCCATACCATCTGTCTGTTGTAATTCCTCTTGTTTTATATGGCCAGCCTATGCTTTCTTTCATCTTATATGTTAGCATAGTTGGTGCTAAAGATATTACCTCATTTGGCTCTAAGTTAGTATATACTTCTGGCAGTATTTCATCAGCGAAATCGTTTATTTCACCTATGCTTTTGTCTTTTAATTTTTTAAACATTGCCTCTATAACAGTTCTCATTCTCTCAGTCCTTCTGTAATCTCCACCTTCTGTATATCTTACTCTAGAATATCCAACTGCTTGAACTCCATTTAAAGTTTGCATTCCTGCACTATTAATATATTCAACCTCAAGCCCAGTATGTTTTGCTGTATCTTTTATTGCAGAATTAACATATGATATCTCGTCTTCTTCTATTCTTATATCTACTCCACCTAAAGCATCAACTGCATCAGCAACAGCATCAAAGTTAACTGTAACAAATTCTTTTATGTTTAAGTCTAGATTTTTATTTAATGTTTTAAGAGCAAGTTCTGGTCCTCCATAAGAATAAGCATGTGTTATTTTATCTAATCCATACCCTTCTATGTCTACATATGTGTCTCTGTATACTGAAACTAAGTTAATTTCTTTTGTATCATTATTTATACTTGCTATAATAATACAATCGCTTCTATTTCCTTCACCTAAGTCATTATCTCTGCTGTCTACTCCGAATAAAGCTATATTTCTATAACCTGTTAGTTGCTCTTCAACAGCTGTATCTACACTTAAATTATTTTCGTCTATATTTACTTGTTGCATTTTGCTTAACTTACCATTTAAGTAAAAGTAACCTGTTAAAATAGCTGTAATTATTATAATTACAATTGCTAAAAATATTATTCCTATTATTTTTAAAGCTTTTTTCATATTTGCCCCCATTTTTACCGTTAATATACATAGTTTATTATACTATTTACGAATTATTTTTACAACCTTTTTTTGGATTTTTCTACATTTTTTTCTATTTAATTGTCATGGGGACGGAGAAAATTGACAACCTAAAGAAAAAGAATATGTGTCAATTTTCTCCGTCTCCATTTTTAAGTTGTCAAAAATCTCCGTCCCCATGACAACTTTTTCTTCCTACCACAACAAATCTGCCATCTTCTGTATAATATGAGCATGTAGTTAAAGTAATTAGCTCATCTCCATATTCGGCGGTCTCTTCAATGTCATATATAGATGCTTGTTTTATATTTTTTATAAAATTGTTGTATTCTTTTTCACTTTCAGAATTCATAAAATTATAATACTTAAATACATCATCATTTTTGTTATAAACTTTTGACCTAAATACTGCTATTATGTCGTATTCTGCATCTTCTTTATCTGTTGTAAATCTTATAATAGGATGCTGTTTGTAATAATTTTCTTCAACATATTTTGTTAAATCTGTAAACATTTCCTCGTTAATCATGTAGTGACCGTATATCATTAAATTGTTTCCTTTTATATTCCAATTATAATTGCTGTCTAAAAAAATTGCTCCTCTTTCTGCATTATCTCCTTTGTAATTATGTGTTAAATAAAATTCATTATCCTTACCTTGAACTACAGGATAGCTTATATGAGTGTCTTTTATTTCAATCCAACCAACTATATTTTTGTATTCTTCTTTAAGTTTTTTTACCTGTGCTATTCTCTTTTTTGATTCCGCTTCTTTTTCTTTCTTTATTTCCTCTTCGCTTTTTTCTTCTTTGTTTGGTTCTTCATTGTTTTCTGTGTTCTCGCTTTCTTTATTATTATCTTTTGCGGTGTTATCTTCTTTTTCTACATTTGCTTCTACCAGTTCGTTTTCTACATCTATCGTATTCAATAAATTTCTATCCTCCTCAGCTTCTTTTTTACTTGCGAAACTTCTGACTATATACGCACTTGATAAAAAAATTATTAATATTAAAAATAAATAAATTATTCTGTTTAAAATTTTACTTTTATCTATTGTTGTCATTTTCAACTATATAAAATAAGGCAAGTCTTATGTCTTATTTTTTTCCTCCTTTTAATGTTATATAATTTATGTATAAAGGCTGCTAGCTTTTTTGCTGCAGCCTTTTTCTTTCTAGCATTCTATTCCCTAGCATTTTATATTTTTTAATAAATATCTATTGCTTTTTATTATAACTTTTTAACAAACTTTATTTTTTATAATTATTTACTTTCTTTTTTCTTCATATAAACAATTCCTGCTGTAGAAGCTATAATTGTTAGTATTGCAAGTCCTAAATAACTCTCAACTCCAGTTTTTGGTACATCATCTTTTTCTTCTTCATTGACTTCTGGAGTTTCTGGTTCTGTTGGTTCTTCTGTTTTTATTTCAGCTGTTCTTGCATATATGGTTGTGTCATTGTCTAATTTAGTATTAAAGTCAAATGCATTTGTATAGCTTTCATCTGTAAAGAATCCGTCTATTTCATATCCTTCTGGAACTTCTATATGAGATTTTAGCATTTCTTCTGTAACAGTTGCACCTTTGTCTACAGTTATTTTATTAGATGTCTCCCCTGAAATTAATGTTACAACTACTTTTGGTTCATCTGTGTTAGCTGTTGCACTCTCTGGTATAGCATTTTCTGAAATTACATTATTGTTTTCATCTGTTAATACAACTTTGTCTCCAGCTATAACAACTTTGTTGGTTGTATTTTCTGTGTTTGTTACTGTAAATTCTGTAAGGTTACCATTTGTAGCAGGACGAACTACATTTTCGTTTACATCAGATGTTAATGTTCCGTTCATTGTTAGTGTTGGATTATTTGTAGCAGATGCTCCTTTATCTATTTCTATACCATTGTTTGTATCTGTACCATTAAATCCTAAATGTAAGTCTATTACTTCCACATTACCACCATTTACAAGAACTCCACCATATCTAAAACCTACTATTGAAACATTATTTAATACAACTGTTGCACCATCATATGCTTGTACACCATATTTTGGTCCATTATTTAAGTTTATGTCCTTTAAAGTAAGTTTTCCTGCAGCAAGTTGTGCTGTAAACATTGTTTGATTTCCAGATGTTGATGTCCAATCTGTTGAACCTGCAACTGTATATCCATTACCATCTATTGTAAGTTCTTTTTGGATTACAATTGGCTTTGTTACAGTTATGTTATTTTGAATTTCTACTGTTCCACCATCGTCAACATTGTTTATAGCTGTAATTAAACTTTCTTCATCTGTTGCTGTTTCTGTACTTGCTGCATTACTAACAACTGGTATACCAAGTAATACTAGCATAATTAATGTTAAAAATAACACTATTTTGACTGTGTTTTTCATTTTAAACCTCCTAAATTGTATTTTATAGTAATTTTGTTAATAACATTTTTACTATATTTACAATTTATTTTGTCAAAATTTTTATTTTTTATTTATTTTTTTGAAGTTTAAAATTTTCCAAATTTTTTTAGTTGTTTCAATTATATTATAAAAGAGCTTACCAAATGCGATAAGCTCTAATCTATATAAATTTATGTGAAAGCTACTTACTTAATTTATATAATGCATATTGATTTAATGATACACCTTCTTGCTCTGCTTCTATTGTTAATCTATAATGCAATGATTTTGGTATTCTAACTACAAACTTACCACTAAAATCATCGTATCCTACTGGTAAAGGTACCTCAAATCCACCTTCTAATTTAGTTTCAATCCATCCTTCCATCGCTTCTCTCAAATTTTCATATGCTTCTTCAAATGTTTCTCCAGTGCTTTGACACCCATCTAATTCCAAAACACGAGCATAAAAATAAGATCCACTTTCATCAGTAATAGGTTGCACAATATAATTATATGGTAAATTCATATAATATTCAACATTTTTCATAAAAGCTCCCTCCCTTTTTCTAGTGTACTCAAAGAATAGGATTTTATTCTCCTATTCTTTTAAGTACATCTTTCACATAAACAGCTTTCAAAGGATTGTCTTCCTTAATAGTTATAACATCCCCCTTATTATTTATAAAGTTTCTATGAGATGTTCCGTTTCTTTGGTTTCATAATATATCCATTGTACTCTAAAACTTTTGCCAATTCTTGAAACCTTATTCCATTTGGCTGTCTTTTCATCTTTTGTATCAACTTATCGATGTCTGGCATAAATATCTCTCCTTTCACCAGAAACATTTAGCCTTTACTTTAAGACTATATCTATAGTACTATATTTAATATCATTTGTCAATATATTTTTGATAATTTTGTTAAAAAATATTAAAAAAAGCGGAATAAATTCCGCCTTTTTTAATAAAATAATCTCTGTGTACTCATTATTCCTGCTGCTCCAAATCCTATAGCGCCAAATACTACTATTAATATAATAACTAATAAATATACGACAAAGTATGACCTAGCATAATTTTTTCTGTTAATGTTTGAGTTGTCAAATGCGTATACAATTAAGAATATCCATCCGATAAGTGGTATTGCAAAAAGTATGTTATACCCAAAGTATGCCCATGGTGAAAGTGGTCTATAGTATGGTGGAATACTTGGGTCATTTTTGTAAGTGTAATTAGCATTTGGATTATAGTTTACATTTTTGTTGTAATTTCCATTTGGATTATTATTAGGATTTTGGTTCATATTTTTCTCCCCCTTTTATTACAATTATATTTATAATTATTGTTACTTATAACAATAGTTATCTAGGATTTTTAATTGCTGCTTGTGCTGCTGCTAAACGTGCTATTGGTACTCTAAATGGTGAGCATGATACATAAGTTAGTCCAACATTATGGCAGAATTCTACTGTTGGTGGGTTTCCTCCATGCTCTCCGCATATACCAAGTTTTATGTCTGGTCTTGTTTTCTTTCCTAAATCTACTGCCATTTTGACTAATTTGCCAACACCTTTTTGATCTATTTTTGCAAATGGGTCAAATTCATAAATTTTCTTTTCGTAATATGCATCTAAGAATTTTCCTGCATCATCACGGCTAAACCCAAATGTCATTTGTGTTAAGTCATTTGTACCAAATGAGAAAAATTCAGCTTCTGTAGCTATTTCGTCTGCTGTTAATGCTGCTCTAGGTATTTCTATCATTGTGCCTACGTGATATTCTAAGTCTATTCCAGCATTTTCTATTTCTTTGTCTGCCGTTGCTGTAATTATATCTTTTACATATTTAAGCTCTTTTATTTCTCCTACAAGTGGTATCATAATTTCTGGAACTACGTTCATACCTTCTTTATTAACATTTATTGCTGCTTGTATAATGGCTTTTGTTTGCATTACGCCAATTTCTGGATATGTTACATCTAGCCTGCATCCACGATGTCCCATCATAGGGTTGAACTCATGCAAACTAGTAACTACATTTTTAAGTTCGTCAAATGTCATTCCCATATCATTTGCAAGTTGGCTAATTTCTTCATCTGTATGTGGTAAGAACTCATGAAGTGGTGGGTCTAGTAATCTTATTGTTACAGGATAGCCTTTCATAGATTTATATAATCCTTCAAAGTCTTCTCTTTGCATAGGTAATAGTTTGTCTAATGCTTTTTCTCTTTGCTCTACTGTTTTAGAAACAATCATTTCTCTTATAGCGGCAATTCTCTCTGGTGCAAAGAACATATGCTCTGTTCTACATAGTCCAATTCCTTCTGCTCCAAATTTATATGCTGTTACTGCATCTCTTGGGATATCTGCATTTGCTCTTACTCCCATTTGTCTATATTGGTCTGCCCAATTCATTAACTTTTCAAAGTTTCCAGAAATAGAAGGCTCTTCTGTCTCTATTTTTTCTCCATATACATTTCCTGTTGAACCATCTAATGAAATATAATCTCCTTCATGGTATACATTTCCTTCCGTATCTGTAAAAGTTTTCTCTTCTTCGTTTATAGATACACCATCACAACCTGATACACAACATGTTCCCATTCCTCTTGCTACAACTGCAGCATGTGATGTCATACCACCTCTTAGTGTTAATACACCATGGCATACGTTCATTCCGTCTATGTCTTCTGGTGATGTTTCAAGTCTTACTAATATTAAATCTTTTTCTCCTGCATCATGTTGTTTAACAGCCTCTTCTGCTGTAAATACAACTTTACCTGTTGCAGCTCCTGGTGAAGCAGCTAAGCCTTTTGCAATAACTTTTGCAGCTTTTAGTTTTTCCTCATTAAATACTGGATGTAATAATTGCTCTAACTGATTTGGTTCTACTCTTAAAACAGCCTCTTTTTCTGTAATCATGCCTTCATTTACTAAGTCAACTGCAATTCTTAAAGCTGCTGTTGCTGTTCTTTTACCATTTCTTGTTTGTAAGAAATATAATTTTCCTCTCTCTATTGTAAATTCCATGTCCTGCATATCTTTATAATGCTCTTCTAACTTATGAGAATACATTACAAAGTCATCATAAGCTTGTTTATTTACTTCTGCTAATGTATCTATTGGTTGTGGTGTTCTAATACCTGCAACAACGTCTTCACCTTGCGCATTCATTAAGTATTCACCAAATAGTTTATTTTCACCTGTTGCTGGATTACGTGTAAATGCAACACCTGTTCCGCAGTCATCTCCCATATTTCCAAATACCATTTCTTGTACATTTACTGCTGTTCCCCAGTCGCCAGGTATGTCGTTTAATCTTCTATAAGTAATAGCTCTAGGGTTATTCCATGAACGAAATACTGCCTTTACAGCCTCTATTAATTGTGCTTGTGGTTCTTGTGGAAAGTCTTCATTTATATGTGATTTATAAATTTCTTTAAATATACTAATTAATTGTTTTAAATCATTTGCATCCAATTCTGTATCTTGCTTAACACCTTTAGCTGTTTTTGCTTTATCTATTTCTTCCTCAAATAGACTCTTTGGAACTTCTTTTACAACATCACTATACATTTGAATAAATCTTCTATAGCTATCATATGCAAATCTTTCATTTTTTTGTGCCATAGACTCTACAACTTGGTCATTTATTCCTAAGTTTAATATAGTATCCATCATTCCAGGCATAGATGCTCTTGCACCAGAACGAACTGAAACTAAAAGCGGATTTTCTACATCTCCAAATTTTTTACCAGAAATATTTTCTAATTCTTTTAATGCTGTAAAAATTTGATTTAACACATCTTCTGATATTGTTTCCTTATCCTCATAATATTTTATACATGCTTCTGTTGTAACTGTAAAACCTTGTGGTATTGGAAGTCCAAGGTTTGTCATTTCTGCTAAGTTTGCACCTTTACCTCCAAGTAATTCTCTCATTGAAGCATTTCCTTCTTTAAATAAATATACGTATTTTTTGTCCATTGTTTTCCTCCTTAAAATTTTTATTTTATTTGTTTTTAATAATTCTATAAAACTATTTCTATATTTTTATAAAATTAATTTTTTCAATACTATTAATATATCACTGTATTTCCATTTATAATGTTGTATAATAATTATTATCCTAAAAAGAAAGGTCAAAAAGCAAGATGTAAAGAAACTTTGGTATATTATACTGTTATAATATTATACTTAATTTTACTTTGTTTATACATATTTAGGTTTATTTCATGTGTTTTGGGTTATGTCGTTTACCAAATTTATTTTTTTGTTTTTTTATTTTTTTATTATACTCTATGTCTTCTTCATCTTTTATTTCATCATACATAAACTTATATTTTTCAGCCAAAATAGACTTTTCTTTTTCATCTTTAGAAATTTCTTCTTTTTTATTTAAGTCTAAATCATATTGTTTATTTACATTTGCTTCTCTCTTTTTTCCAAATTTATATTTGTTGTCCTCATCTTCTTGTAAAGTTTCATAAGTATTTGTTGTTATTTTATAATCATCTTCAGGCTCTATAATTTTAGGTTCAACAAAATCTTCTTCGTAGTCATCAAATTTTAAATTCTTATAAGTTACTATTTCGTCTATATCATCTGTTTGTTTATTTTTTTCTTTATCTTCAATTTCATTGTTGCTTTTAGGCTCATTTAAAACCATTTCGTTAAATTTATCTTTTTCATTTTCTACTAATACTTCATTTTGCTTTTTGCCACTATTTATATCTTGTTTAGTATCATCTTTTTCTTCTCCTATTGGCTTTCTATGTTTTTTCGTATTATTTATAATATTTTCAATATCTTCTGCTCTTATCCTATTATGATTGTCTAATGCCAATTTAATTTCTGCTATATTTAATGGCTGTGTATTTTCCATGTTACCGTTTGAAGAGTTTATCATAGTTTCTCTTGTTTGATTTTCAATATCTTCGGTATATAAATCTTGGAAAGAAAATTCTGCATCTTCTGATATATTTTTATCTAATGTTTTATATTTTCCATCTTTTATATATTGATTATTTGAAACATAATCGCTTTCTGAATTCTTAACTCTCGTTTCTTCTTCGTCTTCATTATAAATATCTTCTTTATATAATCCAATTCTTGCTAACAATGGATATACTTTACTTCCAAAAGGTATCATTAAAATATCTTCTTTTTTTAGAGATTTAGTTAATAATATCATTGCTGTATAAATTAATACTCCACATAAAATTGAAATAATAGTTGCTATATTGCCATTCATAACCTTTGAAAGTCCTGAACTTATTAAATATACAAGTACTCCCATTGTTACTGCAGATGCTATAGGTTTTATAATATTGTCTTTTAAGTTTAAATTTAATCTTATACTTTTTCTTAAGCTTGTAAAACATATAGTAAATGCTACTATTTGGCATACAATAGAGCTTATTCCTGCTCCTATTATTCCTATGTTAGGATTACTAATTAAAATAATGTTTAAAATAAACTTAATTAATGCTCCAACTGCCAACGCAATTGCCGGTGTTTTTGTTTTATTTAAACCATATAGTCCACCATTAATTGTCTGACTCAATGCTATAAATATCATTGAAATAGAGTAAAGCATTAGAATTGGCGCTCCATCAGATGCAGTTGGATATATTAAATTCAAAATTGGCTGTGCTAATGCAATAAATCCTGCTGCACAAGGTAATACTATTATAAGTGATGAAAATAGCGAAAAACTTAATCTTTTTGATGCTGTTTTATAATCTTTTTTTGCAATCGCTGCTGCAATAGCTGGTGTAAGTGCTGTAGAAAATGCTACATTTATTGCTACTGGAAGCCCTACTAAAGTATCCATTTTAGCAAGAATACCAGTCATATTCATAGCATACTCTTCTAAAGCTTCTTTTCCGCCTGTAATTATTCCTGCAAAGGCTGTTTGAATGCATCTGCTTACTGTTGAAGAATCTATTATAGGATTTACAACGGATATAACCGAACTAATTGTAATTGGTATAGACATTGCTAAAATTGCTTTTAACAATTGTCCATTTGTCTTATTTTTCTCTGGTGAAATTTGCTTTTTACTTACTTTTATTTTTCTTCTCTTATAATACAAAATTAAATACATAAATGTAATAATTATTGCTAAAGTCGAAGATAAATTTCCTCCAGCTGCCATTATATAAGGCTCTTTACCAATTAATGCATATACAAATGTTATTGATAAAACACAATTAAAAAATTGTTCTAAAATTTGCGATGCACTTGTTGGTTTCATATCATTTTGCCCTGCAAAATATCCTCTAAATACAGCAGATGCTGCTACAAATACTATTGCAGGAGCTAAAACTTGCATTACATATTTTACGTCTGGAACATTAAATACAAGAGTTGCTATTGGTTCTGCTGCGAAAAATAGTAATAAAGAAAATGCTAGTCCTAAACTCACAAAAAATGTCATACTTATTTTAAAAATTCTTTGTGCACCTTTATTATCTCCTATTGCTATTCTTTCTGAAACCATCTTTGAGACAACACTTGGAATTCCTATAGATGAAAGTGCTAAAAGTAACGAATATATTTGATAACCTGTAGAATAATATCCAAGTCCAGTATTTCCAAAACCTTCTGCATTTGTAATTACAAGCCTATATATTAAACCTAGTAACTTTACAGATACCTGCGCAAACATTAAAATTAAAACATTTTTCATAAATGATGCGCCTTTTTGTTTTACTGCTTCTTTCAAGTTTTTCTTCCTTTCATAAAGTTCATTTAATTTATATTATTTGCTTTTTATATAAAATTTATTGTTTAATATTTAAAGTTGTTTAATATTATTAACATATTATTCTATATATTAAATAATATATTGGTTAATTTATTCCTTCTCAAAATTAAATTTAGGCATCATACCGATTTTATCAGGTGTATGTTCTGGTAATTGATATATGTCATGCCCTGGGAATTCATTTCCCTCTACAAATAATGGACCATCAGGTGTAAAACCTACATCCCAACCTGCATATCCCATCTCTGGAACAACTTTTGCTGCTTTATCTACCATTTCTAATACCTTGTCCCAATAAGGAAATTGAAAACCTTTTATCTTTGAGCCAGTCTCTGGGTGTGTTACATAAGTATTTTTCTTCTTATCAATTGCAACTTGAGTAACAACGCCTGTTTTTTCATCAACAGGTGCAACCATACCATTACTATTAAAATTATCTACAAATCTTTTACCTGTACCTATTCTAAAATATGCGCAAATTACATGTGTTACAAGTTTTAAATTTTTTCTTTCTTCCTTAGGTACTGTTAAAATTGACTTTCCATCCTCTGTTGTTACTATTGTAACCACTCTTACAGTATTAATAGCATGTGGATTAATTTTCGCTACATCTGGATGTTGTTTTATAACTTCCTCAAGCTCAAAATTTGCTCCTTCTTCTGTTAAGTGCTCATATATTTCATCTAAAGTAGCATAATTTTTTATATTAATTTTTTCTATGCCTTTTCCACAACCACCATCAATAGGTTTTGCCATAAATTCTTTATGTCTATTCATAAAATCTATAATTTTATCTTTTGGAGTGCCATTAACCTTTATCCAATCTCTTTTCAAATAATCATTAAAAATTGTATTAAACTCATCTTTATTTTGGAATATATGAAGATAATCCAAATCACAATATTTTGTAACTAAATCGTTATTTCTTCCTCTTGTAAGATAAGTATCCCTTTGTGCAGGTGTTAAATTATACATCTCAAATAAATCATAATCCATATATCCTGCACCATATTTTCTAGCACACTTTTGCATATCCATAAAAATTCCAAACTTAGACCTACCTGTCTTTTTATGAATAGAATCTATCTTCTCCTTCATAGCTTTTGTATCCATAGTTTTAAGTCTTTTTAATATATATTTAATATTTCCCAATTTTATAAATCTCCTTAAAAAAATTATACGTGTTAATTATATACTAAACATTTCCTTAAATGCAACACATAAATATATATTTTTTTGGAAATTGGGGACAGGTCCCAACTTCCCGATTTGGGAAAAAATGACCTGTCCCTAATTTCCAAGTACCTCATCTAATACTTTCGCTAAGTATTTCATACTGACTAAACATTGGTCTAAAGTATTTCCTGTAGCGCCTACTTCTATTAGACTTGCTGCTTTTGAGACTTGTTGGTTATATCCTGATTCACGTAATATTATTGGTCTAAATAAGCCTGGGTATAATTCGTTTGCTTTTTGTTGTACTTTTATAGCAAATTTTAAATTTTGTTGCCATTCTGGGTGTGGTATGCTACTGCCGTTTCCGCCCACAACAAACATTATTTGTGCCGCATATTCGTCACCTATTTTTACAGTTGGTGCATAAGTATTATCTCCTACAGCATCTCTATGTACATCTATAACTATATCTGTATCTTTGTTCTCTTCCAGAAGTTTAGTTACTGTATTTAAAGAACTAGTATAAGAGCCTGTATATGAAGGATAGTCATGATAGTTTTCGTCATGTATTACATTATAGCCATATGATTTAAGTTGATTTGTTAACTCTCTTCCAACACGTATAACCGAAAAGTTCTTATCTGTTGTTCTAAAATTTCCAGTTTGTTTATATTGATATTTTTCACTTGCTGTATAACTTTCACATGAATGTGTTTGATATATTATAATATTGTTTGTGTTTATTTCTAAGCTTGTTGGGTCTAAAACCTCATTTGTTAATTTATAATCTGTTTCGTTTCTTATTTTTACCCCATAATATTCCTGAGAATATCTTGGACTTACATTAGAATCTAAGACTTCTGTTTTTAATCCTGTTTCTGCATGTTCTATATTTTCTAGGGAATTGCTGTCATTATCTTTATTTTCATCACCTTCATTATTACCCTCATTGTCTGTGCCATTTTCATTATTAACATTTTTCTCTGCCATTTGTTTGCTGTCGCTACTCGATTTTAAATTATCTATTACCCCTAAATTTACACTCAAAATGTCCTCTATTGTTTTATTTTCTTTAGGAGCACTATTATTTTCTTTACTATTCACCTGTGCCATTGCAGGTATACTTATATCTAGACACGACAAAAAATTCTGCCAACTATTTAAATTATTTTTATTACTTTCATTTGCTTCTTCTGTTTTATTACTGCCATTGTTATCTTCTCCTGTTGTGGCTTCACCATTACTTTTCTCTGCTGTAACTTCACTACCGCTCTCTTTTCCACTGCTTTCCGATGTAGCCTTACTAACCTCTCCTGAATTATTAGGATTTTCAACATTATTCTTTATACTTAAAAAATATCTAGTAAGTCCAACTACAATAGCTATTATTATAGTTATTTTTACTAGATATTTTATAATATCTTTTAAACTAATTACTGCCATATTAATCATATTAATATATTTCTCCTTTGTCCAAGTTCTTATATACTAATATATGCTAGCAATTTTTAATTTATTACTGATTTATTATATATTTTTTAAGCAAAAAAGTAATATTTTGTAGTTAAACAAGGTCTTTAAATTTGTGAATACAAATTTAAAGTAGCCGTGCGTCCGCAGTTTAACGTAAAAATATTACTTTTTTGTTATTATCTATAAATTATAAACTTTCACTTACGTTTATATTTAAAAGATATGCCTAAAAGCACTTTAAAACCTCATCTACATTTATTTTGTCGCCATCTATTCCTATATTTGCTTTTTTCTCTTCTCCAGTAGCCATATTTTTAACACTGACTACTCCAGAGTTTATCTCGTCTTCTCCAATAATTATTACATATGGTATTTGTAATTTATCTGCATATTTTAATTTTACTTTTAATTTTTTGTCATTTAAGTATATTTCTGTGTTTATATCTTTTTCTCTTAAAGAATTTGCTAGCATTATTGGCTTTGACAAATCTTCTACCATTGGAATTACTAAAACATCTGACATAGAAGTTTTTTCTGCTTTTATAAGTCCTAATTCATTTAATTTATAAAATAGTCTTGTTAATCCTATTGAAATTCCAACGCCTGGAAGCTTTTTATCTGTGTAATATTCTGCTAAGTTTTCGTATCTTCCTCCAGAGCATATACTTCCAAGTTCTCTGTAATTATTTAAAAATGTCTCATATACAGTTCCTGTGTAGTAGTCTAGTCCTCTTGCTATTGTTAAGTCCACCTTAAAGTTTGTATCTGGAACTCCAAACATTCTAATATAGTGTACAACTTCTGTTAGTTCTTTCAATCCTGTTTCAAAAATTTCATTTTTTATGTTTAAGTCTTGCAATTTTTGTAGTTTTTCGTCTGTTGTGCCTTCTATTTCTATAAAACTTATTATTTTTTCTGTTGCCTCTTTACTTACACCTATTTTTTCCAACTCTTCTATTACTGCATCTTTTCCAATCTTCTCAATTTTATCAATTATTCTTAATATTTCTATCGAATTGTCTTTTTGATTTATATATTCAAATAATCCATTTAATATTTTTCTATTATTAATTCTAATTGTAAAGTCGTCAAATCCAAGTTCTTTTATTAAATTATATATAACGCTTGGAATTTCTGCATCATTTATTGTGCTTAGCTCTCCGTCTCCAATTATGTCTATATCGCATTGATAAAACTCGCGGAATCTTCCTTTTTGTGCTTTTTCTCCTCTATATACTTTGCCAATTTGATATCTTCTAAAAGGAAAACTCAAATTTCCATAATTTTTAGCAACATATTTTGCAAGAGGTACTGTTAAGTCAAATCTCATTGCAATGTCTGTATCTCCTTTTTTAAATGAATAAATTTGTTTTTCCGTTTCTCCTCCTGCTTTTGCAAGTAATATTTCTGATAATTCTAATATAGGTGTATCTAATGGTAAGAAACCAAATTTTTGATATGTTTTTTCTATTTTTTGTTTCATTTGCTCAAATAGAATTTGCTCATTTGGAAGCAACTCCATAAAACCTGGCAACGTTCTTGGCTCTATCATATTTTTCATCTCCTTTAATCTATTCTTGGCTTTAAGTCAAAATATATAGGCTTTTCTTCATATATCATTGTAGATTTTCCATGTCCTGGATATATTATTGTATCATCTGGCAATACCAATATTTTTTTAGTAATAGAATTCATTATATCTTCTAAACTGCTTGTAGGTAAGTCTGTTCTTCCCCAAGTTCCTCTAAATATTGTATCTCCTGTAAAAATACATTTTTCTTTTTCACAATATAGTGAGCTTCCGCCTTTTGTATGCCCTGGTGTGTGTATTACTTTAAGCTCTATATCCCCAACATGTAGTAAGTCACCATCATCTACTCTTGAATCTGCATCTATTTCAATATGGTTTATTCCTATATAGTCTGTTAGGCTAATACTTTGATTATATAATCCTTCTACATCATATCTATGTATTAATATTTTTCCACCTTTTGCATCTTTTACTTGTTTTAGTCCTCTTATATGGTCTCCATGACAATGTGTTAAATATAAATATTTTACTTTTGCATCTAAAATATCTAACATTTCTATTATTTGCTCTGGGCTTCCGCCTGGGTCTATAACCATTGTTTCTTTTGTATTTTCATCTTGAATTATATAGCAATTTGTTTTTTCTGGTATTCCACCATCTACTCTTAGTATTTTTAATATCATTTTAACAACTTCCTTCGTTATTTTTTTCTCTTAACCTCATATACGCTATCTACTTTTCTTAAAGTTTTTAATACTTTATTTAATTCTTCTACATTTTCAACCTCAACTGTAACTTCTGCAATAACTATTTTTTCTTTTGTAGTTCTTGCATTAATTGCAATTAATTTTGTTTTTATTCCATTTATAGCTGTAATAATGTCTGCAAGGAGTCCTGTTCTATCGTTTGCATAAATTTCTATTGTAACATCATATGCTTTTTCTTCGCTCTTGCTCCATTCAACATCTATCATTCTGTTTTCTTCTGAAATAAGTGATTTTATATTTGTACAGTCTTTTCTATGTATAGACACACCTCTACCTTTTGTAATATATCCTACTATATCATCTCCTGGCACAGGATTGCAACACTTTGATAGCTTTACTAAACAGTTGTCTATACCTTTAACAATAACACCTGCATTATGTTTTTTATCCTCACGAGGCTTTTGGTTTGTTAGCTCTTCTATTTTCTTTTCTATATTTGCCTCGTTATGCTCTTTTTTGTACTCTTCTAATATTCTTGCAACAACTTTGCCAGCTGTTATTCCTCCAAACCCAATGCTTGCATACATATCATCTGTACTGTTAAATTTATACCTATTTAATGCAGCTTGTACAAACTCTGGCTTAAATATTTCTGTATGGCTTAGTCCTAATTTTTTAAGTTCTTTGTCTACAGCATCTTTACCCTTTTCAATGTTTTCCTCTCTTTGGTTTTTCTTAAACCATGAAAGTATTTTGTTTTTAGCAGTTGAACTTGCAACAAATTTAAGCCAGTCTCTACTTGGTCCTTTTGATTGATCTGATGTTAAAATTTCTACAATGTCACCGCTTTTTAGTTTAGTTATAATTGGCATCATTTTGCTATTTACTTTACAGCCAACCATTTTATTTCCTATAGCCTCATGTATAGTATAAGCAAAATCTATAGGTGTACTTCCTTTAGGTAAAGCTTTTATCTGTCCCTTCGGAGTAAATACATAAACTTCATCTTCAAAAAGCTCTGTTTTTAAAGTTTTCATAAACTCGTCTGGGTCTTGTAAATCCTTTTGCCACTCCAAAGTTTCTCTTAGCCAAGATAATTTATCGTCTGTTACCACAACATTTGCTTTTTTATGTGTCCTAAAGCTAGCTTCCTTGTATGCCCAATGCGCAGCAATACCAAACTCTGCTACTCTATGCATGTCCCATGTACGAATTTGTACCTCAAAAGGAGTTCCTTTTGGTCCAATTAATGTAGTATGTAAAGACTGGTACATATTAGGCTTTGGCACAGAAATATAATCTTTAAATCTTCCCGGCATCGGGTTGTATAGTTCATGTACAACTCCTAGAGCTGCATAACAGTCTTTAACAGAATTTACAATAATTCTTAAGGCAAATAAATCATATACTTGGTCAAGCGTAATATTATCTCTTTTCATTTTGTTATAAATACTGTATAAATGTTTTGCCCTTCCTGTTACTTCACCTTCAATTTTTTGTTTTTTTAGGGCTGCCTTTATTTGCTCCATTATTTGGTCAATGAATTTTAATCTTTCTTCTCTTTTCTTATTTATTCCTTCTACTAATTCTCTGTATTCTTCTGGATATAAATATTTAAAAGATAAGTCTTCAAGCTCCCATTTTAAAGAATACATACCTAGACGGTTTGCAAGAGGAGCATATAAAACCATAGTTTCTCTTGCATTTGCTATTTGTCTATCTCTAGAAAGATATTTTAATGTCCTCATATTATGAAGTCTATCTGAAAGCTTTATTAAAATCACCCTTATGTCTTTACCCATAGCTAAGAACATTTTTCTGTAATTTTCCACTTGCTGTTCTTCTATTGTTGCATATTCCAATTTATTTAACTTAGTAACTCCATCAACCATATTGGCAATTTCTTCGCCAAACTTTTCTATAATATCTTTTTTAGTAACATTTGTATCTTCTACAACATCATGTAAAAGAGCAGCACAAATTGTACTGTCATCCAATCCAAGAGTTGCCAGAATGTATGCAACTTGAACAGGATGTATTATATAAGGCTCTCCAGATTTTCTAAGCTGTCCCTCATGTTGAGACTTAGCAAAGTCATATGCTTTGCTAATAAGCTTAGTGTCTATTTTTCTATTATGCTTTTTCATCTCTTTTATTACATCATCTAATGTATATTCTTTTACTTCTGACATAAAATCACTTCCTTAAGTCTATTAATCTATATATATTATATAGATTAATTATTGTCAAACTCTATTCTAATATTAAATTTTATATTATTTATTTTTAAATTATCATGCTATATTTTTGTAACCATTATATTGACTACAAATTATATGATTTTAACTTATATAGCTTTTCTTATATCTTTTATTGTAATTTGTACATTTTCGTTGCCGTTAAATACATTAACATCTATTGTACCTACAATATCTACTCTATCTTCTATTTTATACTGCTCTGTCAAGTCCCCCATGTTAAAGCCTATTGCATCTATAAAAAAGTTATCTTGTTTTAATAGAATTTTTAAATGCTTTCCTTCTGATAATGACCTTATTGAAACTATTTTTAAATTTTCTATTAAAAATAGTGGCATTTTGTTTTGCTCTCCAAAAGGCTCTAACTGTTGTAGCTCTTTTACATTTTCTAAGCTAACATCTTTTAAGTCAACTTTTCTTTCTATGTTTATTACTGGAACAATTTCTGATATATTTTTAGACTCAGCATATTTTGTAAATGCCTTTTTAAAGTCTTCGAATTTATCTTTCTTTATTGTAATTCCAACTGCCATTGAATGTCCACCAAATTTTTCTAAATAATCAGAACATTCCATTAAAGCCTCATGTAAGTCAAAGCCAGGAATACTTCTTCCAGAGCCTTTTCCTTCGTCTCCTTCAAAACATATTAATATACTTGGTTTAAAATATTCGTCTGTAATTTTAGAAGAAACAATTCCTGCAACTCCATGATGCCATCCGTCTTTACCAATAACTATAACAGGTTTATCTTTTTCTTTAATAATTTCTTCTACTGCTTCTTCGTATATCTTTCTTTCTACTTGTTGTCTTGCAGTGTTATATTCGTTCATTTTCTTGGCTAGATTAGTTGTAACATTTTTATCTGTTTCTAAAAACAGGTCTAATGCTTCATCTGCATGTCCTAGTCTACCACAAGCATTTATTCTTGGAGATAATCCAAACGAAACCATTGTAGAATCTATTTTTTTAAAACCACATAAATCTATTAAAGTTTTTAGTCCTATATTTTTAGTTTTTTCTACCAACATAAGCCCAAGTTTTGCAATTACTCTATTCTCGTCCACTAATGGAACAATATCTGAAATAGTACCAATTGCAGCAATATCTAAATACTTTAGATATTCTTTTTCTGGTAACTTCCAATCCATTGCTAATGCTTGTATTAGCTTAAATGCAATTCCACAACCTGCTAATTGGTTAAATGGATATTTGCTATCTTTTCTTTTTGCATCTACAACTGCTATGCAAACTGGAATTTCTTCTCCTGGCTCATGATGGTCTGTTACAATAACATCTATTCCAATTTTTTTAGCGTATTCTATTTCTTCAAGTCCAGTAATTCCACAGTCAACTGTAATAATAAGTGTTGTATCTGAATAAGAAATTTCCCTTATAGCATCTTTATTTAAGCCATAACCTTCTTCCAGCCTATTTGGAATGTATGTTCTAACATTTATATTTGCATCTGCAAAAAAGTGCTTAAGTAGTGTTATGCTAGTAATTCCGTCTACATCATAATCCCCATAAATTGTAATGTTTTCTTTGTTTTCTATAGCTTTATTTATTCTTGCTACAGCTTTATCCATATCAGGCAACAAAAATGGATTATAAAAATCCATTCTTGTTGGATGTAGAAATTTTTTAACCTGTTCCTCTGTTGTTATGCCTTTTTGCACTAAAATACTAGCTAATAAATTACTTACTTTGTACTTTTTAGCAAAATTTTCTACTTCTTCATTATTAACTTTACTTACTTCCCATTTTTTTACCATATACGCTCCTATTATTCCGCTATTTAACTTGCTACTATTTGGTTTACTTTTTCTTTTACTATTAAAACATTTTACTAATTTTTATCTACTTGTTGTTTCATTCTTAAGTATCCTAACTCTTCCCATCTGTTATATGCTAAGTTTAGTCTAAACAAAACCTTTGGCTTAGCACCTGCTCTGTTTTTGTCTACAACACAGGCATAATATCTAACATCTGGGTCTGTGTATTTCTTTAAATCAAAGTATTTTGTATCTACTTCTTTTAAAGAATACTCATAATCATCATAAGTTTCTTTGTTAATTTGCTTTATTAAGCAAAGCGTATCTAAAACTTCTTTTACTGTTCTGCTTACCGCTAAGTCGTTAACATCCAAGTTAATTGGCAATGTTGTACTTTCTGTTAGCTGTAAAGTTGAGTAAATAAACATATTAAAGTTTTGTGCCAAGTTTGAAAGTATTGTAGCAGTCTTTTTTATTTCCTCGCCTTTACCAATATTTGCAGTATCTGTTTTTAATGTATCATAAAATACATATTCTATTTTTTCTTTGTAATAGAAATTCATTATAACTTTTTTAAGCTCATCATTTGTGTGGTCTGTAATGTTTATAAAATAAATTGAATTTTCTATTTCTTTGTTTGCCCAGTCTACAGCTTTTATTGTTTTGTTGAATTCTGTCGAAATTTCTGAGAGCCTCTTAACAAAGTCTGCTTGACTCTCTTTTTCCTCTTTTACAACAAAACCATTTTCATCTACTTTAACTTTTTTAGGTTCATCTGGTCTAAACTTAAACTCTAAAAGTTCTCCCTCTGTTTTACTTATTTCTTGTCCATGAAGTTTTTGAATTTCAGGATTATTAATTATTGTAGTAATTAGGCATAGCTTCATTTTATCTTCTGACATCTCGTTTGAAATAATTAAAACCTTTTTCTTATGAACAAATGCTGTATATGCTGCTAAATTAATTGTAAACCTACTCTTACCCGAGTTAGATGGCATAGCAAATGCCATTGTTTCGCCTTTTCTTAAGCCTTTAAAGACACTTGAAAGAATAGGAAATGGAAATGCTAGTCCATTTGTTAAAGTATTATCTCCCATTTCTAGGAAAGTAGTTAAGTCTTTATTTAAAACAGCTTGCTTGAATTTACCTGTAACTGTTACTTGGTTTACTGCACTTTCTACCTCTTCTACGGACATAGATTTATATAAAACGTAATTTACAATTTCCACTATTTTATCTTGATTTTCTTTTATTGGATTTTCTAAATAACTCTTTCTTAACACAAATAGCTTTTTAAGCTCTATATAAATTTCTTCTATGTTATAGTTGCTATCCATATATTCTGCCATTAAGTCATCTTTAAGCTCACGTATCTCGTTGTTGTATTTAGGTAAGTTAAATCCATCTTTTGCAACCTCTGGAGTATACTTACTACCTTCTGTGAATAGAACACTTTTGTATATTTCTGTACATTTGTCGTCTTCAAAATAACATTCTTTTTTTGTTACATAATATTTTGTTATTAACTTTGGATTAGTTAATAATAACCCTAAGTAAATATGTTCTAGCTTTTCATTTCTTAATTCTTTAGGGAATATTCCTGCGTCTTCTTCCTCTTTTTCTTCGCTGTTTTCAACTTCTTCGCTATTTGCATCATCTGAACTATCAGAATTTTCTTCTGATTCTTCATCATCTAAGTTTTTATCTTCGTCATCACTATTTTCTTCATTCTCTTCATCTGAATTTTCATCGTCATCATTTGATTTTTCGTTATCTTTTTTGCTTTTATCTTCTTCGTCATTTGAATTTTCTACATCTTCTTCGTCGTCATCTGAATAGTCATCTTCTTCGTCATTATATGCTTTTAATTTTTTAAATAGTGGGTCGTCTGCAAATTCGTCGTAATCATCATAATCGTCGTCCACAAAGAAATCATCATCTGATACATCTGCTGCAGTTTTAACTGTTTCTTCTTTTTTAGGCTTTTCTACTTCTTCGCTGCTTGTTGCTTCTATTTTTGGCTCTTCTTCTTCCTTTTTAACTTCCTGTTTAGTTTCTTTCTCTGTAACTTTCTTTTTTCTTCCTCTTTTCGATGTTTCTTTAGTATCGCTATTTTTTGTAGTATCTTTAGCTACGCTTTCCTTTTTTGCAGGACTATTTTGTATTTTTTCAATTCTTTCTAAAGCTTTCTTAAAATCTTTATTGCGTATGTCTTGTTTAATTTTTTCCACTTCTTCTTTGTTTTCTTCTGTTACTTTCAATTTTTGCAAACTTTCAAATAATTTTACAGCATCACTATTCATATTTACTTCTCCTCTTTTGACTTTTTATGATTATATAACATATTTTTTTGCAATTCAATATTAGTTCTTAAGGTGTTATTAATTCTTTTCTAATAGATTTAAAAATTTCTCATGAAATTCAGGATTATGTTTTTTTAAGTTGATTGGCTTTAAATTACTATCTGTAAAGCAATGTTTTGTTTCTCCTGTTAAAACTATATTTCCATTTTTCTTATCTGTAATTTCATATCCTATAGTCATTCTAACTCCCGTATATTCTTTTGCATATGTTTTAATTAAAATAGTATCACCAAAAGTAACATGATGCTTGTATGTACAATTAACTCCCAATACCGGTATTGTAATTTTATTTTTTTCTAGTAAGTCAAATGGCATGTTTAGTGCTTCTAACCATTCTACCCTTGCTTCTTCTAAGTATCTTATATAATTTGAGTGATGTACTACTCCCATTCTATCTGTTTCATAATAATTAATTTTTCTCTCATATATATAACTCATTTTAAATTTCCTTTCTTATATTTATATAAATCTACGTACAATAATTATAATGTTTTAGTGCAGTTTTGTAAATATAAAAATAATTTTATATATTCGCATTTTTATAATATTTGAAATATTACAAACATATAACAATTACATTACTTTTTTATTATTTTTAAGACAATATTCTACTAGAATGTTATAATAAATTAATTATTAATAATTTTATTTATTGAATAATTGGGGAGAAATATTATGAAAATTTTAAAAAATATTATTTTAGTTGTATTAATGTTTTTTGTGATTACACTTTTATCACTGTTTGGTTTATTTTCAGACTTTGCTGGAATAATTACTATATTGTTTCTTTGTTCTATTTGTTCCGCTCTAATTTTCCTAGTATTGCAAGATAAAGGCGAAACTTCAGCCATAGCAAAAATAAATAAATTAAGTCTAATAGGAATTGTATTATCAACGGTAATAAGTATTATACCAAATATGGGGCTAGAAGCTGGTTTATCTGTTATTGCTTTGTATATAATTTTAGGAATTAGTCTCGTTACATATCTTGTAACATATAAACAAATGAAAGTATTTAATGCCAAAACTAATGTTGTTTTTTTGGTAATGGGCATTATTAGTTTAGTATTTTACTTATTTATTGTAATACTTTGGCCTTTATTTGTTGCAGCTTTCTTGCCTATTTTAGGTGCTGCTTTGGGTTCAGTGTTTGGAATTCCATACGATATAAATAGTCATGGTATATTATTCTCACTTACATTTAAAGAATTTATATTTTCTATACGTTCATTTATATATATAATATTGGCTATAATATTCTTTGTAACGTACTTTGTATTAAAAAATAAGAAAAAAACTGCATATCAAACAAATAAAATTAAAAGTATATATTGTAATAAATGTGGATTTAGAGTAGGACCAGATGATATGTTTTGTAACCATTGTGGCTATAAATTAGATAATGTGGAGCAATATAATGCTTCTCCTAATAGCAACGCACAGCAAACGTATGCTCAACATAATAATAATGCAAATAGTAGTAATAATGGGAAATATTCTACAGCTGCTAAAATTATAATTTCAATTACTATTATAGCTATAATAGTAGTCATTACTGTATTATCTACTTTATTTGTTCAAAACATATTTAACAAAGATGAAAACAATAGTATATCAAGTAATTTTAATGATGAAACTAATAAAGTAGATGCTACTATTAATAATGATTTTAATGGAACTAATAACATTTTAGATAATTCTAATCCACCTATATATCAAGGAAATAATACTATAAGTAAATATCAAATAATTGGAAATTCCTGGCTAGAGCAGACTTACAATTCTTTATTAGATTTAAATTTTGATGGAACATTTAAATATTATCAAAATAATTCTAATCTTACAGATAATTATTATGAAGGTACATACGAGATATATGTTGGAGCAGAAGCCATAAAATACATAACAGTAGATTTAGAAAAATATGGTGTTACTTATGAAGAATTAAATGAAGTATTCGCAAGAAATTCTCAATATAGTGAAGAAAATTTTTTGTGTATTGTGCTAACAAATAATAAATGTATAATTGATGGTCAAAATACATTAACAAATACTGTGGAGGTTCCTTATTTTGGTTTTTATTTGGATAATGATATTTTAAATATAGCTAATATGAATGCTGGCAATAGTACTTATTTTACAAAGCAGAATAATTAATAAAATTATATAACGATTTTAAATAATATATTTTAAAAAAGTGGCAAAAGCCACTTTTTTTGGTACGAACAACGTAGATATCTACAACTTTTTTCACACCTTTAATGATTGATACAAATATCAATCAAGCTATATATAGATTACCAGATTATTTAACAAAAAATCTTATGGTAAAAAAATCTTTTTTGCGAAAATTTGTTTTTTGTATTGTTCTATTGTAAATTGTATGTTATACTAACTGACATAGGAAATGAACATAGTAGTAGATATGTGTTGCCACTGCACTAGATAACTTTGGTTATCAGAAAGTGAGGTGGTGTTTATGGGTTTTATACTTTTTTTAATCTATGCCTTAATGGTATCATCAACAATAAACGTAGCCTTATTAACGATTTTATACATAAAATATGTAAATTCAAAAATAGATAAGGAATAAAATAACAACACATTCCACTATGCCAATATTGCGAATGTGTTGTTATAACTATATGTAGTGGTAACCGCATTCACTGCGGTTATTCATTTCCTATACTTATTATACACAGATATTAAAAAAATGTCAAATAATAAAATTATCTATATTTCTATTTTTTCTAAATATAACACTCCATTTTCAGCTTTATTTACTCTTAAAACAAAATCAAATTTATTAATTTCTACACATAAGTAAAAATCTTCTTTGGGAAAATTCTCTTCATTATTACTATCAAAAAATTTCTTTCCACTGGTTAATTTTAATTTATCGATTTCATTTTCTAAATTTTCTAATAATTTATCTTCTAATAAACTTTTTATATATCTTGCGCATAATTCATCTTCGTCACTTGGAAGTTCATTAGGTCTACTCATGCTTACAATCGAGATATCTTTAAAATTATTTTGTTTAATATATTTTACAATAGCATTGGCATTTACTAAACTTCCTGTTATTATCTCATCTGCATTTATTGCATTAACAATTCCTTGTGTACCACAACTGGTTGTATGCACAACAGTTCTTTTTGAAAAATCTATATTTTTAATTTGTGAAGGAGAATTTCCATAATCAAAACCAGGTAATTTTATTCCATTTCTTTCTCCTACTAAAATATATTCTTTATTTTTTTCTTTTAAATCATATGCTATTTCTTTATCTCCAACAGGTATTAATTTTTCTACTCCGTTATAAAATAGATATGGCTCAACAGTAAATGCTCTAAACACATCAATAATTACAGCTAAACCTGTTGCTTGTTTTGCATCATGTATAATTTTAATATTCATAATTGGTCTCCTTTTTTAAATTATTTATATCAATATAACTAAAAATTGTTTGCGAAAGATCTGTAAATGTACTTTCACCGTTCTTTATTATCTCTTTAAATTCTTCTATAGAAACATATTTACAGTTCATAACTTCATTATCATTAAAATTAATAGAATCTACTGAAATATCTTTTAAAATAATATAACAATCTCTAAAAACATTTTTTCTTTTTAAGGTTTTAACTAAAATTAATTCATTATCGTCTATATCAAGCCCCAGTTCTTCTTTTAGTTCTCGCTTCATACCTTCAATACTTGTTTCGCCTGATTTAACACCACCATGAGTATCTTCCCACATTCCACCACGATTTAGATTAAGATTTCTTTGAGTTATTAAGATTTCTTTTTTGGAATTAATAATCCAACAATGAACAGCTAGTGTATATTCGTTTTCATTCAATTTATTTTTATCACTACGATTTATTACTTTTCCTGTTTTTATTCTATTTGCAGTGTAAACATCTACTAATTCTTGTTTTTCAATCATGCTATATTCTCCTGTAAATTATATTATTATTTAATAATTATATCATATATTTTATAAAAAACATAAAAAAATTATTTTTTGGCTATTTTCTTAACTAACTTATGTTATTAAAAAAATACAATGCAACTTTATTTTGTTCTGTCGTTTCCATTTCCATAAGTTTAGTCATTGCAAACATTACAAGTTTATATTTCGCAAAGTTTATTAAAGTAGTTTTGTATTCTTCATCAACTTCTTTTAACATAGTATTAAATTTTTCATACATTTCTGTTTTATTATATAAAATATTAGCCCAATCACTTGTAGTCAAGCATATTCCTAGTTTCAATTTATCTTTAATATCCATATCTTTTATTATATTTATTACATCTTCAACTCTAGATTCTTTCATAACTTTTTACTTCTTTATTTTAGGCAATTTCATTATCATTGTTGGAAAATATTCCATTTTTATATAAATCATCACTCACTATTTTATAATTCTCAAAATCTATATTCTTGGTCTTTATTATTCTGCTCTAAATTCCTTCGAAACACAGGACTTTGACTCTGTCATAAGTCCTAACCCCCTATGAGTTATGACGTACCATCATAACTCGGGGGGCTTTGCGAGACAATAAATTTTATCTCACCATCCTTTCGTTTGGATGATTTTGATATTGTTTTTACACAGCAAAAAAATCAACCAAATTTTATTTTCTGATTGATTTTGTATCAATTCTGTTCTATTAGTTCGAACACAAACGTCATTGGTACCGATGGTGGGACTCGAACCCACATGGTTTCCCGCCAGATTTTGAGTCTTTTAATGTATTTTATACTTATTTATTTTTAGTATTAAATAACACTTGTTACAAGGCTCAAAAATATAGATTTTCTAACTCTCACCTTCGTTTTTATTACTTGCACAAGTATAATATACTTTTTATTACTATTGCAATTTTTTTGAAAAAATGTTAGATGTTTTGTTAGATATGTTAGATGTAACAGATTATTTACTATTGATACAATTTGCAAAATCAAGCAAATTATGTTAATATATATTTAAGCATACGGTGTATGTATTAATTTGAAAGGAGTTTTCCTATGGGCATTTTTAGCAGACTTTTCAAGAAACGGGAACAACCTGAGTCTTCTGATGCCTTCAATGTCATTCTGACAACAAAGAAGGAACTGTCCGAAGAACAAAAAAACGCTATTATTACCATTGTAAAAGATGGTACTATGTCTGGAGTTGAACCCAGCGACATCGCAATCAAAATCATGATGTCTACTGGAATCTATGACGTGGTAATTCTGAATAGAGTTAAAAATGGCGTGGAAGTGATTTTCTAATCACAAGGGACTTCCTTAATGCGTAAAAGCATTAAGGAGGTCTTTTTATATACAGAGAAATGCAGTACCTCTATAAAAGTGCTAGGTGTAATGATCCGATGCTATAAAATTCATTCGTATTCGTATAAACGGTCTATTTATACAAAATGCGTGAGTGAGATTTTACAACCATAGACTCACAATAATAAAAGAGTTCTTGGGAGGCAAAGCTTGGGTGTGGATTTATAATTGTAGAAAGTGTGGACAAGCATGCACATTGATAATTAAGTATATTTTTATTATATTATCAGCAATTATAGTAGTTATTCTACTTACTAGACTACCTATAAAACGAAGCGACCGACTGACAGTTTCTTGATTTTAGGTGTAATAATCCTTTTTTCTGATACTGGGATTATTGCACCTAATTCACTCTGCTCTCTCCCTCTAGTTTCTTATATAAATAATAAAAAATGAAATGGAGTTGATTTTAATGAAAATTGAATATATAAAACAAGGAGATTACTATATTCCTAATATAGTTGCTCACCAAAATATAAAAAATTTAAATTTAGGTAGATATGGTCGAATGAGATTAAAGTTTTTAAAAGAACATAAAAAAGCAGAATATACCATCTTACTAATGGATAATAAATTAGAAAAACATCTAGTGGAAATAGATAAAATTGCAAATGAAAGATTTGAATTATTAATGAAGCAATTTGCAGAAAGAGAAAACATTACTGAAGAATTAAAATTAGAAGATCAACTAAAATGGGTTGGATTAATGAACAATATAAAACACTCTGTCGAGGAAATTATATTTAAAGAATTAATATATGTTTAGGAGGAATTGTTATGTTAGAAATAAAATCATTTTATAAAGAATATGAAGATATGTTTGAAGAATATCTAGAGGATGTTAAAAGAATTTTAAGAAAGAAAAATCGAAAATATATAAAACTTCAAGAAAAATATCATAAAATTTTAGATGAAAATGAAAATCTAGTTTGGATTTTAGAAGGTCAAACTGAAAACAGAAATTTATCAAATAAAGAGTGTATTGCTCTAGCAAAATTAGTACAAATTTATTACAATATGCAATCAATAGAAGAAAAAGAAATATTCTTTTTAGGTGGTAAAGAGGTTTACTATTTTTTCAAAAAAATTGGAATTTTAAGATAAAATTTAATAACTTTAAGGCACAATTTTTCAGAATTTTGTGCCTTATTTTTCCTTTCAACAATTAATATTAAGCGATTTTGAATGTGAGTACTCTTTAGATTTATTGAATATGCAAGCAACGTATTTGTACTCACGCCACAAATACCTATAAGAATGGGACAAGTCCCAAACCCTAATTTCAAACAAAACTAAATTATAAGATTTTTTTAGAAAGTGAGATGAAATTCTATGAGACATCGTAATATAAAAATCAATATTTTTTTGAATGAAAAAGAGAAAAAAATTTTTGATGAAAAAGTAAAAAAGTCAGGATTAAATAAATCAGAATTTTTTAGAAAATTCATATTAGATTATGAGCTAAAAGAACAACCTGACGAAAGATTTTATGAAATGCTTTCCCAATTAAGAGGAATGGCAAATAATCTAAATCAAATGGCAAGAACTTATAATAGATATCAAGGCTATATTAATACAGATAAATTTACTCCATTACTACATCAAATAGAAGATTTAGTTTTAAGTATGCAAGAAGTTTATATTATTCCTCAAAAGAAAGGAGGCTTATATGGCAATAACAAAAATATGGAAAGTTAGTGAAAGATTAGATATTACAATTGATTACGCAGTTAATGGAGATAAGACCGAACAAAAGTTATATGTATCAGGTATAAATTGTATCCCTAATACTGCATTTAATGAAATAAAAAATGTAAAAAAGCAATTTTTTAAAACAACAGGAATACAAGGATTTCATGGAGTACAATCTTTTATTGTAGGAGAAGTTACAGCAGAACAAGCACATAAAATTGGATTGCAACTTGCAGAAGAATTATGGGGAGATAAATTTCAAGTAATAGTATCTACCCACTTAAATACAGATAATATTCATAATCATTTTGTGCTCAACTCTGTATCATTTTTAGATGGAAAAAGATTTTGCAACACCAAGAAAGATTATGCACTTATGAGAAAAACATCTGACAGACTTTGTGAGGAATATGGATTAAATGTTTTAAAACAAGAAGATAAATATACCAAATATGCTACCAGTGATTTATATAAAGAATTAATGCGAGATTCTATTGATTATGCAATAGCAAATGCAAAAGATTATGAGCAATTTATTCAAATACTTAAAGATTTAGATTATATTGTTACAGATAGAAATTGCACATTGTCTATTAGAAGAGAGCCATATAAAAGAAATACTAGAATAGAAAGGCAATTTGGAAAGAAATATTCAAAAGAAAATATTTATAAGAGAATACTAGAAACACAACCAGAATTCCCATATTCTCCAGAACCATATTTATTATTTTCTAGATCATATGAAAGATATAATAATGAAAAACAGAAACATTTGCAATTTAAAGGGACAATTTCATATTTAATTTACCAATACGAGAAATTACTTGGAATAAATACTGAAATCCTTTCAAAATCGAATATAACTAAAATGACCCCTGAACTAATACAAGCAATAAAAAAGATGGATGAATTTTCTAAACAAGTCTGTTTTTTAAGCAAAAATAATATTAATACTGAAGAAGAATTGCTTAATTATGAAAAATCAGCTTATGACAGAATTAACCCATTAAAAAGCGAAAGAGAAAATTTATGGAAAAAGCATAAAAGAACTAAAAATGATGATGAAAGAAAAAATATTGAGAATGAAATTATTGAAATTTCTAAAAAGATTACGCCACTTGCTGAAGAAATAAAACATTGCAATAATATTAAATTAAGATTAGAAAAAATCAGAAAATCTGAACTACATCAAAAATTGGAGGGAGAGAAGAAAAAGTTTGAGCAACAAGAAAAAAAGAAAAACAAAGTACGATTACTATAAGGAGCAGTTTGCACTGCTCCTTATATACTCTAATTGAATAATTTGTTTATATCTTTAAATAAATTTTCAAATCTATCAAGTGTAGCTTCTGAAAAGTAATCTTTGTCAGCACAGATTGAAGTCAAATATCTTGAAGGTCTATAATGATTAAATCTATTCTTTTGAATAATTTGATTTATTTGAGGAATTATAGGTTTATTTGTATCAATTTCTTCCTTTGATATTGATTTAAAGTCCTTTGAAAATTCTTCATTAAACAATTTTAGATATTCTTCTATTTCAAACATATCTTCAATTTCTGCAATATTCAATCTGTCGATATATTGGTCAAAAAACTTAATTTGTTTTTCTTTAATTATCTTATCTTTTATTAAATCTTCTAATCTCTTTTTACCTTTTTGATCAATAAAGGTATCAAGTAAACATACCATATTTAACTCATTTCCACGAAGTAATGATATAAATGTTGCTACTTTATCTAATCCACCTACAGGAACTATTGTAATATCTTCGTTAAGACCTTCTCTATTATTTTCTTTTAATATTCCGGACATAACTGTTAAAAACATCAAATCTGCAACACCTTCAACTAAAAGATTTTTATCAGAAATATATAAGTTTTGAGCCAAATTATATCCTAATGCTGCTTGCAAAGGAAATAAGGTTCCTTGATCTTTTTCTTCTAACGCATTTGATATTATACTTCCTACTTTTGAATCATTTGAATCATAAACAGTTCTAACTTCGTCCAATTTATCAGACTCTATCATAAAAGGTGAATGTGTTGTATATATAACTTGATATCTTGGTAATAGTTCTTTATCAATATACTTTAACAAGTCTGCTTGTGCTTCAGCGTGTAAATTAAGTCCTGGCTCATCTAAAAGTATAATTAAGTTTTTCTTTTCTTGAACTTTACTAAACCAAACTAGAAAAGAGAAAAACCATATAAATCCTTTACTTCTATTTTTCAATGGTAATGTTACTCTGTGTTTTGTATTTTTAATTCTTATTTGTAATAATTTTTCAAAATTTCTAGTTGATATGTTTTCTTTTGTTTGTACTTCAAAGTTTATTTCTAAATTTTTATTAGTAGTCCAATATTCTAATAATTTATCTGTTATATTATTTGAAGTTGCTTCTAGTTCAGCAATAAAATCTTCATAATTATTTGAATCCATAACTTTCTTTATATCAATATTTGATAATTCAAATAGTGCTTTTGTAATATCATTTTGTTCTTTTGTAAATGTATCATCAACTTGTCCATTTAAAAATTTCTGTAAATTAATAGTACCAGGTAAACTATAATACTCATCAAAATACAAAAATTCAGGTAAATTAGGAATTATATATTCACTTATAATATAACTTACTAATTTATCTTCGCTGTCTGTTTTTGGACTATCTATATATTTTGTTTTTAACTCTTTATATGCATCTGTAAGTTCTTCAATTTCCTTTAATTTTTCTGCTAATTCTTCTAGTGAATTACTTTTTATGAGTTCTTGTTTCATACTGTCTTCTAGTGTGTAATTTTGTAAGAACTGTTCTATAAATTTTTTTGTATTAGTTGATACATTATAAAACCTTTTAATATTATTATATGTTTTTGCAACTATAATTGATTTACTTGTAAATACTTCTTTTCCCACGTCTTCTGAAATCTGATTTAATAAATTATCAGATAATTCAAAAGTGCAAGTTATAACATCAAAATCTTCATTTGGATATTCTTGTTGATATCTTTTTAATTCGCCTCTTGGATAATCGTTTGTACTATTAAAAGTAAATGTTTTATCTTTTGGATCAAAATAGTTGAATTTTGCCATTGCTTCAAGTAATGCAGTTTTTCCACTCTCATTTTTTCCTACTATTCTTGTAACCCCATCTTCAATCTCTATTTCTTGCTTTTCTAAAAAACTTTTGTATTTATTAATTACAACATTCTTTAATTTAATCATTTTTTGATTACCCCTTTCATTTTATTTTTGCAGTACTGTATTACTTATTTATACTCATAGTTCCAAAAGCTCAATTTACCTTGAGCAGGTATTTTATTAATTTTTTTTACATTTGTTAATTTAAATGCATACCCTTTCCAAGTTTTATCATTAATAACATGTGAATATAATATAGGATTCTTTTGCTTAAGAACTTTTCTAAATTCATTATCTACCAGAATACACTCCTCTAAAAATGCCCTGGCAATTATAAATCCAGCTGGATATTCTAAATTTAAGTCTTTAAA
Source organism: uncultured Clostridia bacterium (assembly GCA_944392105.1). Classification (GTDB taxonomy): domain Bacteria; phylum Bacillota; class Clostridia; order TANB77; family CAG-508; genus CAG-273. The sequence continues at coordinate 5,205 of CALXVM010000005.1, read as the reverse complement.
TTTCTCTATATATTCTATATTTTTACCTTTTCCTGCATGTACTAAAAATTCACCACGATAATTTGTTTTCCATGTTCTAAATTCATATTCTTTTATTCCTTCTGCAATTAAACTTGCATATGGTTGCTTTATAGTTAAAACTTTCATATTCAATCTCTTTCTATTTTAAAAATCTGATTTGCAAATTCAAATTAAAATATTTCAAACCATCTTTATCGTAAATATCAAACATCTTATATCTAGTTGAACTAGGAGATTCTAATTTTGTATTTTTAATAAGATATCTTACTAAATATTCTTTATAATAAATTGCATCTAGTACTAATATTTCTCCATTACTTTCAACAAGAATAATTCCACCAGTAACATTATATGCTCCGTCCCATATTTCTCCTGGCATTAATCCTAAAGTCACAGCAAGTAAGAAATCACCTATTTTCTTTTTATAATATTGGTATGTATCTCCAGCATACTTAACTATATTCTTATTAGCAACTATTTTTAATAGTTTATCAATATGTTTTTCTCCAGTTTCATATGATGATAATAATAAATCTGCTAATATTTCTGGTAATCTAGAATCAATCATTTGTAGATTTTGATTTAAAATATCACTATTAACTTTCTCGAACTTTATATCTGCTTTTTTATCGTTAATATATTTTAGTCTATCAATCAACTTCGTTCTAGTATTTATTTTATTAACAGTAATAATTTCTTTATCAGTTAATCCACTAATTTTATATTTAAAATTTGTATTGCTTGATGCATTTAACAAAGTAGCTGGACTACCCAAACTAGATTTAATACTATATCCAACTTTATTTACAATAGTATTAAGTTTATTATCTTTTAATTTAGCACTTATATCTTCTTTGTATTGAGAAGAAGACTTTATTTTGTTTCCTTCTGTTAACTTTTGAAGTATATATTTCATTTCTTCAATTGGGAAGCTTCCATTACCTGGCAATTCATGTAGTATTTTATTTAATAACAATTCTTTGTATTTTTTAATTTCATCTTTTTCTACATTTGATATAATATTATCATTTTTTAAAACTTCAATACTTACATCTTTAATATCAAAATAATATTCATTATTACTATTTTGTACATATAAGCCTAAAACCTTAAAAGTATTATTATCAATTAAATTTAATTCGTCATCAACTATATTAAGATCCTGATTATCTAACAATTCTAGTAATGCATATAGTTCAGACCATTCACCTCTATTAAATTGCATTTAATTCCTCCAATCTTTTATACATATATTTGGCCATTTCTTCTATTACTGGTATAGATACAGAATTTCCAAATAATTTATACTGTTGAGTTACACTAACATCATTTGGAAAACTGAATTTTTCTTCTTCTCCTTTTTTAAAACCATAACCTATAAATCCTTGTAATTTTCCCCATTCATTCGGTGTCATATGACGGATTCCATCATAATTCAATTCTGATTTTTTGTTTTTTACAATTTTTCCTCCAAGATTGTAGTTTTCTTGTTTAATTAAATTTCTTTCTTTTCCAGAGCCACCTGTTGCTAAAATAGTATTAGATACAGGATTCTCTCCCTCATTAACAATAACATATCCAAAACCATTTCCTTTTTGCTCATGCTTACTTCTATGCCTCTTTAAAGTTTCTAAATAACTTTCCGATAAGTAGTACCTATCTTCAACATCTTTATCTAACAAATCATATAAATTTTTATAAATATAATGCTCTTTTTTAGAAGGTAATGGCGGAAATACATAACCATTAGGTATTAAATCTTTTCTAAATCCCATCATATAAGCTCTAGATCTTTTTTGTGGTAGTCCAAAGTTCTGTGTGTTTCTTATAATCTCATTTTTATTAAACTCTAAAAATCCTCCTAAACCTTCTTCAACACCTATCATATGATATCCCAAATCATTTACAAGAGTTTCTACTATAGTCGTAAAAGTTCTTCCTTTATCATGAGTTATTATTCCTTCAACATTTTCTAGAAGAAATGCTTTGGGCTTTGTTCTATCTATTATATCTGCAACATCAAAAAATAATGTGCCTCTTGTTTTATCCTTAAAACCTTCTTTTTTTCCAGCTATTGAAAATGATTGGCATGGAAATCCACCTAATAATACATCGTAATTAGTATTTTCAACTTTATTTTTGAATTCTTCACTTGTTACATCATTATACGGATTTTCTCCATATAAATGTTCATATGTTTCACAGGCATATTTATCTATTTCTGCTGATAAAACATTTTGAAAGTTTCCTGTCATTTCAAATCCACGACGTATTCCTCCAATACCTGCAAATAAATCTATTGTTTTTAATTTCATCGTTTTCCTCCAAATTATTTATTCCTTATTCTTTGCTCTACTTTTATAAACATTAGCCTGATTTCTACATTGTGGACTACAATATTCGGCTTTCAGGTTTTCAGAAGAAAACGGCTTGCCACAATGTTTACACATTTTTACTGTTTTTCTTTCACTTGTTTCATTTAAAGCAAACATAGTATCTATTGCAAGTTTTAAAGAATTAAAATTCCACTCTATAACAGGTTTATCTTCTTTGTTTTCCCCCATTAATATTTTACAAGCTATCTTTGATGGATTAAATTCTTTTATTCTTGTATCATATCTTTGTCTTGTATAAGCATCTTGGGCTTTACTATAATTTTCTATTGCCTCAAATATTAAATATAATGTTCTTGCATAATGCATTATCCAAACTAAGCATTCAGAGTATGCTCTTGAAAAAACTACCGCATATTCTGCAGGTCTATCTATAATTGCAAGTGGATTCATTTCATTTTCAACTGATAACTCTAAAATTTCTCCTTTTGTATTTTTCTTTATAACGACTTTTTGTTTCTTTTTACATTTTAAAAATAACTCTATGTATTCATCTGCGGGTAATGTTTCTCTATTACTAACTAAATTTCCAGCTGGTAAATAAACCTTACTTTGCTTTACAATATCAGTATTTAATGGTAAATATGTTAATTCTCCTAGTAATCCATACTTTTCAACAAATTCCATTATATTTTTAATAGCATTTTCTATATCGTTTTTTTCTACAAATCTTCCTACATTTAAAATATCAACTAATATATCATCTGAAAAATCAAATGGATCATACATTACAACTTTAGAATTTTCTTTTGGTGTAATATAATGTTTTTCTTCTATTTCTTTCATTTCGTAACTATCATATCTAAACCAAAAAGTTTTAAACTTTCCTTCATTATTTTTCTTCATTTTCACTCTCCTAAAATTTTTTTAAAAAATTTTATATGTAATACTTGACATTTATGAATTATTACTTTATAATGTAATTACTGATTAATAGTAATTATTACATTTTATAATTGTTACATTTAACTAAGATATTACTATTATATCTTTTTTATAGATTATAGTCAAGTTTTGTTTGGAAGTTTTACCTAAAAGTCCATAGGATTTTTGTATTCAAAATTTGACAAACAAAAATACAACCAAATGAAAGGAGGAAATCTTTTGGACAAGAAAGAGCAAATTTTAGATTTATATTTTAATAAGCATTTAAAACAAAAACAGATTGCTGAAACATTAAACTGTACCCAACAATATGTTTCTAAAATTATTAAGAAGGATGAAAAATATCAAACAGAAAAAAACTCTAGAAAATCTATTAATGCTGAAAAACGAAAAATATTTCAAGCAGAATATCAAAAAAGTTATATAAGAAGTTCTAGAAAAGATAATTTGTATGAACAATTATTAGCAATTCAAGCACAAGATGCACTAGAACTTTCATATAATGCTCACCCACTTTCCAATTATGCCTGCAAAAAAGCTAATTCTAGTATTTATCGCTATGATAGTAATAAAAATCAATATGTTATGCAAAAAGGTATTAAAGCATCTATTGATTTACCTAGAAGAATTAGTATGAACGCTTACTAAAAAAAGAAACAAGTAAAAGAGTTTTTACCTTCTCACAACGCAATAAGCAGTACATATATAGTAAAAAATTTTATTTTAGCTATTGTGAATTTTTTTAAGGAGGTAAATATTATATGGAAAATACTGATTTAAACAAAGTAATGTTTACTGATTACAAAGACATTGTAACAGTACCACAATTAGCAGAAATGCTAGGCATAGGAATCACTCTTGCTTATAGGTTAGTACGACAAAAGACTATAAAATCTATAAAAGTTGGTAGAGAATATAAAATTCCTAAACAATTCGTTATAAATTATTTAGTTAAAGAGAATGTTTAGGCTATTTTTATATTTACTACAGAAAACAATAGTAAATTAAATATAGTCTGTTACATCAGAAAGGAGTTATAATTGGTAACAGAAAATTTACAAGTCAACAAAGTATCTGTAAGTTGTTTACAAATTAAAAATGGTATTTATCAGGCTGTTTTAGAATACTATGATAAAGATGGAAAAAGACATCAACCTTGGCGCTCTACTGGATTAAAAGAACGAGGAAACAAAAAACAAGCCTTAATAGTTGCAGAAAATATAAGAGCAGAATTTGAAAAAAAACTACAATTAAAAGATTTAGCTAATACTAAACCTACTTCAAATACTAGTAATACTACTGATATTCTATTTATAGAGTATCTTTTTTATTGGCTTGAAACCATACAGCATACAGTAGAAAATTCCACTTTTACTTCTTATAGACAAATATGCAATAATCATATAAAAAAATATTTTACAGAAAATCCTATAAAACTAAAAGATTTAGAGCCTATTCATATTCAAAACTTCTATAATAAATTGATGGAAAAATATAATCTTAGTGCTAATACCATAATACACCATCATGCTGTTATAAGAAAATGTTTGGAACATGCTTTTAAAATGAATGTTATTGTAAGTAATCCAGCAGATAAAATCCAAAGACCTAAAAAAGGTCAATTTATTAGTAGTTTTTATAATGAAAGTGAATTAAACAGACTGTTTGAAATCTCTAAAGGAGATTCTTTAGAACTCATTATTTTAATTACTGCTTTTTATGGTTTAAGGAGAAGTGAAGTTTTAGGTTTACAATGGGATTCTTTTGATTTTGAAAATAAAACTATAACAGTTAAACATACAATTACTATAACAAATACCAAAGGAAATAACAGACAAATTGAGGGTAAAGACAGAACAAAGAATAAGTCTAGTTATAGAACATTGCCTTTATTTGCTGATATTGC